>JAJYTC010000112.1 GCA_021793275.1 Deltaproteobacteria bacterium | reverse complement strand
TACCATGCTGTTATCCGGCTGTTATCTCATGCTGTTATCCGCTGTTATTTTTCGCCTCCAAATCCTAAAAAATCAATTAAATCAAATAAATCCGGAAAGAGAGAATAAAAAAAGCGCTGTTTTTTCAGCAATAACAGCATACGGGGCGGGAGGAATCGACAGACACCAGGAATCCCGTGCCACGATCTCTATCGACCACTACCCCCTCCTCACCACTGCAAGATCGAAGTAAAATGCGTCCGGGGAGAGAAAGTGATATATTCGGCGAATAAAAACTTGAATTCGCAGAGCACGAAAAGAAAGGCGGATTGGGATGAATAGAGATTCAGGCGCCTTTAGTAACGCTGGACCCGATGCCGCAGCGCTTCGAAACTGCAAAGCGTCTCCAGTGGGCGGCGGGATCGAGCTTCGAAAGACCATCTGCGCCATTTGTAATCCACTTTCCCATTGCGGTATCGATGCTTATGTAAGGGACGGCGTGGTCATAAAGGTGGAGGGCTCCGATAACCCTCACAATGGCGGCACTCTATGTGCGAAGGGGGCCGCAAGTCGCCAGTATATCTATCATAAAGATCGTTTGAGGACACCTCTGCTTAGGACCGGAGAAAAAGGCTCCGGAGAATTCTGGCCCATATCCTGGGAAGAGGCCCTGGATATTGCGGCACAGAGGCTTAACTCCATAAAGGAGGAGTCGGGCGCCGAGTCTGTGGCCTTCTTTGCCGGCTACCCCAAGTGGATGAGGCCCTTTTTGAAGCGTCTTGCTCACAGCTTTGGCTCTCCCAACTACTGCACGGAATCGAGCACCTGCTCCACGGCGGCCTTTTTAGCTGCAAAGTTGAATTACGGCTGTTTCGGCCGCCCTGATCTGGGAAATGCAAAATGTCTTCTTGTCTGGAGCGCCAATCCCTTCTATTCCAACACTTCGATGGTGAGAAGACTGCTCGACGCGAGAGACCGCGGTCTTAAAATCATCGAGGTGGGACCTCTTGTTACCCCGCTTACGCGGCATGCTGACGTTCACCTGCGAATTCGACCCGGAACCTCGGGGGCGCTGGCCCTGGGCATGGCCAACGTTATCATCGAAGAAGAACTCTATGACCGGGACTTTGTCGAGAACTGGACCCTCGGATTCGATGATTTCAAAAAATACGCAGGCAATTTTTCTCTGGAGCGAACCGAGGCGATTACCGGGGTCCCTGCGCACCTCACACGCCAGGCCGCCCGGCTGTACGCCAAAACCAGGCCCGCAGCTTTGCAGACCAGCGCCAGTCCCACGGTCCACCATACAAACGGCGTACAAAATCACCGCGCTTTGACCGCCCTCATTGGACTTACGGGCAATTTCGACGTTCGAGGCGGAAATTATGTGCGCCCGCCCGCGTATCTCTATGTCCCCGGGCCGCCTTCGACCCGCGAGCATGAATACGAGCAATCCCGTCCCTGGTCTGAAATGGCGCCGAGGATGGGGGTCGAAAGATTTCCGGTTTGGAGCCGGGTAATCGCTGAGGCCCAGGCGATGCATCTTCCCTTCCAAATTCAGACTGAAACTCCCTACCCTATACGTTCGGTAGTCGGGTTTGGTTTGAATCACCGTATGTGGCCCGGTTGCGATTTCATGTATGAAAGCCTGAAAAAGCTCGATTTTTTTCTCCAGGTGGAACTGTTCATGACTGACACCTGCAAAGCGGCCGATCTCATACTACCCGCCTGCACCTCTTTTGAAAGAAGCGAACTCAAATTTTATCCGGAAAAATTTGTCATCTGGACCACGCCGGTTATTGAACCGTTGGGGGATTCCCGCCCGGATGCCACGATCATTTTCGATCTGGCCAGGCGGATTGCTCCGGAAGATGCTTTGCTTACGCGGGGCTATGAGGCCAATGTGGACTGGATCCTCGAACCAACCGGACTTACCGTCGAGAAGTTGAAACAGCATCCCGGAGGTTTAAGCCTTAAAGATATTCCGCAGGTCCCTTTTCGAAAGTATGAAAAATCCGGCTTTCCAACGCCGTCGGGCAAGATGGAATTTGCCTCGACCGTATTGAGGGAATTCGGCCTGGACCCGCTCCCTGCCTATAAGGAGCCGGAACTAGGCCCTGTCGGCAGGCCTGAACTGCTAAAGGATTTTCCGCTCATTCTGACAACCGGCGCCAGGTTGCCCATGTTTGTGCACTCCCGCACCTTTCGGCTTCCCTGGACAAATGGGCTTCGGCCCGAACCCATGCTGGATATCAATCCCGAGGACGCTGCCAATAGGGATATAGCTCAAGGGGATACCGTACGCCTGTCCACCCCGAGGAATTCCATCGAGGTCAAGGCAAACATTACGCAAATCGTTTCCCGCGGCGTCATTAATATCTATCATGGTTATCGGGATCCCGAGATCAACACACTTTTTGAACCCGATTATCTGGATCCCATTTCCGGATTTCCGGGTTTTAAATCGTTGCTGTGTAAGGTGGAAAAATCGATATAAAGAGGAGGATCAGCCCCGTGCAGTTAGCCTTTGCGTTTGACCTCGCCCGTTGTTCCGGCTGCATGGCCTGCGTCGTGGCCTGCCTCGATGAAAAAGACCTGCCGGATGCGGCCCATGCTTTTCGGCATGTGATCGGTTTTGAAAATCCCGGGACCGCTCCGCCCACGCTTTCTTTTTTCTCCCTGTCCTGTCTCCATTGCGCAGACGCTCCCTGCGTGACGGTTTGCCCTGCCGGGAGTCTGCAAAAAAGAGATCTGGACGGCATCGTTACATTCAATCGAGACCTTTGCATGGGCTGCCGCAGTTGCGAGTCGGCCTGTCCTTTCGGCGCCCCCCGGTTTCCCGAAAAAGACACAATGGCCAAGTGTGATTTCTGTCTGGAAAGAATCGAGGCCAGGCAGCAACCCGCCTGTGTGCGGGTCTGCCCAACCAGGGCGCTCCGTTTCGGCCCTGTTGATGAATTGACCGAAGAAACCGCAAGAAAGGCCTCCCTTAACATTCTTGAAGTCTTCGGTTAAGCGGCCCGCCGGGGCCAAATGCTATTGACTTACCGTGTATCATTAAAAAACGCGAATGGCAAAAGCGCGGGGAGCCGCGCCCCCGCACCCCCACGCAATACCGGCTGCAAGCCTTCCGATTGGATCAAAAAATGAGCCCATTAAAGCAACCCCCTCAAACCAGCCTGCCTCACGACGAAGAGTTCAATCGGCGAATAAGCGAAAAACAGTTTCGCTCCTTGTTCGACCATATCCTGAACGGTGTCGTACACTGCCGAATGATCTTTGAAGAAAACGATCCCGCAGACTTCGTCTACTTGAGGGTGAACGCAGGCTTTGAAAGACTCACTGGCCTCGGGGACGTTATCGGCAGGAAAGCTTCCGAAGTAATTCCGGGCATAAGGAATGCCAACCCGGAGTTGTTCGAGACTTGCGGAAGGGTCGTTAATACCGATATCCCGGAACGCTTGGAAACCTATATCGAAGCTCTTGGCCATTGGTTTTCGGTTTCGGTCTACAGCACGGGAAAAAAGCACTTCTTCATGGTCTTTGATGCAATTACCGAGCGCAAGCGGATGGAAGAAGAACTTCGCGAACTCTCTCAGCGGCTCAGCTATCACGTGGATTATTCCCCTCTTGCGGTGATCGAATGGGGCCCGGATATGCGGCTTATTCGATGGTCCGGTGAAGCCGAACACCTCTTCGGCTGGCGCGCCGAAGAGGTGCTCGGAAAGCGTATGGAAGATTTTAGGTGGGTATACGAGGAGGACAAAGTTCAAGTAGCCGAAGTCTCACTGGATCTTACGACCGGGACCAACAAAAATCGCTTTTCCGTCAACCGCAACTACCGCAAGGACGGAACACTCGTTCACTGTGAGTGGTACAACTCATCGCTCCTGGATGATTCGGGCAAATTCAGGTCGATTCTCTCGCTGGTTCTGGACGTAACCGGGCGCAAGAAGATGGAGGACGAACTGCGCCGCAGCGAAGCGGAGTTTCGGCTGCTCTCGGAGACTGCCGGCAATTTACTGACCTCGGAAAATCCGCAGGGCATAGTCGATGAGCTTTGCCGCAAGGTCATGGCCCATCTGGATTGTCATGTTTTTTTCAATTTCCTGCTCGATGAGAATACAGGCAAATTCCACCTCAATGCCTACGGCGGGATTTCGGAGCAGGAAGCCAGGGAGCTGGAACGGGCGAACTCCGGGGGCCCCCTGTGCGACTGCGTTGCCCGCGAGGGCAGGCGTGTAATCGCCGAAGACATTTTCAACAGGCCGGATATCGGAAGCCACTTACTCCGATCCTACGGCATTCGGGCATTTGCCTGTCATCCTTTAAAAGCAGGCGGCCGCGTCATTGGAACGCTCTCTTTCGGCACGAAGACGCGACTCAATTTCTCTTCCCGGGACCTTGCGGTAATGAAAAATGTAGCCGACGAGGCGGCCGTGGCGATGGAGCGAATCAGGCTGATCGAGGGGCTTCGGAAATCAAAGGATGAATTGGAACTGCGCGTTGAGGAGCGAACCGCAGAGCTAAAAAAATACATGGCTAAGCTGGAAGAAAGCAACCAGGCCCTGCAGGATTTTGCCTTCATTGCCTCACACGACATGCAGGAGCCGCTGCGAAAAGTCATCTCTTTCGGGAACATGCTCAGCAAGGAATATATGGACAGGCTCGGAGAAAGGGGCAATGATTATCTGCGCCGCATGCTCGGCGCAACCCGGCGCATGCAGTCCCTTCTCAAGGCGCTTCTCGAATACTCGAGAGTTACAGCTAAAACCGATCCCTTCGTCGATGTCGATCTTAAGCAAATCGTCGACGATGTTCTATCGGACCTGGAAGTCATGATCGAAAGGGCCGCAGGACAGGTCCACGTCGGAGAGTTGCCGGTCGTTCAGGCTGACCCGACTCAGATGGGACAGTTATTTCAAAATCTTATCGGTAACGCCCTGAAGTTTCACAAAAAAGACGAGAAGCCGGTAGTCGGGATAAGGAGCGCGGCAGCCGACGGCAAACTTGAGATCGTAGTTGAGGACAAGGGCATCGGCTTCGATGAGCGGCACCTGGACAGAATCCTGGCCCCCTTTCAGAGGCTGCATGGCAGAACCGAATACGAGGGCGCCGGCATGGGCCTTGCCATTTGCAAAAGAATAGTCGAGCGCCACGGCTGGCGCCTGACAGCAAAAAGCGCTCCAGGCAAAGGGGCAAGTTTTATCATTCTATTGCCTCTTAACTCGTCCACAAATATCCCGGATCGCCAGAGGGTGTCGAAGCAAATTTTTGCTCAAACAGGGTGATTAAAGTTGATATTAGTTTAGAATCATTCTAAACTAGATCAAGGCTGCAGACATGAAACGGCAGTGGTCCTCAGTCCGGAGAGATATGGACCATGGGGCTGAGAACAAAGGCGCGGCTCCGGGCAATGATTGAAAAAGGAGAAGGTCTCTATGAGCAGCATTAAGGGAACGCGAACCGAACAGAACCTGTTGAAGTCGTTTGCCGGTGAAAGCCAGGCTCGCAATCGTTACACCTACTTTGCAGGCGTGGCAAGAAATGAAGGATACGTGCAGATAGCCGATATCTTCGAAGAAACCGCCAACCAGGAGAAGGAACACGCGAAGCGATTTTTCAAGTTCCTCGAGGGAGGCGATTCGGAGATCACGGCTACTTATCCCGCAGGGAAGCTGGGGACGACGGCTGAAAATCTTCTCGCTGCCGCCAATGGAGAGCACGAGGAACACACGCAACTCTATCCCTCCTTTGCCGCAGTTGCAAAAGAAGAAGGATTTCCTGCAATTGCAGCCCTGTGGGGCTTCGTTTCAGTGGCTGAAAAACAGCACGAAAAGCGCTACCGCGACCTGTTGTCCAATCTTGAGAACGGAAGGGTTTTCAAGCGTGAAAAAGAGGTCGTCTGGCGTTGCCGCAACTGCGGCTATCTATATACGGGCAAAGAAGCACCCGGTACATGCCCGGCCTGTGCCCATCCTCAGGCTCACTTCGAGTTGTTGGGCGAGAATTGGTAGAAAAACCCAGGCAAACATAATTTCATTTTACGAATCTTACGAATCCCGAAGGTCGATTAACGGTTTGCGGGTTGCATTTCTTGGAGGCCGATCATAATTTTCTCCGGGGATGCTTTGAATCTGCCTGAGAAGAACTGTACTAAGTAAGAGGGAAAAATCCTGAGGGGACGAAAAAGAGATTGAAATTCTTTCCCCGACGTGCGGTGCGAAGCACAAGGCGAAAGTGGAAGAAGAGGCCTGAAGTTTTAAAGATTAATCATCGAAAAGGAGCAGAGGATCATGGCGGATAGGATGCAAGTCTTCAAATGCGAATTGTGTGGAAATATAATCGAAGTCCTGCACGGTGGCGGGGGAGAATTGGTTTGCTGTGAAAAGCCGATGAAACTGCTTGTTGAAAATACAGTGGACGCCGCAAGGGAAAAACATGTGCCGGTGGTTGAAAAAACAGGCGAAAGCATCAAGGTAAAGGTTGGCAGCGTTCCACATCCGATGGAAGAAAAGCATTATATAGAGTGGGTCGACGTGAATGTCGGGGGAAAAGTGTATCGCCAGTTCCTCAAACCCGGCCAATCCCCGGAGGGTGTGTTCTGTGTTAAGGAGGACGGACCGGTTGTTGCGAAGGGCTACTGCAATCTGCACGGCCTCTGGAAAAGTTAGAGTCAAAGATTCGGGGCTGAAAAACCCGCCGGTCGCTGCAAGACCGGAAGCACTATTAAAATATCAGCCAAAAACTCATCCGACGAAAGCTCTCCTTCCGTGAAACTATGAGCAGTTTTACGGTTGGAGGGCTTTCGTATGGTTCGTAAGTCGTAAAACTCCTTACCTGTTAGTCGATTCCCAGTTTCTTTCGCCAGGCGTATATGGTCGGCCTGGAGACCTTCAGGGCCTTTGATATTTGGGAGATATTTCCCTGGTATTGGTGATAGACGTTCAAGAAATCGCGGTAGCAGCCTCGGTTCTTTGTCCGCACCTGGTCCGAAGAAACCCGGGCCTTTTGGATATGTTCTGGAAGATTTTCAAACCGTATCGTGTTGCCTTTGGCCATCGTGATGGCGCGTTCCATGGTGTTTCTTAGCTCCCGAACGTTTCCCGGCCATTCATAAGCTGTCAGGGCGGACAGAGCGGCTGGCTCTATCTGGGCGCGCTCGCTCGAAGGAGACTCGGTGAGCGACTCGGAAAAATGATTCACAAGAAGAGGTATGTCCTCCTTCCTCTCCCTGAGGGGGGGAAGATCGATCCGCAAGACGTTGATCCGAAACAGCAGGTCGGCACGAAAGCGGCCGGCTTCGACTTCCTTTTGCAAATCTTTGTTCGAGGTCGCAATAATGCGGATGTCGACCGGGATCGACCGCAAGCTTCCAAGCCTGTTTACAGTGCGCTCCTCGATGACCCTCAACAGATAGACCTGCGATTCTATCGGCATTTCGGAAATTTCATCCAGGAGGATAGTGCCGCCGTTAGCGATTTCGAATTTGCTCGGATGTCCCTTTTGCGCTGCGCCTGTAAAAGCTCCCGGTTCGTAGCCAAAGAGTTCACTTCCCAAAAGCTCCCGGGGAATGGAGCCGCAGTTTATGGCAATAAACGGCTTGTTCCTGCGCGCACTCTTTTCATGAATGTAGCGTGCGATTACTTCCTTGCCCGTTCCCGTCTCGCCCTGGATCATAACGTTTGAACTACACTGTGCGGCACTGCCTGCGATGTCCAGCACCTTCCTGATGGCGGGAGAGACGCCGATCGGCATTCGGGAGGTCTTCATCAATTGGCCGCCTGTTGGCTCCTTCGCTTCTTTGCCGGATACGCTTGCAAAAAAGACTACGGTCCCGATACAAGTCTGCTGATGTACCAGCGGCCTCCGCTCCACCCTGACTTTGCGGCCGTTCAACGTGAAGATCCCGTCCGACTTCGCGGGGTCTCTCAGGTCGCTCGGAACCGGAAGCTGACTAAACCTCACATTCAACAGATTTTCGCTTTCCACGCCCAAATATTCTACCGCCTTGAGATTGGCGCGCCGAATACTCTCGTGTTCATCGAGAATCATTACGCCTCTTTCCATTTCATTCAGGGTCAGTTGCGCACTGCATTCACGAAACAGCTCGTCCCGCTCCCTGTGGTTCCGGTACACCTCGAGTTCGAGGCACCGCCCCATCTGGAGAACCATAGCCATGACCGGCGGTTGATGATCTTCCAGGTATGCTACAAAGTCGAGGATGCCGGCCATTTTGCCCGTAAAAGGGTCCCTGATGGGTACGGCGGTGCACGTGAATCCCTGGAGTTTCTGACAATAATGCTCCGAGTGAAACACGTGACTGGGTTGACCGGTGACCAGGGTAATTCCGACAGCAGTCGTGCCGGCGTTCTGTTCGTTCCAGTTGGCGCCGCTTCGGAAATTAAGGGTTCGCAACAGTTCCTTCAGCTCAGGCTTGCCGTCGACGCTCAGAACGAAGCCGTCCTTGTCAACGAAGGAGACCGCATAATTGGACGCCCCGATGAGATCGTTTACGCACTCGATGACGGGCTGTATCGCTTCGATATACTCGCGATGGTCCATCAGCCTGCGGTTGAGTTGTTTTGCACTCAGGCAAAGCGGCTGAGGTTTCTGGGGACTGACATGCGAGTCGATGCACCTTTGCCAGGAATCCAAAATGGCAGGTCTGAGGTCTTCTTTGGGAATCGCCCGCTTGCGAATGAATTCTTGCCAGAGTGCTTCCATTTCAACCTCCTTATCTTAATGGGCCAGCACCTCTTCGGACTTCCGTGCGTTTGAATCCATATTTGCCGCACTTCGGGGGATCGGTTTCGAACACGAGAAGGAGTATTGCTCACGGGGATGTGCGCCGGTTCGCCAAATCTCAACTCAACCAATCGTAGTAGTGAGACTTTACACCGTCAAGGACGAATTTGAGGACGAATTTGAGAATTTGACAGTATCAGGACCGGATAATCCCCGGCGTTCCGGGACAGATGTAACGCCGTAGCCGTTGCACATAAGAACCTCGCCACTTCAGGGTCTTCGAATCCAACCCCGCCGTCCGGGGTGGGGAAACTTTACACTGTCAAGGACAATCCCTTGAGCAGGCTATAAAAAAGGAAGTATCAACTCAATATGCTACTGAAACATCCCTCAGTGTAAAGTTTGTAAAGTTCACAGACACAGGTTCGCTTTACAAACCCTCCCCTGAACCGGGCCGGGCCGCATGCACTCCTGGTCTTTTTGACGATCAAAAATTTCGAAGAAAGTTCTCTTTAACTGATAACAAATTGTATTCTCTAAATAAATTTAGTTCCAACGAAACAGGAGAAGAACAGCATCTCTATTGGTCCGCACAGTGGTACGTCTTTTGCCTAATCCTGTTCCACCCCTTCTCGAAATGCTGAAATTCATGCTCGCAAGATGCTGATTTTCACCCTCTGCCGGTTCTTTTTGAAGAAGTGAACGGAACTCTCGTCTCTTATTGGAGGGGAAGGAAATCCCGGAGCGGCAGGATGGCTAGTGTCCGATATCACACCCAAAAGGAGTCCCAGATGCTGGATCTTAAGGTCACCAATGGAAATGTATTCATTCCCGGCGCCGGTTTTTTCAAAACCGAAGTGGGAGTAAAAGACGGGAAGATCGTAATGCTCGGAGACAAACTACCCGAGGCCGCAAGGACAGTTGATGCAGGTGGAAAGACGGTTGCTCCGGGGGCTATCGATCCTCACATTCATCTTGGCATCTTCAATGACTTCGCGTTGGAATGCGAAAGCGAGACACGCGCCGCCCTTGCCGGCGGCGTCACAACGGTAGGGGTCTTCATGGGCGGTGGAGAGTCCTACCTTCCCCAACTCGGAGCCCTCATCGATATCGTAGAAAAAAAGTCCTCGGTGGACCTCTTTTTCCATCTGAGCATTTTTACGGAGGCTCAAATGGCGGAGATGGAGGAATACTACAGGACTTTCGGCGTCACTTCCTTCAAGTTCTACATGGCGGGTGTCAGGGGCGTATTCCCGGGCGTGACCGACGGCTTCATTTACGAAGGATTCAGGAAGGTCGCGGCCATGGGAGATCGGGCGACGGCTTGCGTTCACTGTGAAGATCAGTCCCTGCTCGACATCGCCTTTGACAAAGTGTGCCGCGAGACGCCCAACGGTACGCTGTGCGACTGGGCAAACGCCCATCCGAACATGGCGGAAGAAGAGGCGATCATGCGCGCCTGCTATTTGGCCCAAAAGGCGGGTAACCGCCTCTATATAGTGCATATTTCCACCAAAGAGGGCGCCGACCGTTTCGCCGGGATCTGCCGGGACCGGACTTGCAGGGCGTTCGGCGAGACCACTTCGGCCTACCTCTCGGTCGATAAGAACGATCAGATCGGACTTGTTGCCAAGATGCTGCCGCCCTTGAGATCGGGCGCAGATGTTGACGGCCTCTGGGAGCGGGTCAAAGACGATACCATCTACACCTTCGGAACCGATAACGTCAGCATGAACCGGGCGATAAAGCAGGCGGAAAAGGGAATGCTCGGGGCCATGCCCGGCTACCCCATTCTCCAGACCCATCTGTCCGCAATTCTGACCGAAGGCTATCACAAACGGGGTGTTCCGCTTGAAACCATTCTGACCAAGGCCACAGCAAATCCGGCCAGGGTATTCGGCATCTATCCGCAAAAAGGCACAATCGCGGCCGGAAGCGACGCGGACCTGGTCATCTTCGACCTCGACAGGGAACGAACGGTGAAAAGCGACGAACTCTTCTCCTACGGGGATTTCTCCCTTTATGAGGGAAAAGTCCTCAAAGGCTGGCCCGAGGTGGTCATAAAAGGCGGGAGGGTTGCCTACGAGGGCGGAAAGATCGCTATAGAACCGGGCGCTGGTTCCTACCTGCGGCGGACTCTGTAGCTGAGATCATTTCAAAGGGATACTGGAGAGAAGATGTACGAAATACGATTTCACGGCCGGGGGGGACAGGGCGCCGTGCTGGCTTCCAAAGTGCTGGCCAAGGCCCTGGTTGAAGAGGGTAAGTTCGTGAAGGCGATTCCCTCCTTCGGTTTCGAGCGAAGGGGTGCGCCTGTGGCGGCCTTTTTAAGGTATGACGAAAAGGAGATCCGCCAGTTGACCAATATCTATCATCCCGACTGCATCGTCTGCCTTGACCCGACCCTTCCAGCCACGGTCGATATCTTTGCCGGGATGAAAGAAGGCGGCATATGGGTACAGGCTACGAAGAAAACCCCGAAAGAGCTCAAGGTGCCTGAAAAAGTAATCAAAGCGGGGTTTTGCGACGCCTTCGGGATCGCCCTCGAGGTGTTGGGCCGGCCCATTACCAACTCTATTATGCTGGCTGCTTTCGCCAGGACTACGGGTATCGTATCGCTCGAATCGCTCAATCACGGCCTGGCTTCGGTGGCATTCCGGGATGCGGCCCTGGAAGAAAACATGGAAGCTGCGCGCAGGGCCTACCAGGAAACGAGGGTCTACGACACCGGCGGAAAGGAGATTCGATGAAGCTGCAGGCGCACAAGCCATTTGATCATACCAGCATTCCCGATGATCTTTGCCCCATTGCCACGGAGTACAGTGTACTCAAAACGGGAGACTGGCGGGCGGAACGACCGGTGGTGGATCGGGATAGATGTGTCAAGTGCGCCACCTGCTGGGTCTTCTGTCCGACTCAGTGCATAAGGGAAATGCCCGCCTGGTTCGAGGCGAACCTGGAGATTTGCAAGGGCTGCGGCATCTGTGCCGCGGAATGCCCGCATCATGCGATCAACATGGTCGAAGAAACAGAGGATTGATCGATGTCAAAGACCATTGTGTGCGATGGAAACGAAGCGGCGGCCTGGGGCGTGGCCAGGTCCCGTCCCGATATGGTAGCGGTTTATCCGATCACCCCGCAGTCTTCGCTCGCCGAATATATCTCCCAATTCGTCGCCGACGGAATCATCCAGGCCGACCTCATGGACGTGGAAGGCGAGCACAGCGTTCTATCGGTCCTGCAGGGAGCCTGTCTTGCCGGCGCGAGGACATTTACCGCCTCCTGCGGCCAAGGCCTGGCCTTCATGTTCGAGCCCTATTTCCGCACCCCTCCTCTCAGGCTCCCGATCGTTATGTCCCTCGTGACGCGGGACGGCATAACCCCTCAGTGCGTATGGGGCGGCCAGCAGGACGCGATGACCGTTAAAGAAGTCGGCTGGATCCAGATGTACTGCGAAAATGTCCAGGAAGTGATGGACACGATCATCATGGCCTACAAGATTGCCGAAAACCGGGACGTCATGCTGCCCGTAAATGTTTGCCACGACGGAAACTATTTGTCCTACGGCGTAGAGAAGGCCGAGATTCCCGACCAGGAGGACGTGGACGCCTTTCTGGGGGAAAAGAACACGAACTGGCACGTGGCCCTCGACCCTGAAAGGCCAATGGGCGTCGATCCCCTCACCGGAGGGGCCGGAGGAGCCGGGCCGAGCATGTTTGTGCGGTATCGAAAGGGCCTGTGCAAGGGGATGCAAAACGCCCTGGGGGTGATTTCCGAGGTTCACGGCGAATGGGCGTTAAAGTTCGGCCGCTCTTATGCGCCGCTCGTGGAAGAGTACAGGCTCGATGATGCCGAGTACGCTATTGTTACGATAGGAAGCATGAGCGGGGCCGGTAAAGACGCGGTGGACGCCGCACGGGAAGCCGGAGAGAAAGTGGGCCTCATAAAGATAAAGACATTCCGGCCCTTCCCACTCCGGGCGTTGCTGGACGCCGTTTCCAAAGTGAAGGCCCTGGGGGTCGTGGACCGTTCCGTAAGTTTCGGGTGGAACAAAGGCCCCGTCTACCAGGAGGTCCTCTCGGCGCTCTATAGGCTGGAGCGAAGAATTCCCGCCCTGAGCTTCATTGGCGGCCTCGCCGGAGCGGACATCACCATCGAGCACTTCGGCAGGGTCATAGAGATGACTGGAAAGGCCCTCAAGGGGAATGTCCCCGACGAGACCGTCTGGCTCAATGAAAACGATTAGACGAATTGAGGGAGCGATCATGTCCCGGACGAAATATCTCATTATCGGAAGCAGCCATGCGGGCCTTTCCGCCGCTGAATCGATCCGCCTCTACGATCGGGACGGCACGGTAACGATGATCTCGGCAGAAAAGGCCTGGCCCTATTCCCCGACTATCCTCCCTTACGTGGTGTCCGGGAAGGTCCATGAGGACCGCATTTTTTTAAGGGACCAAGCCTGGTTCGACAAGCGAAATATTCGATTCATAAACGGCTCACGGGTAACCGGCATCAATCGGGGGGAAAAGAGCGTTACCGTGGAGTCGGGCGGGGAAATTTCCTATGAGAAGCTTCTGCTTGCTACCGGCGCCGCGCCCGATCTTCCTCCCATCCCCGGGCTGATGGATTGCCCGTATTACACGCTGCGGACCGTCGAGGACGCGCTCCGGATTCGAGCGTCCATGCAAAAGGGCAGGTCGGCCGTCGTTCTCGGGGCCGGGCTTATCGGCATGCACGCGGCCGAGAATATGGCCAGGGCCGGGTTGAAAGTTACGGTGGTGGAAATGCTTCCTCAGGTCCTGCCGGGATATTTCGATCTGCAGGCCGCCGGCCTCATACGGAAAGTGTTTACGGAAAACGGGGTGAATATACTCACAGGAAACCCCGTAACCAGTGTGACTTCGGCCCGCGGCGCATGCACGGTATCGTTACAAAACGGCCTCGACCTTACTGCGGACATTCTCCTGGCGGCGACCGGAGTTCGTCCGCGGATATCCTTTTTGGAAGGCTCTTCGGTCAGGACCGATGCGGGTGTCCTGGTCGATGAGCGGATGCGCACCAATGTGCAGGATATCTGGGCAGCGGGAGATGTGGCGCGGGCAGCGAGTTTTCTCGGCGCAGAAAAGATTTTGAACGGGATAGTGCCCGACGCGGTGGAGCAGGGCCGGATCGCCGGCATGGATATGGCGGCGGACCCTTCCCTCAAGCCTTATGCGGGCGGGATTGCGATGAATACTTACTGCTTTTTTGGAAATCGTTCGTTCTCGGTCGGATCGAGCCTGTCCGAGGAATCGGAGGATGGTCGCGAGGTCGACAGGCTCTATTCGCCGGCGGCCCTTAAATATCATAAACTCGTCTTCCGGGATGGAAGGCTTATCGGGGCGGCGGCGATCAACGCCGCCTTCGATCCGGGAATCGTCTGCCGGATGATTCGCGGCCGGGTTGAACTGGGTGAGAGGAAACGAGGGTTTGCTGCTTCTCCGCTCGAATACGGACGTCTGTTCATGTCCCGGCTATGGCGATAAAAAGGAGTATTGTCTTGGGCAAAAGCTACAATACGATAGCGTATTATCCCGAAAGGTGCAACGGCTGCGGTGACTGCGTCAAGGCCTGCTCCAGGGCTAAAAGCGGGACGCAAGAGCCTGTCCATTCGCGGATACAGGTGGCAAAGGACCCCGCCGGCGCCGCCTTCGGCCTTGCCCTGTGCAGACAGTGCGGCGAACCGCAGTGCGTCATGAACTGCCCGGCCGGCGCCCTGAAAAAAGACGAGGAAACGGGCGTCGTAGGGCTTGATGATGCGAGCTGCGTCGGGTGCCATCTCTGTACGGTTGCCTGCGCCTATGCCGGCATCACGTATAATGGCGAAACCGGTCGACTCATGAAATGCGACATGTGCGGCGGAGAGCCCGCATGTGTCAAAAGCTGCACGACCCGGGCACTGGAATTTAAAACAGGGGCCGAGCTTTTCAATACCTGGGGTGATTACGAAGATCTCTTTGTCCCGGGCATCTCCGCCTGTCTGGGCTGCAATTCGGAACTCCTGATAAGGCATACGCTGAGAAGGGTGGGCCCGAACACGGTCGTTGCCACTCCGCCGGGGTGTATAGCCGGAGTGGGCACAGTCGGATACAACGGGCTTACGGGCACGAAAACGCCCGTCTTCCATCCGCTTCTCACCAATACCGCCTCGATGCTCGCAGGAGTCCGCCGCTACTACAACCGGATCGGCCGGGATGTGACCATGCTGGCATTTGCCGGAGACGGAGGCGCTGCGGACGTGGGCTTCCAGTCCCTATCCGGCGCTGCCGAAAGGGGCGAGCAGATGATATTCCTCTGCGTCGATAACGAAGGCTATATGAACACGGGAGTGCAGCGCTCATCGACAACCCCTTACGGCGCGTGGACATCGACGACCCCGGTTGGCGCTGTCCTTCGAGGAAAAACAAGAGACGCAAAGCCGCTGCCGGTAATCATGATGATGCACAACTGCGAATATGTGGCTACAGCTTCGACGGCCTTCATGCAGGATTACTATGAAAAACTCGAAAAGGCCATCATCGCGGCTAAACGAGGCATGGCCTACATCCATGT
>JAJYTC010000111.1 GCA_021793275.1 Deltaproteobacteria bacterium | reverse complement strand
TGAGCGTCCCCATTATTTCAACCTACTGCTTGGCAACATCGCATGCGCCCAGGCGGACCTGCTCCACGCAGGAGTGATGATAAGGGACCTCCCGCCCGATTCGATCTGGAGCATGGCAGGAATCGGGAGCTCACAGCTTAGGATGAATTCCTTGGCCATAGCCTGCGGAGGAGGAGTACGGGTCGGATTGGAAGACAACATCTGGTGGGATCAGCAACGGACTCGGTTGGCATCCAACTGTGAACTGCTGAGTCGCGTTCACAAGTTGGCCGAAGCAAACGAGAGGAAGATTATGTCGCCTGCGAGCCTGAGAAAGCTGCTCAATCTGCAGGGAGGCCACGGGCGATACGGCCGGGTAGCTTCGATACCGTAGGTACGGTGCAGGCCGTCGGTGGTCGGAGCCGGGTCTCGCTAAAATCCTGCCAGCCGATACCTGCGGGCAACGAATGGATTATGGTTGATCACGGTTCAATATATTCCGGATGTCCAGTGGCGAGCCGTGATGCCGGCTTTGCAGCTACAGCCCTGAGTTGACAGGATTGCGGTGGCATTGGACTTTATAGATGCTGGACGTCGTAACGTACAATTTCCGAGGGCATAAGGTCGGACGACAAGAGGACAGGGCGGTGAAAGCGGCGCTATTCCAGTTCGGTGGTGGAGGCGATGTCGTCCTGCATGTCCAGTTCGAAGCGGACGCATTCCCACCGTCGGAAGCTACGGAGCCTGCGCCAGCTCTCCAGGACCAGGCCGGGGCGGTTGTTGGTTCCACTGAGGGGGGCAAAGGTCACTGTACGCAGTGCTTCACGGGAATGAAACTCATGAATCGGGGTCTGACCCAATGACGTTAACTTACCGTGCATGACCCAGACCAGCGGGGAAGGGTCAGCCCGGTCGTCCCACACTCCGATTTCACTGGACCGCAGAGAATCGAGGAATGATAGGACGCCGGCAAATCGTTTCGCAAAGGTGTGAAATACACCTTTTCGGCCTTCTTCGGAGTTGGAAAATCAATGCCGGCAGCGTACCAGCGGATAAATTAAAACCTGAAAGAGTACCCATGCCAGGTACTGGCATCATCTTTGCTCTGTATTTGGACCCGGGGTTTCCTTCTGGAATGCGAACCAAAACCTATTCCTCGCATGCGGAGTAAAGGGATGCTTGAGCTCTACAGCTTCGAATTTTTTGCAATGGGAACATCGTGCGTTTTCCATTTATATGCCGCCGGTCGGGACGATGCCGGTGCTGCCGCACAATCAGCCATCTCCGAAGTTCATCGGATAGAGGATCGCTATTCGAGATACAGAAGCGACAGTTTTCTTTCCCGGGTTAACCGTGTGGCCTTGGAGGCCGGAACCATCGAGGTGGACGAGGAAACGGCCCTGTTGCTGGACTATGCATGCCTGTGCTACGACAAAAGTGGAGGACTCTTCGATATCTCTTCGGGGGTTCTGCGCAAAGCATGGGATTTTTCATCCCGGCGTGTTCCGGATAAATGCGCCATAGACAAACTGTTGCCTCTTGTCGGTTTGGATAAAATTTCCTGGCAGAAACCACTCCTGACATTTTCGATTCCCGGAATGGAGCTCGATTTCGGCGGTATCGGAAAGGAATACGCTGCCGATAGAGCCGCAGACGTCTGTATCTCTTCGGGCATAGAACATGGGGTGATTGATCTGGGGGGTGACATCCGCGTTATCGGCCCCCATCCCTATCGTGGCCCTTGGAACATCAAAATACGGCATCCGAGACAACCGGACTCCTTTATGGCTGATGTTGATGTGGAACGGGGAGCCATCGCCAGCAGCGGAGATTATGAGAGATTTATCGAGGTGGACGGGAAGCGTTATTGCCACATAATAAATCCGCTGACCGGGTCGCCTGTCCGCCAACTGTCATCGGTGACCGTGTTTGCCGATCAATGCCTGGTTGCCGGCACTGTCTGCACTATCGCTATGTTGAAGGAGGAAAACGGGATTGAATGGCTGAAAGCCTCAGGAGTGCGGTATGTTTGCATGGACGAAAATGGAAGAGTGCAGGGCACAGGGCCTTTTCATGTTCCGGAATTGGACTGAGGCCGCCCGAAATCGATTCGGGCGGTACGCAGAAATCAGGCAAACGTATTGACGTTAGCGCCCTTTCCTCCCGATGATTCGGAGGCCGATTGGCTGCCCAGGGAGTTGAGGGAATTCATACTGTTGCTCAAGGTTTGCTTGAAGTTGGTTTGGGTGGAATTCGTCTGGGTCGTTCCGCGAGGCGCACTTGACCTCGTTCGGGAACTCGCACCGGACACAACTTGAGGCCCCCCCATTCCGGAAATTCCGCCGACTGTAGACATGATAAATCTCCTTAAATCAATTGATCTTAAATAATTACGCTTCACCTGCCAATTGTTCGCATCAGATATTTCCTATGAGACGCGTTGATACGTTAAATCGGATTTCCTACCGAATTACTATAGTTAAGAAATGTAAAGATCCCTCTATTCCCCTGAGGGATACTCCATGACCAGCGATCATGCGGGAGGTGTGGTTGCTCACAGAGATCGGCTGATTTCTCCACAGCCTGTTCCTGGATCGAGACCGCGTCGGAAATTACCGGCCAAGTGCATCTCGGGCGGCAACCACGGAATTTCCCTCGCGGCGCGCGTCCCGCACAACCTGTAATGTATGTTTAAGTGGACTTGAGCATATGAGGATAGATTTTGGCGCCAGCCCGCGTAGACATCATTTATTGGAAAACGCAACTTCGATCATAAAGTCACCATGCTCGGTTTGGAAAGGGACCGCGAGACGGGGGCCGTCTGCAATATGCATTATGTAGTGATTCTTACCGGCAACTATGGTCGGTATCCCCGCCTGAAGACTGAATCCTTCCTCGGCGAGGCGCCTTCTACCGTCTCCACAGATCATATTTGTAAGTTCCCCCACAGCATCTCTCACCTGATGGTTCAGCTCGGTAAAAGCTTCGCCTAAAAGCTTTGACACAATTGCCAGAATGCATTCTTCGGTAAAGACCAGCGCCATCGACCCGCTCGCGACTCCTGTGATACCAATTATCGCGGAGACATCCCCCGTGGCTTGGCTGTCTTTTTTGAGAAAAGGCCTTCCAGGGCTAACTTCAACTCCAGCCATCGTCTTCAGTACGTGCATTGCCGCCGTGAGAAACGGGTTGATCAGTCTTACGTCCATACGCAATCTCCTATACTAGCTCCGGGGAATAACCTTTGCGATTTTTTCGGCGAGCGTCGCTGGGGTGAATGGTTTCACGATATAGTTGCTGACTTTGGCCTTGATTGCCTCCACAATATTGTCTTTCTGGGCTTCGGCGGTAACCAGGAGGAATGGAAGTGCTTTATATTGATCGTCTGCCCTCACTTTTTTCAGGAGTTCGATCCCCGTCATAACCGGCATATTCCAGTCCGAAACGATCAGGTCAACCTTATTGGATTTGAGCAGACTGAAAGCTTGGGCGCCATTTTCGGCTTCAACGATCTCCTTGAATTCCAGGTCCCTTAGAACGTTTCTTACGATACGTCTCATCGTAGAAAAATCATCCACGACCATCACCACCAAGTCTTTATAGCTCATTAAAATCTGATCCTTTCTCCTTCTAAAAGGGGTTCCCCTGCCAAAGCTTAGCGAAAAAGCTCATGATAAAGATCGGTTTCGCGAAAGCTTTTCTAAACAGAATTTTTATCTCATCGAGCGGAAAGGATCACCGCCGGTGACGGGCTGATTCAATAGAACCAAACCGCTTGAAGCTTTTTTTCCGGTTCCTTTGATTTTGCAGCCTTTCGACCGCGAGCTCCTGCAAATACTTTTTCGAATTCTTGCACACGACCCTGATGGCAGCCAATTCCTGTTCCTGCGGTCCGACAACAGGAAGCCTGTGATGCTGCCGGTCGCATCCGGACAGAAGGGGCACAATGAACGAGATGTTGAGGTGTTCAAAGAAGTGACCGATTTTCTGAGTCAGCTCACTTTGCCGTCTGTGCCGGATGGCCCGGATGCTCTCATAATGACTATAATAGAAAAATTACGACAATCGCATAGTGTATCCATTACCGAAAGGGGATCGCATGAAACTCTGGCCGGGTCAGCCCTACCCATTGGGGGCGACATGGGACGGATCGGGCGTAAATTTCGCTCTTTTTTCCGAAAATGCAACGGGCGTCGAACTGTGCCTGTTCGAGAAGGTGGAAGGGGGGCCGGAGATCCGCATACCGCTCACTCAACAGACCGACCAGGTTTGGCACATCTATCTGCCTGAGGCGCGCCCGGGCCAAATGTATGGATACAGGGTCCATGGCCCCTACGCCCCCGAGGAGGGGCACCGCTTCAACCCTGCAAAGCTGCTTCGCGACCCGTACGCCAAGGCCATATACGGAGTGCATAAATGGGACGACGCCCTTTTCGGCTACACCATCGGCCATCCCGATGAGGACCTGTCCAAAGACGAACGCGACAGCGCCCCGTACGCTCCGAAAAGCGTGGTCATCGACCCGGCCTTCAGTTGGGGCGATGACTCCCACCCCAATATTCCGTGGCACAAAACGATCATCTACGAAACTCACGTAAAGGGATTCACCAAACTCCATCCCGGAGTGCCGGAGGAACTGCGGGGAACATACGCCGGGATGGCATGCCCTGCGGTAATCGAATATCTTTTGTCCCTCGGGATTACGGCCGTCGAACTCATGCCGGTCCATCAGTTTCTGCATGATCGGCGCCTCTTCGAGCGGGGGCTTTCGAACTTCTGGGGATACAACACCGTTGGTTTTTTCGCCCCTCACGCCCAGTACTGCAGCAGCTCCAAAGGCGGAGACGAGGTGCAGGAGTTCAAAATCATGGTGAAGACCCTGCACCGCGAGGGTATAGAGGTGATTCTGGACGTTGTCTACAACCATACCGGAGAAGGAAACCACCTGGGGCCTACACTTGGTTTCCGGGGAATTGATAACGCCGCTTATTACCGCCTCGTCCCGGACAACCGGCGATACTATTTCGACTATACCGGCACCGGGAACTCACTCAACATGACTCACCCGAGGACCCTGCAGTTAATCATGGACAGCCTCCGGTACTGGGTGCTGGAGATGCACGTAGACGGGTTCCGGTTCGACCTGGCGGCGACCCTTGCAAGGGAGTTGCACGAGGTGGACAAGCTGGGCGCCTTCTTCGACATCATCCACCAGGACCCGGTCCTCTCGCAGGTAAAGCTCATTGCAGAGCCCTGGGATCTCGGGGAGGGAGGCTACCAGGTGGGGAACTTTCCCATCCTCTGGACCGAATGGAACGGGCAGTACAGGGACGACATCCGGCGCTTCTGGCGGGGAGACGAGGGGCTGATCGGAAGCGCTGCCTACAGGCTGACGGCGAGTAGCGACCTCTACGAAAGCACCGGGCGGCGTCCCTATGCAAGCATCAATTTCGTAACAGCCCACGATGGTTTCTGCCTCGCCGATCTTGTCAGCTATAACGAAAAGCATAACGAGGCAAACGGGGAGGAAAACCGCGACGGCACAGACAATAACCTTAGCTGGAACTGCGGCGTGGAGGGACCAACGGAGGACCCGGCCATAGTGGCTCTGAGAGCCAGGCAGCAGAGGAACTTTTTGGCCACGCTGCTCTTCTCGCAAGGCGTGCCGATGCTGCACGCGGGAGATGAGGTCGCACATTCGAAGCTCGGAAACAACAACACCTACTGCCAGGATAACGATATCTCATGGATTAACTGGGAACTCGACCGTAGCAGGCAAAAACTGCTCGAATTCACCCGGTTTCTCATCCAGCTCCGTCGGCAGCACCCGGTGCTTATGCGCAGGACTTTCTACCGGGGCCGCGCGATGCGCGAGCCGAAGATCAGGGATGTGCGCTGGTTCAGGCCGGACGGCAGAGACATGAAAGAAAAGGACTGGAACAACCCGCACGCCAGATGCCTGGGCATGCTCCTTGGCGGAGATGCCATCGACGAGGTGGATGAACGCGGCAATCATATCGAGGGCGATACGCTGCTTATTCTGATCAATGCCCACTATGAGGTGCTCTCTTTCACGATGCCGATATTTCGATTCGAGGGCGAATGGGAGCTCGTCATGGATACGAGGAGTGCGACAGGGAAAAGACGGCGCATCCGGATCAGTCCGTCCGTTACGTTTGATATCGAGGCGCGTTCGATGGCCCTGTTCCGCTTCGATCGTTTCGAACCGGAAGTCGATTGAGCACAAAACCCGGTTTACGCCCGAACTCCCAGATCGCCGAGAGGGCTCCTCCATGATGGAGACCACCTGGGATGCCCCAGAAATGAGTTTCCACACTCTGAGCGCGGCGGACATCTCCACAAGCCCCACCCTTGTTTGCCTGGACAAATACATATAATCGATACATAATAATACATATCAAAAGTACATATTCCGTGAGGAGTTCCCGATGAGAACAACCCTGAACATAGACGATGATCTGCTCCAAAAGGCGGCGAAATTAACCGGAATCGAGGAAAAAACTTCTCTGGTCCGGCTGGGTCTCGAAGCACTTATAGCCAGAGAAAGCGGCAAACGCCTTTCCAAGCTGGCAGGCACTGAAAAGGAACTGCAAACGATACCTCGCAGGCGCGCGGGAAGACCGGAATGATCCTCGTTGACACTTCGGTGTGGGTTTCGCATCTCCGCAATGGGGAAATCGGGCTTACTGCGTTGTTAAATGAAGGCCATGTTGTCTGCCATTCTTTCATTATCGGGGAGCTTGCATGTGGAAACCTCAAGAATCGCTCCGAGATACTCTCTCTTTTTCAGGCATTGCCGATGGCGGTCCAAGCAGAGCATGAGGAAGTGATGGAGTTTATCGAACGCCACCGTCTCATGGGGAAAGGCTTGGGCTATATTGACGTGCATTTGTTGGCATCGGCTGTTCTGACCGATGTTTCACTATGGACTTTTGACAGGAGACTCATTGAAGCCGCTTCAAAATTGAATAAACACTATACCCCCTCTCACTCTTGAAAGGTTTGGAAGCCGTCCGCCGTCCGGAGTCGTCCGGGGTCTGACGAAGCTGACATGTACTAAGCTAACATGTGAATATTGCAAGACTATATGGCCTCGTCCCTATCGTAGCCAATTGAAAATACTGGATCATGGTTTTACTTTCAGGCCTATTTTTGCGCTCCCAACCATCATCTTCTTTTCAAACGTTTAACCAATTTATTCGCAATCCCGTGGAACCCGACGGCTCACGCGGCGCGATGCCGCCTTTCCTTGAATCCAGAATATCCGACCGGCAAAGCAAACAATTGTACGACTATATTGTACACGTGCTCGAGAACCATTAAAGCGGGTGTCTACGGTCCCGCAATCAGTCCGGTTGACAGGATCTCCCAAGTGGTTAAGTTGGCAAAGAGAAAGGAATAGGAAGTGAACGGTTCAGTAAAGAATCCGGGCACAGGCCGAAGCCTTTGCCGAGACTCTTATAACAGGGCCGCCCTGCCAGTTGCTCAGTCGCTTCTTTCCGAAGACGCCGATTTCGACATTTTCGAACTCTACGGAATTTCGGGTTTTGACCGGAAAAGGTCAAAAAGCTCGAGCAGCGTGTTCGAGAAGCCCACGCTATCCTCTTTGCCACCCCTTGATACAACTTACTTGATTAAAGAAGCATAAAGGGCAAGGAGAAACGTAAAGGAGCGCTACAATGAAAAGAGAAGAGATATTGTCAGCATCCTCCATGCCGATGTTCAGCCCGAGCTACCCGCCGGGGCCTTATCGTTTTATACACCGTGAATACCTGACCATAACCTATGAAAGCGATCCTGAGGCAATCCGCGCAGCGGTGCCCGAACCGCTGGAGCCTGCCCGAAATCTCGTTACCTTTGAATGGATGAAGATGCCGGACAGCTCGGGGTTCGGCGATTATACCGAGAGCGGCCAGGTAATTCCCTGCCTTTTTCATGGGAAGCCGGTCAGCTTTCCCGTGCAGATGTACCTCAATGACGAACCTCCGATCACCGCGGGTCGGGAGATATGGGGATTTCCCAAAAAGTGGGGACAACCCCGCCTGGAGTTGCTTCATGACACTTTAACGGGAACGCTGCTCTACGACGATGTGATGATTGCAATCGGGACCATGACCTATAAATATGAAAGCCACGCTTCTGAGCCTGAGGAAACCTTGAACATCCTGGGCAAACCTCAGGTGACTCTGAAACTTATCCCCGATGTTGACGGACGCCCCAAAATCGCCCAGCTGGTCCAGTTTTCCATGACCGATATTGCAATTAAAGGGTCCTGGGTCGGACAGGGGCGGCTGCACCTCGTCCCGCACGTCAACGCGCGGGTCGCTGATTTGCCCGTTCGCCGCGTCATTGAGGCGCGGCACATGATTGGCGATATGACTCTACCCTATGGCCGGGTGGTGCATGATTACCTGGCGTAAAGTGAGGTTCCATAAATTCATAGATATTTAAATATAGTTGGCCTTTTCAAATGTCGTCATTCCGGCAGAGCTCTTGAGCCGGAATCCAGGGGTTTTTGAAATGTCAACCAATTTACGGAACGCAACTTCATTACCCCAAAAAGCACTGGAAATTAATTGGCAAGGGCCAAAGGAGTAAGAAATGCAGCTACAGGATAAGGTCGCCATGGTGACCGGCGCAGCCAGCGGCATCGGCCTCGAAATCGCCCGCGTTTTCGCACGCGAGGGCGCGCGGGTAAGTATTGCCGACATCAACATGGAAAGTGCCCGGGCCGCAGCCGGGGATATAGGCGGCGGGGCTGAGGGCAAAGCGCTTGCCCTGGCCATGGATGTCACAAATGAGGCCCAGGTCGATCTGGGAGTCAAGCAAACAGTGGAGACCTTCGGCAGTATCGACATCCTGGTGAGTAACGCGGGCATTCAGCACATAGACCCGATAGTGAACCTGTCGTTTGATAACTGGCGTCGTCTTATGGCCATTCATGTGGACGGGGCATTTTTAACCACTCGCGCTTGTCTGCGCTACATGTATGCGGCGGGCCGTGGTGGAACCATTATCTATATGGGCTCTGTTCATTCGAAAGAGGCATCCCCGCTCAAGGCGCCCTACGTAACCGCCAAGCATGGTCTCATCGGACTGTGCAAGGCAGTGGCAAAAGAAGGCGCACTGCATGGCGTGAGGGCCAACGTAATCTGCCCCGGGTTTGTGCGCACACCGCTCGTGGACAAACAAATCCCCGAGCAGGCCCGCGAATTGGGAATAAGCGAGGAAGACGTGATCAGGAAGGTGATGCTCAAAGATACGGTTGACGGCACGTTTACCACCGTGGCCGACGTCGCGCAGACAGCGCTGTTTCTTGCGGCGTTTCCCACCAACGCCCTTACGGGCCAATCGCTGGTCGTCAGTCATGGTTGGTTCATGCAATAGAGGCGGAATTAACGGGATTCTCCCTCTTTCGGGATTTCCCTGATAAAGGGATCAAAATATGACTCGTGAGGTGGACTTTCTGCTCGTCGGCGGAGGCCCTGCCTGCGCAACCGCTGCCGATACATTGCGGTATGAGGGCGCCCGGGGCTCCATTGTCATCATCGCGGCTGAACCGCATCTTCCTTACACGAGACCGGCTCTTTCCAAACAGTTCCTCCTGGGGACCCGTCCCCGAGATCGGCTGGATATGTTCGGGGAAGATTTCTATCGAAAGGAACAAATCGGGCTGCTGCTTGCAACCAGGGCTACGGCAGTTGATCCCTCTGAACATTTGGTGCAAACCGATGCGGCCGGGGACTTTCATTACGGCAAGCTTCTTATCGCCACGGGTTCCCGTCCCAACCGGTTGAAAATCCCCGGAGGCGATATCCCTGGTATTTTCTACCTTCGCACGCTGGAGGATGCCGAAAAGATCAAGAATGCTGCGATGGACGGCAATGCGCGCGCTGTGATTATAGGTGGAAATTTCATTGGGATGGAAATGGCGTCGACTCTCAGACAAAAGGGTTTGACGGTGACGCTGCTCGTTAAAACAAACGCTTTGTTCGACACACTCCAGGCAAATGTCCTATCGGAGTTCTTTCTCAACTACTACCGGGATCGTGGGGTCGAGATCCTGTTCGAAGATTGTCCGAGTGAATTTCAGGGCGAGGACCGCGTGCACCAGGTGATAACCAATGCCGGACGCACCATCCCCTGCGATATGGTCGTGATTGGAATCGGAGCAAGTCCGGAAATCGAATTTCTAAACGGAAGCGAAATCGAAGTAAGCGATGGCATAGTTGTGGACCAGTACCTCCAGGCCAGCCGCCCGGATATCTTTGCAGCGGGTGATGTCGCCGTTTTTTTCGATCCGGTGTTCCAAACGCGCCGCCGCGTCCAACACTGGGATAACGCTGTGAAACAGGGCAGGCTGGCCGCAAAGAACATGCTCGGGCAACGGAGGAGCTACGGCGGGGTCTCCTATTTTTTTTCCGATGTATTCGATATCACTTTCGAGTTCTTCGGCAGTGTTAAGGACATAAACGAGAGGGTCGAGCGGGGTGCGCTTGCTAAGAGGTCTTTCGCCCTGTTTTATTTGAAA
This sequence comes from Deltaproteobacteria bacterium, assembly GCA_021793275.1. Taxonomy (GTDB): domain Bacteria; phylum Desulfobacterota; class Syntrophobacteria; order Syntrophobacterales; family Syntrophobacteraceae; genus SbD1. The sequence goes on along the minus strand of JAJYTC010000111.1, from coordinate 4,836 downwards.
GATAGCGTGCCGAAGGCCCTTTTCTCGATCGGGCGGCCGGCGGCCGAGATCAAGGCAGTGGAATCCCTGATCCAGCATCGGGTAAGCCTGGATCCATTCCGAGTTGCATTGCCCGACCCGGAATTCGAATTGGACGAAATCCCCGCCCAGACCGTCTTCATTCTCCAGGGCGGCGGGGCTTTGGGGGCCTTCGAATGCGGGGTGCTAAAAGCGCTCGAAGAGGCCCGAATATATCCCGACGTAGTTGCCGGCGTGTCGATAGGGGCATTAAACGGTGCTATCGTGGCGGGCAATCCGAGAAACGCTTCAGCGGCCCTGGAAGCGTTTTGGAACGATCTTGCCGTCGATACGCCCGAGGTGGGCGACGAGACTCTTCGGCAGTTGCTCACCTCATGGCAGGTGATGGTATTTGGTTCCCCTAAGTTCTTCAGGCCTCGATGGCTGATGCCTTTCTCCATTCCCACCGACCTTGCTTCATCCTGGACGAGTTTCTACGACCCTTCACCCGTTAAGGAACTGCTCAGAAAATACGTCGATTTCTCCCGCCTCAAGTCCAGCCCGGTCAGGTTGATGGTGAACGCGGTCAATGTGGAAACCGCCCAGCTTGAGACCTTCGACAGCTACATCGACGAGTTGACGCCCGAACACATTCTGGCCAGCGGCAGCCTGCCGCCCGGCTTCCCCTGGACCAGGGTCGGAGAAAAATATTACTGGGACGGCGGGATAGTGAGCAATTCGCCTCTGGAGCAGCTGATCGAGCATTGTGGCGCCTCCGGCAAGCGGGTTTTCATCATTGACCTTTATTCCATTCAAAAGCCCTTGCCCAAAGATCTTCCCGGGGTTATGGCCCGGCGCGATGAGATCGTCTATTCGGAAAGGGTCCGAAAAGATCTGCGCGCCCATGAGCTGGTACACGATTTTCGCAGGCTGGTCGATGAGATCCTGAACACCTTGCCCGGTGATTCAGCAGGGGTGATCAGGCAAAGGCCCTCCTACGTCCAACTCATGGGTGACCTGGCGCCCCTGAAGATCACGCGCATCATTCTCGATCGCAAAGAGGGCGAGCTGCCGACAAGAGACTACGACTTTTCCACGAAGTCCCTTGAACGGCACAAACGGGCGGGTTACCTGGCAGCCAGGAAGGTGTTGAACGAAACGGCAGGGGCAACTCGTTAGGGTCTGCTCTAAGCGCCCGGAGGACCTGATCGGGAGTATTCTTCAAACGATTTGTTATCTGCAGTGGCAGGTAAGATCGAGTCTGAGACTCCCCAGAGGGCTTCCCCATGATTGATACCACCCGGGATGCCGCGATAGGCAGCCGTTTCCACACTACAGATCCTGAGGCATCCTACGTGATCCTGGACCATATCGGTCAGGGGGGATTTACCTGTGAGGAAATTATACTCGCTTCGAGAGTCCTCTTAGAAAACGAAAAAGAACCCGTGATGCTTTCGGAGGTTTTTGCCCCTCTTGCTCTTTCCTGGCGTTTAGTACGAGTTGACGCAGAGTTTGTCGGTCAGTTCCCGGGAATCGGTTCAGGATTTCATTTACGAGGTCATCGTGTCCGTCTATCAATTTATCACGCCATCGTTCAAGTTCTTTAAATTGTAGCTCACCCTGAGGGTCTCCACTGTCTATGGCATCCAAGGCCTTCTGAATGGGTTCCGGATCAGTCTCGCGCATGAGCGCCCCAATATATTGAAGTTGCCGCCGCCTGGCCTCGCCCTTGCGAATGGTCTTACAAGTAAGCAAAGCCTCCCGCAGTTCCAACGGTAGTTCGATCTTCTTTATCTGGTCCGAACTGAGTTCCCCAAGCCTCTCACCAAGAGCCTGCAAAGCGAGCATCTCTCTTTTTATCTGTGATTTGCTTTTTGGCTCCGTTTCGGCCAACATATCCTCCTGCATTTCTACACTCTGCCGAACAGCTTGGGGGAATTGGACGGGAAGTCGCCGCGTTCACCCTCGTTGCGTCAGCCCTACACCACCTCGATGATACTGCCCTGGAACTCCACTTTTTGTCCCCGTGTTATCTTTCGACCTTTACGGAACTCGACCACTCCATCCACCAGGACTCTCCCTTCGCTGATGGCGAACTTTGCCATTCCACCGCTCGGGCATGTACCTGTTGCCTTAAGGAGCTTCACCAGTTCAATGTGCCCGGCTTCGAGCAATTCGAGTGAAAATTTTATTAGCACTGTTTTCGACTTTCCCTTTCAGTCTGATAAGGCCTCATTTAAATCCGATATGCGCTAATCTGACGAGTACAATCTGCCTTGGATGCTTCACTGAAACCGTTCCTCTAAGTCCCTGTCCGCGTGCGATTCTGTCTCAACCTCCATGCCAGGACAACTTCATTCTCAGTCCCGCCTCTCGTCCGGAAGGATCCCCTGTACTCGCCCGATCCGGCCATCATCCAGTCGCACCTTGATCCCGCGAGAGTGGTAAGGGGCGGACGTGAGTATATCCTTCACAACGCCGACCGTTCGGCGGCCGGTTCGTTGATCCTGTTTCAAGATGATTTCGACGCGCTGACCGGGTCGAATGTCTTTCCGATTCTGACCGTCCATATATTTTCCCTTAAAACCGAAGAGTACTCTGACACAAACATCCGAAAAGTGCGAATAGTGCTCTACCTATCCATTGCTTCCCAGAGGAATACAGTCTCTAAGATGGGGTTCTACGTTGCCGCCTTGGTGCGCTATTCGTTCACAGTCAGCAAATCATCTCCCGTCAACTCAAGAAATCTCCGTACGACCTCCTTGGCTATTATTCCCGCCAGCCCGATTGCTGATGATCAGTTCACTTTTGGCTGCTGTCCAAACCCATCCTGCAAGAGTCTGACCGTGCTCCTGACTATGTCCGGCTGCAGCATCCATTCGATCAACTTGTCGAACGGATGGGCTTTCGCATGGGAAGCTTCGTGGCCCATCCCGAGCTGCGGCAAGGCCAAAGGCAAAAAATGATCATTCGGGAAATTGTCGGGCTGAGCTTTTTTTGTAGGAGCGGCTGCCAGCCGCGACAAGAGCTATGATCGCGGCTGGAAGCCGCTCCTGCAGGGCAATTCCCGAGAAGCCCGGATAAGTAATAGCTGCCACTGGCCTAAGACGCATTACGAGATTCTGATCAGCATCAAAGCAGCTGTCGCCGGCATTGGCAAACTGTTCCGGAAACGACTGCAGCCATGTTTTGTCATTGAATCACTTTACTGTACCTTGACGCATAACACTTACAGTAAAATCCTTCCATTAAGAAAGCTTGAACCCGGAGTGATGAAGCTTCCTCACCTTGATAGAATGAAAGGCAAAATCCGGAATTCGCGATGCTAATCTTAGTAGGAACGCCTGCCTCCGCCTGACCGACCACCCGAACCACGGCTACCGCCTCCTCTGTCTTTTCGGCCGCGCCCACCGCCGCTTCGACCTGCTTTACTATCGTAGATATCACTGTCGTTGTTATAGTTTACCCCGCCAGTCCGATTTCCACTGTAGCCATAGCCTGCGGATCTGCTCCCAAAGCCGTAGCCGGACCCGCTTCGGTTGTTGTCTGCGCTACCAACTCCACTACGCTCGCGGCTTGGCCCCCCGCGAGAGTCACGGGGCCTCGCTTCGTTTATCTTAAGAGCGAAACCGTTTATCTCTTTTCCGTTTAACCCGGCGATCGCGGCCGTTGCCTGCTCCTGGTCCGGCATTGTAACAAAAGCAAATCCCCGGGATTTGAGCGTTTCGCGATCTAGAACGATCTTGACAGAATCCACCTGGCCGAATGCCTTGAACGCGTTCTGCAGTTCTTGCTCTGTTGTCTTAAATGAAAGGTTTCCTACAAAAATATTCATGGTTGTCCTTTTCGGATGAATGCTGTTTCAACCGGATCCGATAAATTACTCGACCACCAAAGTGGACGGAGGGCTTACCGGAGACAGTCACTAAAAGGCATTGCTGATTGTGTGTTCCAATCTCTTGGAGATTTTTTCCTCGTGCACGCCCTCATTCAATAATGTTCAGCCTTGGCGTCTTTCCTCATCGCCCATTACCATTGTTCGGGTAGCTGTTGCGGTCCGAGCTTTATTCCGGCAATATCCGAATCTTTGTTGCTATCGATCGGAGGGCGTTCCGATTTTGCTCTTTTGGCCTCCAGGCGGCGGAATTCCTTATTCCTTTGTTTTTGCTGCTTTTCTCTTTCCCCCCTTCCGCTTCTGAAAGGTAGTTCTTGCTCTTTGAGCGATTAGCAGACTCCTTCTGATTTATATAGTGAAGGGACAGCGATGCGGGCGTTTAATGCCGGAACCCGCGCATCGGCCGTTTGGAAGGCGGCTTTGCCTGGCTCAGTTTGATAAGCTGATCCTTCAGCCGCGTTCCGTTCAGAGCCTTCATGGCTTTGTCGGCTTCCGAATTGTTCAGCATTTTCACAAACCCGCGCAACCGATTTCCATGAATGTTAGTTCCCGGATGCAGAGCGCCCGAAAAACAAGAAGCCGAAGATTTACCCAGTCTCCTTGTTCCATCGTAGAATAAACGATGGCTTGACAGCCAGGGCTAAAGTTTTCTCACCTTTACTCGACCTTCCGCCATTTTAGCTCCTTTTCCTGTGTGTGATTACCGATTCCCGCTTTGGAGCTATAAAGAATCGTATTTAAGGCGAAAGCCCGACTCCATGATGATTCAACGTTCAAAATAGCCCTAACTTTTAATAATAATGCTTCATGTGATAAAAAGCAACATTCTCCGACCGCCTATTCACGGTGATTCGGTTCAACGATATTCTCTGAGCAAAACCGCTTACGTGCACTAAAGTCTGGTCTTTCTCTGCCCGGTGATGTATAGAGGGTAAACACAATAC
>JAJYTC010000110.1 GCA_021793275.1 Deltaproteobacteria bacterium | reverse complement strand
AAATTGATTATCGAATTTGTTGCTCTCCAACAAACCTTTTTAGAGCTTTTATTACATAATTATGAAATTATTTTTCCGGATGACTTACACATAAACGCTTAATGTCCATGGCTCAATATCATATTCAAGTAAATTGGCATAATTTTTAATGAAAAGCCCAGCTGATTAACAGTCTGTATCATCTGTACTTGTAAGCCATTGTTTTCGTGATGGCTGCTGGACAGTCTTCCCATATTTGGCAGTACACTCGAAACTAGCCGCGCCATCCTGGTAAAAGAAACCACCTTCATGATAGATAAAGCTCGACTGCTTTGCCTCATTGACGATAATCCTAAAGACATGCGAACAGGCATAGTGACCGGCCACATCAAAGTCGAAACGGGCCTCTTCTATCTGTCCTAGATCAAGATCAGCCACGATAATATCCTCCTTCTCCCAAGAAGGACCTGCAACGTACTCGCCCATCGGGCTGAATATGGCACTGCCACCCCGGTGCAGCACTTCGGGCATGTCCTTTAGCTCATCGTAGCAGTTCAGGTCTGCAGGGTAGACTGATTTTGTTAAATACTGGTTACAGGTAAGCACGAAACAACGCCCTTCCATTGCTATGTGTCGCATGGAGTACTGCCAGCTGTCGCGAGCATCGAAGGTAGGGGCCAGATAGATCCGAATCCCTTTGCCATACATGGCTGCTCTCAATAATGGCATGTAGTTTTCCCAACATATAACCGCGCCTATTCTGCCGTAAGGGGTATCGAAAATAGGCAAGGTACTTCCATCCCCTTCGCCCCAAATCAAACGTTCAGCAGCTGTCGGTTTGATTTTTCTGTGTTTACCTATAAATGTTCCATCCGGCCCGAAGAAGGCTGCGGTACAATATAGTGTTGAAGTTTCTTCTTCTCTTTCTATAACACCTATTATGACGTACGATCCGATCTTGGCTACGGCCTTGCCGATACGTTCTGTCTCTGGACCCGGAAGCATGATGGCACTTTCATAATATCGGCGGAAGTCCTTGCGCCCCTCATGGGTCCTCATGCCCACCCTAACCCCCAGGTACATTCCTTTCGGGTACCCGGAAATAAAAGCTTCGGGGAACAGAATGATTTTAGCCCCCAATGCTCCAGCTTGTCCTATGAGATCAATCGTCTTGTTGACAGTCGCCTCACGGTCGAAAATAACGGGAGTAGCCTGTACCGTCGCAACTCGGACCGATTCGATTTTGGACACTTTACGTCTCCTTTTGGCAAAAGGCAATCTGGACCAACATCAACGTTGAGGGCGCAAACCTCTAATTACTCTTGTCGGGACTGCTTCAGCATGTAAAACGAAAACTCAGTGAGAAGTTGCCCCGGCAGCGCCGAGTCCGGTTTGTGCACGTATCTCTTGATCGAAGAATGCAGCTCTTTAAGGGTAGTGTCAACGATTTTATATAAAACTGTTAAACCTCCATTATCTTCCGCAGAGGCAGATTTTTCTCGATTTTTCCGAGAGGGCGCGGTCTACTTCCAATGCAGTCCCATATCCATGCCATCAGGACCGCTTTGTCTGGACATTCTCCCTTCCACACTCCGGACATTTCACTTTCATCGGTATGTCGGGAATAACCATAGTGCGAATCCTTACGGCAATTTATCCGGAAGATTCCGCTACGTTCGCCGTAACAGGTATAGCATGGCTGGAGCTTAGCGAGACAGATAACGCCGAGCGATGTTTTCGCAAAGCATTGGATTTAGGTCTCGAAAGTGCACATGTTGCCTACCTTTGGCTAATATCTGTGCTCGTCGCTGCGATTTTGCAGGACAACTCCAATGGGCGCAAAAAGCTGCTTCCTGCGATAGAAAAAGCCCCGAACCATACTTCGCAATTGCTAGTGCATATATCCGAATCGATCAATTGAAAAATGCAGAAGAGGTGCTGGACAAAATCATCCGCCTCAAGCTAGAACACGTCGGGACAACTATGAAGAAGCAGAACAATATTTTCGGCGAAATCTGAAATTACCAGCCCCATCCCATTTCAACCAGGGATTAATACTTTTTAAGTATGGCTCTCTTTCAAGATTCACTTGTCATCTTTTTGCGAGCAACTGAATAATATATTGATATCGTCGGTAACGCCTATTCTAAACTCGGCAAGCATGACGAAGCAAGATATGCGCTTAACCAAGCCATGGCTGCCGATAAAAATTACGCATTTGCTCACTATGATTCGGGAACCTTATTTGTACGAATAGAAGTGCAGCAACTTCAGGCACTGGAATCTTGCAAACAGGCTATTTCCTGCAATCCAGAGCTTGAACATGCCTACTATGGAATTGCCTGCATCTACGCTCTGTGGGCAAACAAAAGGTTGGCTCTTAAATATGTGAACGGGAGCGGTAGGCGAACCGCATCTTCTCAGAACCAGCTCTCTATTGCAAAATCTGAGGGCGTAGAGTGTTGAATTGGACGACTATGAGGCGGCCATGAAACGGAGAGTATTACAGGGGTCAGGTTCTGGAGCATTACCCGTTAAGTCCTTTTTCTTTGTATCGGCGATACTTCTGAGCCTGTCGCCGGGCCTTATTGGGCCGCCGGGCAGCATCGGCCGGGTTCGGTCCAGGGCCTGGATTTGAGATTTCTCATCCACCGAGATGACGAGAGTCATTTTCGGGGGGCTCAAATAAAGGCCAAGGACATTTGTCTGCCCGGGTTCAAATTCGGGCTCAGGGCTTTTCCCGCACCATTGATCAATCTTATGTGCCGTTGCCCTTGAAAACCCGGTTGCATCAGCGAGTTTTGTCATGGTCCACCGGCTGCTTGGATCGTCTGGTTTAGTACACGCCAGGGCCATCCCATGAACACGCTCTTCGGGAGTTATTACGGCGGGCCTGCCTTTGCGGAGAATATGCTCAGGCCCTTTAAGACCACGATTTACGAAGCGTTTTCGCTATATTAAGCGACTCTGCCGGCGTAGGCCGGCAGGATAGCAGACTACGATCTGGGCCATTTTTGGCCAGCCTCTGTTCGGTTTTTTCCGCCGGTGACCGACGTAGTCGGTTCGAGTCGCTTTCCGAGATGCACCGCCAGGCTCTATTGACGCTCTTCAAAAACCTTTTTCGCTATCGTTGCAGCGGAAATGGCTGTAGGCCACCCTGAGTAAAATGCCAGGTGCGTTATTGCCTCTCCAATCTCATCCCTGGTCAAGCCATTCTCGAGTGCGAGCGCCAAGTGATAGGGCAGTTGCTCTGTTCGATTCAGAGCGACAAGTGTCGCAACGGTAATAAGGCTGCGGTCTCGCTTGGATAGATTGGGCCGTTCCCACACATCGTCGAAAAGAACATCTTCGGTAAGTTTGACCAGCTTTGGTGTGACGTCTCTAATAGGGTCCAGCGGGGTCAGCTTGTGCTTTTCATCTGCCATATGATTACTCTCCTTAACTGTTTACTGATGGCCATTGATTTGATAGCGTCCCTCATCTCGCCCAACTCTATGTCGCAATAATCAGCATTGCGGGCGCTCAGTGCAAGGCTTGTCTCCAGGGCCGGGCAACTTCGCTTTCCGACCACCTGCCGACTCACCTTCAATGAGAGCTTCTATGTCAGGATATGGATAAATGGTAACAGCTCCGTGTTCAGCCAGGCATCCCGAATCCACCGAAGGCCCGTAGACGCTATAGTTCTCTCTACCCAACATTCTGAGCAACATTCCCTGTTCAGCACGATGATGGGCCGTATGAGCTATCCTTCGGACCATAATCCAGGCCCTCGTTCTTTTGACATCAAAAAATGGGACCTCAACTTCCCACCAGGCTTTATCTTTTTCCTTGAGAGCGGCAAGCCTCTTTCCGCTATCCTCAGCATACCGTTTTATGAATTCCAGGCGCGTTTCAGGATCAGGCAAAGGCGGGGCTCCCACGTCAATGCCGAACATGTTGCAGAACCACCTATTTTCACTCAGGCACTGATGCACCATATGTTCGAGGGCATTTCGGTCTCTTTTGTCCAACGGGTGAGGGCGCATCGGAAGATCATCGTCCGTGAAAGTGCTCCAGACGCTGAGCGTTTTCAGCCGTTCGGTTTCATAGGTGTCTATCAAAAAATCGTACTCCATCTTTTCCTCCTCGTTTCTTCCAATCAACCATTGAGTCTATTCTTACCAAGCCGCCTTTTTTACTTGTCCACCCATCTATCCCCAATCGTTATTTCCACCCCAAGATGATCTCCCACCAAAAGCGCGCAGGTCGGATATGTGGAGCGATCGGAGCAGAGCCGGCAGACAGCGGTTCCGCGAAGAGCATCTTCGCTCGATGGAAATCGTCCGGAGTCAGCCAGGCGGACTACTGTCGGTCAAACAACATAAGCATAAAGAGCTTCCATTACTAGAAAAGGAAATCAAAGCGCAGCGACGCCGCCTTGATTGAACTGCCGCTGCCCAAGAGTTTTTCGGTCCCCATTTCGCCACCCTGTCAGCAGCAAGAGGATTGCGACGCCGGGCCTTCCGATCTACCGGCAGGAAAAGATTTTCGGCCGCCATGGGATCGAGCTTACCCGCCCAAGGGGTTGCCAGGCCAGGCACAGATCATGCCAGAGTGGAAAGCCTTCCGGGAAGGCGCTGTTTACCGAGCGCTTGCGAAAAACAAGCGGCAACTGATACGGTTGGAGTAGAAAAACCGAAGCGGGGCGGGGCCGAGGAAGGAGACGATTTAGTTTGCAGTTTCTTAAAGCGCGTAGCGGAAGAATAAAAAGCTGCCTCGCAGGCTTTCACGATGTCATAGAAGTGTCGTAGAAAAAAGCCATTGATGTTACAGGCTTGTGAAACGTTGTTTGGTTATTTGGCGAGTTCCGGAGAACTTATCTTACGTCCTGTAAGTTTTTCCCGCGCGCTCATAAGGCTTCCTTTTTCCTGGATTGTTTCGGGACAATCTCCAAGACGGTGCCTGACCACCCCTTTTTCATGCAAGGTGTCAACTCAAGTCCGTCTTCGGACACCTTGGAGGTCTTTTCCCGTTTTTCCATAGCATCCGACTTTCCGGCAATGTGACAAAGCGCCGAGATCATTATGCCAGCGAAAGCACCAGCAGTCATACCCGATATGAAGCTTAGCCACTGCATAGATTGTCACCTGTGTAAGGACAGCCCTATGAGGTTGCACTCCCCAAGATCGATCCTGTGATCTTCAACAAATTTCAGGATAGCATCCAGCTCGCTGAATTTCGCAGCTCCTTTTTCATCGCTCACCAACTCTCCACATGGGTCGTAATAGGCCGTTGGGAGCAGATCTTCTCGAGTGGTTGCGCACACAACAAAATATCTATCTAGAGTGGACTCTTTCACGGGATCAATCCTTCCAAATTGATTCAATGCCATCTGGAAGCCTTACACGATGCAATGCTCATTCCATGTTAGAAATTTTGCCGCTTCGATATTGTTAACTATTTGTCTTCAGAATAGAAATCAAGGAGGGGAAAATTGCGATCGTGGATAATGTGCAGGCTTTTGCAATCACCGGTGTATCAAATGCCCTTCAGCTACAATCGAACCGAGAGTGACATCTTTGTGGGCTTGGCCTACAAAAGCGACAAGCAAATCGCTCACCTGCGTCCCCGGATTATCCCCAAAGGGATCGCAACTGCGGACCTGGTCGCCCACATTGCCGTATCAAAATATGCCGACGGCCTTCCGCTCTATCGGCAGGAAAACATCTTTTCTCGCTACGGGATCGAGCTTGCCCGCTCCACCATGGCAGGCTGGATGGTTAAAGCGGTCGCATGCAGCGATCAGCTGATGCAATTGCTTGATCCCGGAGCGGTTTGCAGCCGAACCGCCCCGGGAGGATCCGGATCGCCCGCTTCTTGCCGCCTATCTGCAGCATCTGCACGACGTTCGCGGCTTGCAGCCGAAGACATGCGAAGGACTCGTTCTAACGGCGCGGCGGATTCTGTCCTGGCAGAGGCAGAATCTGTCCGGGGCGCTTCTTTCTGCGCTCATGGCACGTTTTGGTCATGACGCACGACCTGCTGTCCGGGTGCCGAAGCGATAGTACCCGGTCATCCACCACGGCATACATGCGCTCGTTCTTGCGCTACCTGTACTGGGCGAATCTCAACGCTCGGGACCTGGCGCCATTCGTGCCAAGGACACCATGCTGGCGTCAGGCTCACTTGCCGCCGCGACTGGCGTGGGAGGACGTACAGCACGCAATCGACGCCATCGAGACCACAACGCCGTCAGGCATGCGCGACCGCGCGATGATGCTGCTGTTGGCCACGACGGGCATGCGTGCCGGAGAGCTGCGCGACTTAGAGCTCGGCGGCATACGGTGGCGTACCGGAGAGCTGGTGTTGCGCCACACCAAGGGGCGCCGCGACCGTGTCGTGCCGCTGCTCGATAAGACCGGCGTCGCGCTCGCCGAGTACGTTCTTCATGCGCAGCCGCTGACCACAGACCGCAGGGTGTTTCTCTCGTACGCTCCCCCTGTGCGCGCTTTCCGCCACAGCGGCGCCATCTCGCGCATTATTCGCGTTCGACTGGAGCGTGCAGGAATCCCGATTCAACGCGGTGGCGCGCATCTTTTGCGCCACAGCCTTGCAACCCGGCTGATTGAGCAGCACCGGCCGATCAAGGAGGTCGCCGATCTACTGGGACATCGAAACATCGATACCACATCCTTTTACGTTAAGGTCGCCGTACCGCAACTTGCTGACGTCGCGTTGCCATTTCCCTGAGGTGCATCATGAGCACGTTCGCAACTACGTTGGCCAAAAGGATGGAGGGTTACATCGCCCTTCAGCGCTCACTTGGCTACCAGTTTCGCAAACAGGCCGCATCGCTCCGGGCGTTTCTGCGCTACGTACAGTCTAGTGATGCGAGTGGTCCGTTGTCTCAAGCACTGGCCGTGGACTTCGTCACGACAGGAGACCTTACGCCCAACGGTAGAGCTGTCTGCTACGGGGTGATTCGGCGCTTCGCGGAGTACTACGCGGCGTTCGATCCTTGCACCGAGTCGTTCGATCGCCTTGCCTTGCCTCGCTCACGCGCCGTGCCTCAAAAGAGCGTTGCAAAGATGGACGCGCTCACCGGTAAAGTCCTTTTGGTTCCAATGAATTGAAGGTGTCCATGAGTGTTGCAAAGGAGGACCTATGTACGTGGATGAACCAGATGGGCTAATGTCGGTATGAGGGAGATAATCGATGATAGAAAAAGGATCCTTTGTCGCGAATGTGTCAGGAAGATTGTGCGCAGCAATGGCAAACGTATACCACTCCCGAAAGCTCAGGGGGGGTCCCGCCTATAGCGGTGCGATTCAGTGGTCATATTTCGCGGATTTTCAAAGAGTGTAAAAAGTCTACTTTTTGTACGACAGTCCCCCCCGTTTTTGACCCTCAGATTTCCATACATGACGGGGTCTCCGTTTGACCTGTTTCTCAATCATAAATACGCAGCCATGGGCGCGAACCCGTCTTCTCCATTATAGATTCGGGAAACACCTCCTTCTTTGTCTTGGAATTGTCCATTGCGAACACATCGCAATCCAGTGGGATATGCTCCGTGTCCAAGGCAACCCTCCTGTCCTTTGGACCCGGATAAAAAAACCTTGCCCGGGCCACCCACGATTGCGAGCCGGCGGTGTTTCGCCTCACGGATCTGGATAAAAGGATGAATCCGGCTAAAACTCAACTCACCTTGCGCTCAACAAACGATCGAGCTCCATCCTATGAATTACAATATTGCAAGCCTGCCCCGCTGAGGGCTCCTCGAACTGTTCCCGGATCTTGTCCAAACACTGCAAATTACTCCTGCTTGATCAACCTGACCAGTTCCTCGGCAGTGATTTTTCCGCTGATATCGCTCCCATCAAGCAGACTTCCGGCAAGGTCCCTTTTTTCCTGGTGGAGCTTTACGATCTTCTCCTCGATAGTGCCTTTGGTCACCAGCCGGTAGATCGTCACCGGGCGCTGTTGGCCGATGCGATGGGCGCGGTCGGATGCCTGGTCCTCGACCGCCGGGTTCCACCAGGGATCCATGTGGATGACGTAGTCGGCGGCGGTAAGATTTAGTCCCAGTCCACCGGCTTTAAGGCTAATGAGGAAAAGCTCTCCATGTCCCGATTGAAAACCGTCAACCTCCTGTTTGCGCTCTCTGGGTGGTGTGCTCCCATCGATATAACGGTAGCTGGTTTTTCGATTATCCAGGTATTCACGAATAAGGTCGAGATGTCCGACGAACTGGCTGAAGACGAGCGCTTTATGCCGATTTTCCAGGAGTTCCGATACAATCTCTCCGAAAACTTCAAGTTTTGAACTGGATAGCGGAGTATCGGGGATGACCAGTCTCGGATTGCAGGCGGCCTGCCTCAACTTTGTAATTTCGGCCAGGATTCTGAAATGCTGCTGAGCGACGGGCGCGGTATCGGTCTCGATCTTTTCCAGGGCTTGTCGCCTTAAGGCTTCATAAAATGCAGTTTCCTCGGAGCTCATCTCCACCTGCAGGACAACCTCCGTTCGGGGAGGCAGTTCTTCGAGGACCTGAGACTTCAGCCGCCTCAACATGAAAGGCTGGATCAGCCTTTTTAAGCGTTTCCTCGCATCCCGGTCGTTGTACCTCTCTATCGGGATGGCAAACCTTGCATTGAACCTTTGCATTGAACCCAGAAGACCCGGATTGATGAAATTAAACAGGGTCCACAGTTCACCCAGATGATTCTCGATTGGCGTGCCCGTGGTGGCTATCCTGAAGTTTCCATTGAGCCCCATCGCTGCCCGGGAGCGTTTGGTCAAGACGTTCTTGATTGCCTGTGCCTCATCTAGAACGATGGTGTTCCACTCGATGGCGGACAGAAGCTCGGTTTCCTGAATCAGCAGTCCATAGCTGGTAACGAGCACATCGTGATGTTTAAGATTTTTTGCGAGTTCTTGCCTGTTGTTGCCGTTAAACTGGACCGCGTTGAGCGTGGGGGCAAATCGGTTCACTTCGCTCATCCAGTTCCAGCAGACCGAAGTCGGGGCGACAACCAGGCTTGGGCCTTGAGCGGCGCGCTCCAGCATGACGGCAATGGCCTGTATGGTCTTCCCAAGCCCCATGTCATCGGCAAGGCAGCCGCCTATCCCCATGTGAGCCAGGCGAGACAGCCACGTGTAGCCTTCCACCTGGTAATCGCGCAGCTCTGCCCGAAGTGTGGACGGCACACGCGGAATTATCTCCTGTCCGGCCCTGATGCGCCCGATCCTCGATTTCCAGGCTTCATCCACCTCAACGTTCGGGATCGATTCTATGAGATCCGATACGGTCATGGCAGCCAGGGGATGGAGCCGGATCTCCTTTCCCTTCCTTTCGGCATAGGCATCCAGCTCTTCGAGCCTTTTTCGGAATTCCTTTGTAAGGGCCAGGAAGCGGCCGTCCTCCAATGGGATGAAGCGCTTGTTTGTCGTATTGAGAATTTCGAAAAGACGCTTCATGTCGAGCACAAGGTCATCGTCAACTGTAAGCCCGCCGCTCACTTCGAACCAATCCCTCTTTCCGCGTATCTTCATGCGGAACTGATCGAAGCCGACCTCGCGAGTGACCTTCAGTCTTTCTCCCTCGGGCCACTCAACAATAACCTGGCCTTTTCCCTGCATAGCTTTGAGGTCGAGCAGCATCTGCAGACAATCCTCGGGGTCTTCCAGCAGCCACTGCCGGCCCGAATCCGCGAACCTTGCGAGAGCGGGGGAAGCCGCCTCCACTGCATCCGCCATCGTCTTTTCGGCCTTGAGGTCTCTTTTGGTCTGCATCTTCTTTCCGCCCACTTCGGCTATGACGTTGGTCGCCCCCACGCCGGGCCTGAGGCATGGGCCTCCTTCTTCTTTGAAGGGCTTCACGAAAACTTCGGCGCGAATACCCGGACCCGACGGAACAAGTTGCACGTGAGGCGTCGGATCAGATTCGATGTCCACCACATCTTTCGATTTGCCCCCTATATCGGAATGAACAAGCACGTGAGAGGAGAGCATCGAGATGGCGCCAAGAACATCCTGTGAGGCCGTGGCCGGTACGGTGAGGCCTTTGCTGCCCAGGACCCGCGCGATACGCCTGTGCTTCTCGGAGAGTTCGATCACCTTGAACCGGGTGGGCGTCTCCTGCATGACCACGACACGATTTTCATCGAGTTTGGCTGCAAACTTGATCTTGAGCTTCGATCCGGATTTGGCCACCCGGATTTCCGGTTCACCCCTGACAAATTCTACCTGGGTGAAAGGAGATTCTTCCAGGAAAAGGAGCGGATGGCCCACCAGGGCGGGCAGAAGTTTATCCATGTCAAAATAATACTCTTGATAATAGTATTGATCCTGCCTGAGCGCGGAACAGATGGCATGGTCCTGCTGGCCGATGTAGTCGAGCTTATTGCGATTGAAAAGGCGGCTCATGGACACCGGGCGCCCTTTGCTCCATGTCCCTCCGGCCGTAAGCTTTTGCTCGATAGGCCGCAGGGATACCGTGCCCCTGTCATAGTCGACGAGCCATATCAGCCTCATTCCCGCCTCCGGCCTTTGGCCTGCGGGCCCCTCGGGTTCGCTCCCGATTTGGATGAGCGCGCGCAATCCCTTCTCCCAGGGCTCTTCGACTATGATCGACGAGACCAGCGGCTGCATTCCGCTCTGGTTAACCACCTCATCCAGGAATTTGCCGCAAACGGGGACCTCCCTGCCGGAACGGATGAGCAGCGCAGCGCTCTCCATCGCCACCCAGTTCATTTTAACTTCTTGCGCGGCATGGAATATCTGATGGACCCGCGCCGTCATCTCTTCGGAAAGCCTGCCGTCTACCCAATAGACAGCAATGGCGTTGAAAAGAGTGGGGAGGATGCCGGCCGCCTCGGATTCAGCAGCTATGATCCTGCGCGCATCATCGAGCTCGGTCTGCTGTGCGTGGATGATTCCTTTTAACGATCTGAATATGGATAATCTAAAATCCTGTTCGCCTTTTGAGGAAAGGCTCGAGGTCACCAGTTGATCGGCTTTTTTCAGAAGCTCTTCATTTTGGGACCTTATAAGGGCAAGTACGTAGAAGAAACCCGACATGCCGCGAAAGTTTATATTCCTTTTGCCGACTCTGCGCCGTAATTTCTTGATATCGATTTCGAAAGATTCGACAGCCTCGCTGTTCTTTCCCTCGATAAAGAGGATCCATCCCATCAAACCGAGCATGAAATCAGGTCCTTCGATTTCAGCCAGGATCTTGCGCGCCTCATTCAGCCTGCCGCCCATAATGAGTCGGGATGACAGATAGTAAAGCAACTGGTCCGTATCGGGTCGAGGCGCCGGCCTGAAAAGGCTGATATCCATGGCGTAAGATAAAGCGTCTCCATCCGGCGCCAGCTCTAACATTGCTCGATTGAAAATCAAGGAGAGCGCATACATCCCGTCTTCGACGGGGAGGGTGGCAAACCATTCCCGATCAAAGGGATCGTTGAATATTCCGATGAAAGAGTTGAGATAATCGGGATGCGTGCCGCAGACGGCAATGAACTCATCCAGGCGTTTGCGGAAAAAGTTCCGGTCCCGACCATAGACTCCGATGCGGACGTCCCGCAGTATCCGAGGACACGATGGGGTGCTATACGAACGGAACTGAGGATGGACTGAGGGCAACTCCTCTTGAACCGCCCTGACTAAAGGACCGAATCGGATGGTCGTTCTAAGAGGTGCGCCGGGAATCGCTATAGCTCCCGCGCCGGGCGAAAAAAGCCTCAATTGCCTCTTTTTCCATGCGGCAAGGGTGCTCCTCGCCATTTCGCTGACGATCTTGTCCCGGTCATTGCTCAGCTTCGCAACGGTTGCGACAGCCCATGCAGGAGTTGCTTCACTCAAAATGGTCATTACACGTCGGCGTATCTCCGGATTCGGGTCTCCGGATGCCTCGATCAATACGTCTTTAACCTCGGCTGTTTCGGGTGCGATAGACCCCGCGGCCGCGAGGACGTTGACATAGAATTGCCACGGGTCTTTTCGTATCATCTTGAGCAGCAAGGGTAAGATCGGGCGCCCCAGTCGTGTGCATGCCGAAAGAGCGGCTTGCCGAACCGCGTAAGCCAGGGGATGCGATTGAAAGTATCCGAGATTTTGCACGAGAAGGTTCAGGAAAATGCCTGAATCTTTGTTCCTTGTGGAAGTGAATTTCTGTAGAGCTTCATCGACCCTCCAGAGTACGCTCAATCTGCTCTTTACATCGCCTTCGGGCGAGACTGCATGCATGATTTGCCTGGGGGGCCAATTCTCCAGGTTCACACCGACCGAGAGTATCCTGAGCTCCGATTCGGCGCACGATGCGCAAAGAGGCCCCGACGCCGCCTTGAACGCATAGTCCTGGACGGGCTTGGCACAGGAAATACAATGTTTGCTGCTCGGCAGCTTGCTCGTCCATGCCTGCTCTGATTCGATCCCTCCCAACAGATCGCCCGCGTTGAAAATCAATCCGGCAGTTACTGCCCGCCGGGTGACAATCTCGACGATTTCCCTCGGGACCTGGTTGTGGTCATTGAGAAGTTTATATGCCCTTAGTCTTTTCAGATGCAATTCAAGGCCTTTTTGCGAGCCAATCTTTTCCCCGGGAAGACGCAAATCGGCCTTGCAAAATATCTTGTACAGAACTGAAGCAACCACAGGCTCGCATATTACCGAACAAAGCTGCAGCACGGTTTGTTCCGCAGGCGGCAAGCTCTCGTAGGCCTGCAGCAGCTCATTACGCGGCTTTTCTCTTGTTTGCACCATCACCCTTTTTAGAATCCTTCGCCCTCGCGGCCCGGTTGATCACAGCCCCCCCCCGCCTGGGCCAGTCGCGGTGCGTGGTTGACAATTCCGAGAACGGAAGGTCACCGTATATAGGCCTATAGCTCTGGCTATTTTGCCGGAGGGATATGACCCATATTTATAGCATATCAACGCATCTCTTCACAATTATGCCCTGGAATCGAGCCGGAGTTTGATCGAAGAAGGCGAAGGAGAACTCGATTATTGGGGTCCAGCGAGCCGCAGACAATTCGTAGTTGTGCCTGTTGCTCCGAGAGACGACAGCAAGAAGGGGAAGTGCTTGGCGGAACAAGGCAGTTGATTGCGGAATTCTAATCAAGTCCGCCGCCAAGGCGGTGTTCTGAGAAACCTCCGCATAGCCCATTCAAAATATGACGTAATACTTAGCGAAGTCTCGATCACGTAATATCCTTCGGATGGCAAATTAATTGAAAGTCAACCTTCCTCGCCTTTGTTCAAAAAATGGATCGCCAAAAATATTCCGGTTATCAAGATCATATATGCAGTTGTCGAACAACTGCCCCTTTCCAAATTCGCGATTGCATCCTTGTGCAAAAGTGTGCAACTTGCTGTTTTCCACCTAACGATTTGGCAGGACCCGTTTTGTCCTCCAAAACGAAAAGATGCAACTTTTTGATGAAATCGCTCCTTGAGATCCGGCCCGTCTATCACCGCCTTGCCGAAACCATAAGAGGAAATGTCTTCTGCAGCTTCCTCGCCCTGATGCTTAAAAAAAAGGACTTGATTGCTACGGCGCCATTGGGGGTAGGCGAGCGATAAAAAAGCCGGACGGCCGAATCCTTATCCCCGCAATGTTGGAGGCCCTGAGAGCTCAGGCCGAAATCTACGATCGGTTCAAAGGCGGGTATTTCTTTTGCACCAGGACAGGGGCCGCTATTGACATCAACAACTTAAGGGATAGAGTCTGGCGGACGGCCCTCAAAAAGGCCGAAATTCCCTACCGGGAGATGAAACAAACCCGGCACACTTTCGTGACGGTTGGCTTGAGCTGCGGGGAAAACCCTCTTTGGGTTGCAAGGGTGATGGGGTACAGAAACACCGAAATGATCATCAGGGTGTGCGGCAAGTTTATCGAAAACGCTCATGGCGCACCCGACGGTGGATTATTCAATGCAGTTTTGCAAAGCCAGAAGTAGGCAAGGGTAAGCATGGGGAAGATCCAATTTCGGCAAAATTTTGGCAAAAAATGGTCCCCAAAAGACAAAAGGGCTAGGTGTTGACCACCTAACCCCTTGATTTTTCTAGCGCGCCCAGAGTGATTCGAACACTCGACCTACGGATTCGTAGTCCGGCACTCTATCCAGCTGAGCTATGGGCGCAAACGCATCTACCTTTGTAACAGGAAATCGTCTCGAAAGCAAGCATTACGACAGGAGGCCGAAGACGCAGCAGACGCCATGGAGGCCGAACGATTACGTGGATTGCGCCCCTCGGCGCCCGGTTTTCGAAATCCCCCATCCGATACCCGGCTTCGGTTACAGCCTGCCGGATCTCAAAATGGAAACGATCAGCCAGATCCCGAGAAGGGTCGCGACGGCGTAGCCGATCAACCCCAGAAGCGCAGTCAGCGAGACTGCGGGAAGGCCGAGAAATGTGAAAGTGAATTGAACGACCTTTTGCCTCGAATTTAGAATCATCGCCCCTGCTATAATGGACGCCGCGATTATGACTCCAACCGTCAGCCGGTTTACGCCTTTTTCAACG
The DNA here is from genome assembly GCA_021793275.1 of Deltaproteobacteria bacterium. Lineage (GTDB taxonomy): Bacteria > Desulfobacterota > Syntrophobacteria > Syntrophobacterales > Syntrophobacteraceae > SbD1. Next base: position 892 of record JAJYTC010000110.1, on the reverse strand, counting down.
GCTGACTGCGCCTTCTCGAAGCCCGAGTGGCGCAGTTCTATCTGCTGACGGCCGGAGGCGGTCTGCCTGAGGATGTCGTTTATATGTTTCGGGATGCTCCTGGCGTAGCCGCTTAGCGCCCGTCCTTCCCGGTCGAGATTCCTCAGTACGCTCCGGGTGTTCAACTCACGCTTCAGGAGTTTTTTTGCAAAGGGCCTGGTCACCTCCAGAATGCTCGCGTCGCTTCCCAGTATCTTTCCCAGCGCCTCCGTCTGGATAAATGTCTTCAAAAGTAAGAGAAGGTTTCGCGGAAGCCTGATTCGGTATTTGAGCACAAGTTCCATGAGTTGGTCATAGACCTCTTTTACCGAAATGTGCTGAAGAGACCGCCCGTAGAAAGATTCGCTGACATCTTTCAGATCGTTTCGGAATGCTTTGAGGTCCATGTCTTCGTTAATGAGCCCCGCGTCCATGAGGGCGTCCATGACCATGGCGTAGTCGTGTTCGGCGTATCCCAGAAAGAGGCTGGCGATCTGGCGCATCGTTTCTTCGTCCAGGCAGCCCGTTATGCCGAAGTCCACCAGGCTCACTCGTCCGTCGTACATTACTAACGTGTTTCCCGGGTGCGGATCGGCATGGAAGAACCCGTAGAGCATAAGCTGGCGGGAAAATGAGCGCAATCCGATCATAGCCACCTCTTTGGGGTCGATTCCGGCAGCTCGGATTTCTTCAACCTGGTCCATCTTGATGCCGTCGATGTGCTCCATTACCAGCACCGACCGGGTAGTGTAGTCCCAGTGGACCGTGGGGATGTAAATCTCTTTTACGTCTTTAAAATTCTTTGCGAACTTTTCGATGCTTCCGGCTTCGATCTTCATGTCCAGTTCACGCATGATGTTGCGTTCGAACTCCC
>JAJYTC010000109.1 GCA_021793275.1 Deltaproteobacteria bacterium | reverse complement strand
TTGACACAAAAAAGTGGCGGGGGCAAGTGTGTCCACAACGATTAACACAAATATTTTTCATCTCATCCGGACCACCGACCTTGGGGGTACGTGTGGGTAATTGTAAGGAGCTTTATCGTGCCCACCAAAAAGTTTCCGCTTGGAAACTGGTTTAGTTGGCCGGAGACGCTTGGGGCTGTTCCGTTTTTATCCCGGTGATGGTTATGCTCTCGATTTCTTCGGAAAACAAATCGAGCGGGAAATGGTCAACTCCGGGATCGCCCGCCCCGCCAAGGTACATCCAGTCTGCCCACGGCTCATAGCTCTGGGCCACCGTCAGCAGTTTTCTCCTCAGAATGTCTATATCTTCTTTGCTCATATTTTCGATATCGACCAGCATGTGCTCATTACCTCCGATCGAAGTGAAGTTAATCTCTACTGAAAAGCTCGGGATTAAAGTAAGATCGATTCGAGTAATATGCAACCGACCCAAAAGGCCTGCTGGCGGCCTGTTGCTGTGTAAGTGAGGCCGGGCGGAAGGATTTGTGAGACTGTGCACAATTTTTTGTTGCACAGCGAAATGCTCCGTGGTACAAATTTACATTGCTTGATGTCACTTCGGTGCCGACTATCCCGAAACGGACGAAAAGGACGACAAGTGCTTCTTAAACTCGGTGTAAATTCCCAGGCCCCGCCATTGGCTGCTGAAAAAAATCCCTGTCGTCAATTTTTCGATGTGAGGCGGTCCCTGGAGTTATTGATCTTCAATGGAGCGACCTCCCGGTGTGCTAACGCCTGGAGGTGTTTTTTTAGGTAGTTGGGTGAACATTTGGAACTTTTTTATCATCTCTGCTCGGGAATCAGGCGTGTAGTCGTGGGGTTTTCCCATACCACGGTAATTAATAGGACACTTCGCTAATCTTAAGGAGAAAGAGACTAATGTCACAACTACTCCCCCCTCATGGTGGTAAAGGTTTGACCTGCTGTCTGCTGGAAGGTGCCGAGCTCCAAGCTGAACTGAAAAAAGCGCAAGGTCTTAAAAAAATCAACATTTCTCCGCGTGAAAAGGGCGACCTTATCATGATGGGCATCGGCGGTTTCAGTCCGCTGACCGGTTTTATGACCAGGGCCGACTGGAAAGGCGTTTGCGAAAATTTCCTTATGGCCGACGGCACTTTTTGGCCCATCCCGGTAACCCTTTCGGCATCCAAGGAAGATGCCGCCGCAATTAAGATGGGTGAGGAAATCGCTCTTTTCGACCCTGAGCGCCAGGAAATCATGGCCACTATGAAGGTCACCGAAAAATACGAGATGACCGAGGCCGACAAGAAGTTCGAATGTGAAAAGGTCTATATGGGCGAAGGCACCAAGACTGCCGAGGAGTTTTGGAAGATCGCCAAAGACGACCATCCCGGCGTGCAGATGGTGATGGCGCAAAAAGAGGTCAATCTTGCCGGCCCGGTCAAGGTGCTAAGCGAGGCCGAGTATCCGACAAAATATGCCGGCGTCTACATGAGACCCGCTGAATCGAGAAAGATTTTCGAAGAAAGAGGCTGGAAGGAAATAGCCGCTCTTCAGTTGCGCAACCCTATGCACCGTTCGCACGAATATCTGTGCAAGATCGCAGTCGAAGTCTGTGACGGCGTTTTCATCCACTCCCTGGTGGGTAACCTCAAGCCCGGCGATATTCCAGCCGAAGTCCGCGTTAAATGTATCGACGTTCTGGTCAAGAACTATTTTGTGGAAGACAAGGTCCTCCAGGGCGGCTATCCGCTGGATATGCGCTATGCCGGTCCTCGCGAAGCCCTTCTGCATGCCACTTTCCGCCAGAACTACGGGTGCTCGCGCATGATCATCGGCCGCGACCATGCCGGTGTGGGAGATTTCTACGGGATGTTCGAAGCGCAGACCATTTTCGACAAAATCCCCAAAGCGGCGGGCGGAAAAGGGCTCCTTTGCACTCCGCTAAAAATCGACTGGACTTTCTATTGCCATAAATGCGACGGCATGGCGTCTCTTAGGACCTGCCCCCACGGCAAGGAGGACCGCGTTCTGTTGAGCGGTACGGCGCTGCGCAAGGGACTTTCCGAAGGCACGCAGATTCCGGACCATTTCGGCCGTGAAGAGGTGCTCGCTATTCTTCGTGAATACTATGCGGGTCTTGAAGAAAAGGTCGAGATCAAGCTGCATGGCGCTGCAACGGGTAATAAGTAAACCCGTACGGTTCTTTTGAACTAAAGGAGATGCACTGAAAAGTGTGTCTCCTCTTTTTTTTGCAGCTGCTCCGAGGGGCTTTTCCGATTGAAAAAGCTTCTTTTCAGGGTTAATTTTACTCGTTTAAGTTGAAAAAACATCCGCCGAAGGTAGTGCCGGTTTCGGCTGGCGGTTTCACCGCCCCGCTTGTTTGCGAATCAAAAATTCCCAAAAAAGGGCTTTTCGGCGAAATCAAAAGTAACGGAGGAGTGGTATGGCTGATGCTCAAGATAGCGCCCGGACAATTCTTGTCGCAGGCGGCGGGATAGCCGGGCTGAGCGCCGCTGTGGAAGCCGCCGAAGCCGGCTTCAGTGTGGTCCTAGTCGAACGGGAACCATTTCTTGGCGGTCGCGTGGCCCGCATGAACAAATACTTTCCCAAGCTCTGCCCGCCCCAATGCGGACTGGAGATAAACTTTCGGCGCATCCGTAATAATCCGCTCATACAGGTCATGACCATGTCTGAGGTGGAAAAAATCGAGGGAGAAGCGGGTAATTTTACCGTCGCGATTCGTGTAAGACCGCGGTTTGTAAATGAAAAATGCACAGCCTGCGGAAAATGCTCGGAAGCCGCCCAAACGTCTATCCCGAATCTTTTCAATAGCGGGCTGAGTTCCGTAAAGGCCGCGTATCTGCCTCATGAATTCGCCTATCCGATGCGCTACGTGATAGCCCCCGAGGTCATCGGAACTCCCGAAGCCAAGGCCATAGAGGCAGCCTGCGCGTATGGGGCGGTCGAGACGGATATGGCTGCAAAGAGCGTCGAAGTCAAAGCGGGCGCTATAATATGGGCGACCGGCTGGACTCCTTTCGACATTTCGGCGATTTCCTACTACGGGGCCGGAAAGTACCGGAACGTGGTTTCAAACGCTGTAATGGAGCGGCTTGCATCCGCTAACGGCCCTTTTAAGGGCGTCATATCGAGACCTTCCGACGGAAAACAGGTGAAGAAGATCGCGTTCGTTCAGTGTGCAGGATCAAGAGACGAGAACAATTTGCCTTACTGCTCGAGCGTATGCTGCCTCGCCTCGCTAAAGCAGGCGACCTATCTGCTCGACCAGGAGCCCGAGGCCGAAGTTTCCATCTTCTACATAGATGTGCGCGCTCTTGGCAGGCATGAAGGCTTTTTCGATAAAGTCCGTCAGGATAAGCGCGTTACCCTCGTTAAGGGCAAACCGGGCGAAATCACTGAGGACCCGCAGACGGGGATGGTTACCGTACAGGTCGAAAACCAGGAGACAGGCAAGATACTCAAGGATCAATACGATCTGGTGGTGCTGGCTGCCGGGATGGTCCCCTCCACCGCGGGACAGAAGATCCCTGCCCCTGCCGTCGCTTACGACGAATATGGCTTCGTTCTCTCAAACGGCCAAACTCAGGGCATTATCGGCGCTGGTTGCAATAGAAGGCCCGCCGATGTTTCATCGACCGTTCAGGACGCGACCGCAGCCGTTCTTAAGGCTATCCAGGCTTGCAGGAGGTAGAGGATGGAAAAGAAAATCGGCGTATATATATGTTCGGGCTGCGGGATCGGTGAGAGTATCGACCCGGAGGCCCTGTCGGCGGTGGCCGGGGAACACAGCGCAGCGGTTTGCCGCACGGATCCTTTTCTGTGCGGAGCCGAAAGCCTTGCGCGCATAAAAGCGGATATCGAATCGGAAGGCGTTAACAGCATCGTGATCGCGGCCTGCTCGCCACGCGTTATGACCGATGTCTTCGATTTTCCGCCCGATAAGGTGCTCGAAAGGGTGAACCTGCGCGAACAGGTTGCATGGTGCCAGCCGGCTGGAGAAGAAGACACCCTCATGATGGCTGAGGACGCCCTCAGGATGGGGCTGGTGCGGCTCAAAGAATCCCAGCCTCCCGAACCTTTTATTGCGGAAGATTTTAGTAAGAAAATCCTGGTGGTGGGCGGAGGCCTGACAGGAATGACCGCCGCGCTCGAAGCCGCCAGGGCAGGGTATGAAACGATCCTGGTGGAAAAGGAAGAAAAGCTGGGAGGCTATGTAAAGGACGTCTATCGCCTTCCGCCGTGCGATCCTCCGTATGAAAACCTCCGGGATTTCAATTTGGAAGACTTGACGGCCAAACTTTCGAGCGAGCCGGGCGTAAAAGTTTACACGGGCGCCATGGTGGCCTCGGTTTCAGGGGCGCCTTGCATGTTTGACGTCGAGATCCGCCAAAATGGGGCGACCAGCAGCGAGCGGGTCGGCGCGATTGTCCTGGCCACCGGGTCTGTGCCCTACGATGCATCGAAACTGACGAGCCTTTCGTACGGAACCTCCCCGGATATCATCACCGCGCGGGATCTCGAAGTCATGTTCAAGGGCGGGGATGTCAAGAGGCCCTCTAACGGGCAGCCGGTTGGAAGCGTAGCCTTCGTTCTTTGCGCCGGTTCCAGAGACCCGGAGCATCTGCCCTATTGTTCGTCTGCGTGCTGCGTCGAATCTTTGAAGCAAGCCAGGTATTTCAAGGAGGCCAACCCCGAAACGCCTGTCTACATTTTCTATAAAGACATTCGCTCGACCGGAAATTATGAACTGCTCTACAAGCAGCTCCAGAAAGACGGTGTGATTTTCGTGCGGGGCGGCGTTACCGGAATCGATGACGACGGCTCGGGCGCTCTTGTCATAACTTCCGACGACGTGCTCACCGGCTCTCCTATAATGTCGGAGAGCGTGGACCTGGTTGTGCTGGCCACGGGCATGGTCCCGACGAGCGCGCTGGGTGAGCCTTTCAAGGTGCAGGCGCCCCAGGAGGGAGCACCGGCGCCGGTGGCTTCGGACGCCATTCTCGTCTCCAATCTCCTCAACCTCAAATACAGGCAGGGACCGGAACTGCCCGGGCTCGAATACGGTTTTCCCGATTCCCACTTCATTTGCTTTCCTTATGAATCGCGGCGAACCGGTATTTATCCCGCGGGAACGGTCCGCGCTCCGATGGATTACCAACAGGACGGGACACACGCGATGGGCGCGGCTCTTAAGGCCATCCAGTGCGTCGAAATGGTTTCCGCGGGCAAAGCCGTTCATCCCAGGGCCGGAGATCAGAGCTATCCCGAATTTTTCATGCAGCGCTGTACCCAGTGCAAGCGCTGTACGGAAGAATGTCCGTTCGGGGCGATCAACGAAGATGAAAAGGCCAATCCACTGCCCAATCCCACCCGGTGCCGCAGGTGCGGGGTCTGCATGGGGGCATGCCCGGAAAGGATCATTTCGTTCAAAAATTATTCTGTGGGCATGATAGGAAACATGATCAAGACTATAAACGTGCCCGACGAATACGACGAAAAACCAAGACTGCTCGTGCTGGCGTGTGAAAACGACGCCTATCCGGCCCTGGACATGGCCGGGATTTCGGGACTGTCCTATAATCCGTGGGTGAGAATCATCCCCGTGCGCTGCCTGGGATCGGTGAACCTGGTCTGGATTGCAGACGCGCTCTCCAAGGGAATCGACGGCATTTTCCTTCTCGGATGCAGGCACGGAAACGATTACCAGTGTCATTTCATCAAAGGAAGTGAACTGGCCAACACACGCATGACCAAAATCCAGGAAACCCTTGACAGGCTCGCCCTGGAATCGGATCGCGTGAAGATGGAACAGGTTGCGATTACTGATTTCAACCTGATTCCGAAGATTCTGGACGATTTTGCTGAAAAAGTGAACAGCCTTGGACCCAACCCGTATAAGGGGTTCTGATTCGATTGTCGATGCGCCGTTTGCCAAAGGCGCCTTTGAATCAGATTGCAAGGAGCACTCGATATGGAACCGAAAAATATCCTGCTAGAAATGAAGGAATATATAGTTGAAATGGGGGCTGAAACCATCAATTGGTGCATGCAGTGCGGCCTGTGCACCAACTTGTGCCCCTGGAGGCTCGTGCCCGGACAAACCAGCGAGGAATTTAACATCCGGTACATGCAGCGGCTGGGGCAGATGGGAATCGAGGGGTTCGAGGACGAAAACATGCTTTTCGCCTGTTCGACCTGCGGAATGTGCCAGAACAATTGTCCCCGAGGCGTAAAAATCATCGACAATGTCAGGGCGATGAGGGCCAGCATCGTCGGCGGAGGCATGCCTCCGGCAGGGTTGCGCCCGATTCTCGGTAGCTGCCACGCGAACGGAAATCCCTGGTCGGGCCCGCGTGAGAACAGGACCAAATGGCAGGAAGGACTCGACATCCCCAAGTTTGGACCCGATACGGAATACTTCCTGTTCGTATGCTGCCATTCCTGCTATGACCCGCGCAGCATGAAGATCGCCCGAAGCATTGCTCAACTGCTGCTTCGCGGCGGGGTGAGCTTCGGAGTGATCGGGGTGGAGGAGAACTGCTGCGGGGAAAGCATGCGCAAGGTTGGCGACGAGGAGCTTTTCCAGAAGCTTGCCGCAGCCAATATGGAGCTTTTCAATGCAAACGGGGTCAAAAAGATTATCACGACCTCTCCGCATTGCCTGTGGAGCTTTAAGAACGATTACGCACAGCTTGGCGCCGAATGGGAAGTGTTGCACTATACCGAAGTCCTGAGCAGGCTGGTTGCCGAGGGTAAGATTGCCCCGAGCACGAAATCGGGCAAGAAGGTATCTTTCCACGATCCCTGTTACCTGGGAAGGCACAGTGGTATTTACGACGCTCCCAGGGGGCTGCTCGAGTCGATTCCCGGAACCGAAGTAAAAGAGCTCGGGCGTACGCGCGAGTTGAGCCTTTGTTGTGCCGGCGGCGGCGGGCGCATCTGGGCTGAGGTCCCTATGGGGGAACGGTTCGGGGAACTGAGGGTGCTCGACGCCGTGGCAACCGGGGCGGAAGTGCTTGCCACATCCTGTCCCTATTGCGTGAATATGCTGACAGATGCCTGCACCAGCCTTGGTAAGCAGGATGTTCTGGAGATAAGGGAACTCTCGGAATTGCTGGTGGACAGCCTGTAGGTCGAAAGGTTGTACGGTCCGCAATTCTCTGGAAACCGCAGAAAACTTATCGAAGCCGACTGCGCTTTCAGGACACATGGGCCTGAAAGCGTAGCCGGCTTTCCTTTTCCCGGCTGCCGCACACTTCTTGCCTACTGCTTTTCAGGCGGGGCTAATTGGTATGACAACCGGCCTGCGGATCAATCGGCCTTGAATGTGACGGTGTAGCTGAAATCCTTGGGAGAGAAATAATCGAGGCTCTTTCCATCCACCTGTGCGAACGGATACATGAAATAGCTCAAGGGTGCGCCTTTCTGAGGCGGATTGAAGACCACGCCGCGCGCGTTCTTTTCCAGCACTACCCGGAAAAGATCGTCGCCGCCCCAGAAAAATTTTTCCCATTTCCCGGCGTTTTTCAGTTTGATGTTGTGATCGAGCATCATCTTCCTCACGTCGGCGGGATCGGCCATGACCCATCCGGTCCCCGGCAGATAAAACTGGGTCCAGCAATGGAACGCGGTGCTGATGTTCCCGCTTTTGGGTTCGAAAAGCCGCAGGCCGAAAACATCGCGCGCCGGAATGCCTGCCGCGCGCGCAATGGTCACGAACACCGAACTGATGTCCGCGCACTTTCCGCCGCCCTTTAATTCCGTGAGGGTCCGAGTCGTTAGGCCGAGACCGCACCCTTTTACGCTACGGTCCCTGAAGGTGTGTGCTATCACCCAGTCATAAACGGCCTGCACCCTGGCAAGATAGGTCTTCTTCCCCTTTACGATTTGCGCGGCAAGTTTCCGGTAATCGTTTGCGGGCAGCCATTTGGTGGATGCGAGATATTTTTTGACAGTCTCCGGGATAGGTTTTCCCGAATTCTTGAGATTCGCGATTCTGCGGTCTTTCGACACGGCGTGGAAACTCATCATCATGGAAGGCCGGCTGCCGATGTCGGTCCATTTCGCATAGATGTATGTCGCCCCGCTTGCCGGATCGTGATAAACGGCCCAACTGTTGTAGTTGCCGCTGACATGGACATCGGAAATCGTCTGGTGCCTGTCGGAAATGGGATAGGGAAGCCACAGCCGCGCCTGTTTGGCGCCTTTGGCCGCATTCAGCTTGATATCGTAAGTAATGGTCCCCGACTTGGCCATACAAACGGTGGTGGATGCCAAAAGAAAAATGAACAAAACAGCCGCTAAAAGCCTTGCCTTCACTGCCCGTCTCCTGTCAATGGTTGTTTCCGCCGGTTTAGCCCCAAGGTGTTCCACGCCGCTGAACCTTAACGGAAGCGGGGACAAAGGGCCCTATGAAATGGAAGTTGCCTATTGTATGTATTGATATTATCTATGTCAATAGAATCGGAGCGTGGTCCGGGTGTGATCCTCTTCTCATCTGAAACCGCAAAGGTGATGAAGGACATCGATAATGAAAAAGAGATCGCAAGGCTTCACGATGCTATTTATGAACAGAGCCTCGTCTTTCTCGCTTTGAGAACAGGCCCCGGTTCCGAGGCCCGACTGGCCGAGACGCGGGAGCGAATAATCCGGATTTGTCACCGGACAAGTCTTTACAAAAATTTGTTAGCTTAACCGGGGATGCATTGATAGAATCCTGCCTATGCTTCATAGGGCCGGAAAAGAAAATGAACGTCTCCTTCAGGACCTTGGCCATGTGGCTGATAACTGCGAAGAGGTGCAAAATTGCCTCCAGCCGTCACCTTTAGCGCGCCGGGCGGTGAGGACAATCCAGCCGCGCTGCGCATTAAGGAGATGAACGATGTCTTTTGAAGAAAGATTCCGCAATGTCCTCAGGCTGGCCGACGCTTTGAATGACCACAGGGAGCAGATGGCGGAGCTTGCGGTGAAGGACCTCCGCTTTACGGTCAAAGACTGCCGCAGGGAAGCGGAGCTTGTCGTGGACAGGCTCAAGATGTTCGAGGAGGCAAAAGACATCCTGCAGGCCAGGACCCCTCTGGGAGGTCCGGGCTCACGGGTATCGCTTATACTCTCGTATAACGGCAGTGCCTGGGTAAACACCGCCATTGCGTCCATCTATCTGGTCGGAAACCGGGTAACGGTCAAGTTTTCATCGAGGGGACGCAACGTGATGAAGCTTACCGAGAGTATCTACAGGCCTATATTCGGGGACGACGTCACCTTCTACGGGGGCGGCGGCTCGAAGTTCATGGAGGACTCGCTTTCCGATCCGGGCGTATCCTCCGTCGTGGTCTTCGGAAACGATGAAAATATCATGCCTTACGAGCAGGCTTTCAGAAAAACGGGCAAAAAGCTCGTCTTCGAAGGGCCCGGTTCGGACCCCTTTATTGTCTTTCCCGATGCCGACCTCGATCTTGCCCTTGCCGACCTGATGTCCGCCAAATTCATGTATTCGGGACAGACCTGCACGGCGCCCAAGAGGATTTTCATCCACGAGTCCATTTACGACGAGTTTCTCGAAAGGTTCGTAGACCGGGTCAAGCGCCTCAGGACGGGGGCGCCTGAAGACGAGAGCACCGATATCGCGCCGGTGGTGAGCGAGCTCGCCGTGAACCGCATCGGCGAGCAGCTCGAAGAGGCCGTGCGCCTTGGCGCCGAAGTTCTGGTGGGCGGCAGGATCGAAGGGAACCTGATCTACCCTGCGGTGGTTAAAAACACCGCCGACGGGATGCTCGGAATGCGCGAGGAGGTCTTCGGCCCGGTTGCTTTCACGACCTCCTTCGGTTCGACCCGCGAGGTCATCTCCAGGGCCGGGGACCATAAATACGGACTTCGGGCCGCGCTGTTCGGAGGCAAGGAAGCTGAAGAGGCAGCCAAAGCCCTGAAAGGCGAAGACTACTGCCATCCGGTTGACGGCTACACTTTCGGCCGGATCGGGACCGTTGTGTGTAACCAAATGCGCTCCGCCTCCTGGCGCGACGCCTTCATTACCAAGCCGGTCGGGGGCTACGGCTATTCGGGATGGATTTGGGAGACTGTCGATGGAAAGTTTCGCATCAAGCAGGGCCCCAAACTCCTTAGCATCGAAACCTCCCGGCCGGTGTGAATCAGTCGTATCAAGCTTCTTTGCGATTCCTGAGCTTCTCTAATGCCTCCCGCAGGGCTTCAACCTGCTTTTCCGTCGTCTCGAGATCGCATTCGTTGTCTACGAGAAAAGTGGCGTAAGGCTTTTTATCGTCGATGGGCAGTTGGGCTTTTAGAATGTTTTCGGCTTCTTCTATCGTGATGCCGTCACGTTTTGCAAGACGCCTCGCCTGCTCTGCCGCTGAGGTGTGGACGACAACGACGGCGTCGAAAAGATAGGAAAGATTTAGCTCGATAAGAAGCGGTACGGCAACCTGGATGATGGCCTTGGGGTCTTTTTCCGTGATTGCCTCGACCTGGCGGAAGAATTCTTCGTAGATGGGGGGATGTGTGAAGCTCTCGAGTTTTTTTCGTTTCTCCACGTCTCGAAAGACGACTTCGGAGAGGGCCTTTCGGTCCAGTCGTCCGTCAGGCAGAAGAACCTGTTTTCCGAAATAATCGACAATCTTTGCCAGCGCATCGGTACCTGGTTCCACCACCTGCCTGGCAATGAGGTCGAAGTCGATAAGAGGTACGCCCAGTTTTTCGAGCATTGCGGAGACTGTCGTTTTGCCGCAGGCAATGCCTCCGGTAATTCCGACCAGCAGCGGCGCGCCTTTCCCCCTCACTTTCGACATGATTTCATCGAGGTTTTTGTAGGAAGGCGGAAACTGAGGCGCAACATCGGTTTCTATCCCCGCGAAGCTGATCGGATAGCGCACTCCTCTACGGTAGAGCGCCTCCATGCCGTGCAACGCTTTTTTCATCAGGTCGGCCGGTATGGCCATCGCCAGGTCTTCATCCTGAGCATGGCCGTAGCGTCGCTCCCCGTAACAGGGAATACCGAGCGACGGTTTGCCGGTGTTGAAACATCGCGCGACAGCATCCGAACACGATGACTCGCCCACGCAGTAGAACTGCAAAACCTCGTAGCGGCTGAACTGCAGGGAATTGATGAGAAGCATCATCTGCGCCGGGTTGGCGTAGATGAGAACCATGTCGGGCTCAAAAGGGTTGTACGCCAGGGGCGCCATGACCACCGCTTCATACTTTCCCGAAGAAATCCTGGGAATGGACGCTTCCATTTTGCGGCCGTCCTCCTTGGTCGCCGTCCAGACGATGCTCCGAAAGGTCCCGTCCCTGTGAGTCTCAGGACTGTCGCATAGTCCGAGTATGGAAGGGCAGGTGGAAAAAAGGAAATCCTCGGCATCGGCGCCCACGGTCCAGTCGAAACTGCGAACTTGGCCGATGAGCTGGCAGAGGGTAACCTTCTGACCGGGTCTTCTCAGAAATGGAACTTTGTCAAGCTCCGATCTGTCTTTGAGCATCTTTAAAGCCACCGGAAAGTACTTGAGGCGCATGAGGCTTTCGATCCGTCGAACCAGTTTTCCCCAGTCGTTTTGAGCTCCCATGATGTGTTCTCCTTAGCGTTCGCAAGCCCCGCGCAAGCTAATTTCCGGCAGTTTTACCGGCCTTTTCCGAGCGCGGAATGCCACCGGAACATACTCCTTGCTTTTGAGCGCCCGGATCAGTTCGGCTTCCGTATGAACCTCGACGAAAAAGCGTGTTGCATATCTTCCCACTTCAGATGCCTGGTGAGCGTCACTGCCGCCTGTCGCGGGAAGCCGGAGCGTCTCGGCGACACTTGACGAAAACCCGTTTTCCTTCTCGGTCACTTTCCCGTTGAGCACTTCGACTCCATCGACCAATTGGAAAAGGGGTCTTTGCGCGGCTATCTCCGGAGTGAGCCCCAGTTGGACGGTGCTAAAGGTCAGAAAGCCCCGGAAGGGATGGGCGGCGATCATGAATCCCCCGGCCTCGACAACTTCGCTTCTTAGTTCCTCGAGCGTGATGATTCCCTTGATGTCCTTTTCCAAACCGAATACCAGCATGTCTCCCTGGTTGGTCGTGATTTCGTTGCCGCGAAATACCGGAAAGCGGTGCTTTTGTCTCAATGCCTCCACCTGCCCGGAGGTCCAGACATGGTTGTGGTCTGTCAGGCAAATGCCGCTTAGGCCGATGCGCCTGGCTTCTTCGATCAACTCGTCTACCGAAGCGGAGCTGCAGGATGAAGCCGGAAATGAGTGCGCGTGGAGGTCGATCACAAATCCTTCCGTGCGGCCTTCCCCTCCATGGCCGCCCGGCCCGGCCGGCTCACGTCCCCCGCAAACAGTCTCCACGCGCGGAAGGGAAGGGCGCAAAGTGCTCGCACTTTTTTCGGATGCGCCCGTTTCACTCCCGTTATTCTCTCCTCGGGCCTCTTCTTTTAGAAAACTCCGGAAGCTTAGATCGGGCCTGGCCGCTTTTGCATTTTCCCATCGAATCACCCTGGCGGCTTCCGTGGCCGCATGGCAGCATTCGGTCAAAAGGTTTGCAAAATGGCGGCAGCCCCTTCTGCCGAGGACCTTATTGATCCTGTCGCCGATTCCTTCGTCTATGCGATCACCCTTCATTTCCTGCAAAAAAGGCATGGCCCTGGAACATTCGGGCGTGGTCCAGCGGTTCCATTTCCCGGCGATAGCAAGGATCTCGCGGTTTTCGATTCCTACGTCAAGATCCATCTCCAGCCCGTAAATATCATCGTCCAGGATAGCGTGAATCGACAGCCTATCCCGGTCTTTTACGGCAACCGACACCAACTTGTTGCGAGCGAATGTGAGCATAGTTTGAACCTCTTTTTTCCGCCTCGAAAAGTCTTCATGCTTCTGCGAGCGTCCACTCAGTCATCCCGCCGGTCTCCCGCTTCGCGGGATTAAGCCGGAATTGACTTGTCCACTCCGTCATTCCGGCAGTCTTTGAGCCGCAATCCACAGGCGAGGACGCGAAGCCTCGGAGGTAATGTTCTTTTCATGGTTTCCGGGTGTCCCTGTGAAATGTTGGCTGCGGCTGTGCTATCCGGGCGGCTCCGTCCCCTCGACCAGCCTGCTTCCCGCAGCGAAGGCGGCACAGCGGTTATAGAGCCGGATATTGTCTCGAACCATCTTGGAGAAAAATTCGAGCTTTCCTTCCTCGCTTGTCGGCGCTTGCACCAGGATGTCCCTGGTAAGGGATATGATGATGGCCTGGCAGCATTCTTCGACCATGTAGCTGATCTGCCTTGACTCTTCTTCTTCTCCCACGAGGCCTTTTATGATTTTTAGCATACCCGCCCCTATGCGCACCCCCGGCAGTTTCAAAAGAATGTTGTCAACGTCGGGAGGCTCCAGCCACTCATGGTGGAATTGCGCCCGGGCCTCTATTATCTCGAGATCCGGGAGTCGGGCTAGAATCTCGACGGATGCGCAGGTGAAGGTATCACGCAGACGGCATACAGAGCGCAAAGTATTGTCATCCAGACGCTCCACGCTGGTGCACCGGTTCATGGAGAATTTGAGGATATTTTCAGACATCGTGCTGTGCCCCTCCATTGCTGCTTATTGTCTTATTTTACGCGGAACTGGGCGATTTTCAGGGAAACCACCCAAAATCAAGGCGATATCTCAGCGTTTTCCCGGTTGAATCTCTCAACCTGGCCTATTCGGCGGCTTTTCGCTGCGACGTCAAGTGGAACGGGACTTTAACGATTGTGGCGCGTCTCCTCCGGGTCGCCGGTGGTCTTGCCCTCCCCGCCCTTCTGGTTGGCCAAAATGATTATTTTTGTGCTTTGGATCTTTCGTGCTGCGACTATACAGGAGCGAAAAGAAGAAAGCACGACTTATCTGGTGCTTTAGTTATTTACGGAAAGTTTGAAAGAAGAAAAAAACCTGGACCAGGAAATCCTGGCCGTGGTTGTTTCAATATTCCCCGGCAGAGGGAAGGCGGTCGCGCTGAGGTCGAAGGCTTTACATTCTGAGTGAGCTTTTCAACCTCGCGCTCGGTATGGCATTTCCTGTCGTTCGCAGGTCTATACAAGTGCAGCCAGTCCTTTACGGTCGATAAGATCAAGCAACCGTTGCGCGGGACCGCTCGGTTTCTTCAATCCTTGCTCCCACTGCTGCACTGTCGTCTTACCGATGCCGAGGTATGCTGCAAACACGGCCTGGCTGACATGATTATCCGTACGTATACGTTGGATATCCTAGGGCCGGAAAGGACGCTTCCTGGGCAAACAAAGCGCGTCAATGTTACGCATGGTGATTTCGTCCATAGCTCCGGCCTTGAACAGGTCTTGCGCCATCTCCTGATATCGGGATGGCCCGGATGATCCTGAATGGGCCGCGTGGGCGTGGGCCTGGTCGGGCAGCCAAAGAGAAAGGGAAAGCGCCAACGCCACGCTTCTTCTGCTCACGCCTTCCCGATGTCGATGTGCGTGGGAAATTCCCCGAAAATCTCGCTTTTTTTCAACTCTCCCTGCGGGTTGAAAAAGCGCATGTTGCCGGCTTCGCCGCAAATCCAAAATTCCTTGGCGCCTGCTTCGAAATAGAGTTGCCTTTTTTCTTCGGTTGATAATTTCTTCTGCCCCTGTATCCTTCTCCGTTTTCTGCTCGCCAGGGAATAACGCCTCACCGCAGAGGATGGTGAGCGCAACGAACTTGTCGTTCGCAGCACGCCCTCCCGCTGGTTTCATCGTGAATGAAAACAAGCCTTTTCACGGTTGTGCCTGGTCCATTCCGAAAGACAAAAACTCTAGGTTGTTTAGCCCTATCTCTGTTAAAGAATAGGCAGCAGCCCTTTCGCCGTGCTGATCGCATAATGAGAAGCGCACCAAACCTAAAGAAAAAGGAGGCAACCTAATGGAACCATACTTCTTTCAAGGTTTCGTCTTGCCGGAACGAGCACAACTTTCCCTTCAGTTTGCGATTGGCTTCTCACACTACACATCTGGGGTGGCCTGCACCGCTAAGGTCAGCGTCATGTTAAATCAGGTGGCAGTCTGGATCGAGAGTGATCATGAATGGGACATCTTCGATTTGAGAAATGTCGCAAAAAATATTGTTCAAATTCATTTGAACATAATTGGGTATATAAAAGGTTTTGCCTACGAACTCGAAATTACCCGCGTACTAAACCAAAATCGAAATATAGACTACGTATTTGGAATTGATATTCCCTGTCTTACGGAGCGTAATAAATCGCTTGATTTAAACGCGGCAATGATTTATCTGCGTGATAAGACCCTTGGGCCGCACGGCATATTGTTGAAGCGTTGCTCGAATGACCTTGTATCTGCGATGAAACAGGCCGTCGACCGCGGATTCTATTGATATCGAGCGGTCGAATCGCTG
>JAJYTC010000277.1 GCA_021793275.1 Deltaproteobacteria bacterium | reverse complement strand
CGTTTTTCAAAAAGCAAAAAAACCAACTGCGATTTTCACTCGACCGGACGGAGGAAGAGCTCAAAAACCTCAAGAACAGGACCGCTGTCGCCTCGATCTCCGAGCAGCGCCGCATACTCCTGGAGCGTATCGGGGCAATGAAGAGCGGGCTTGAAAATACCGAGTCTACCGCCGCGGCTTCGAAAGCCAGGGTGAATGCCCTCACAGCCACACTCGCGAGGCTGCCGGGAACCGTGCGAAAAGATGAGACAACCGGGTTTGCGAACTCGGCCGCCGATTCGATGCGAAAACAGGTCTACGATCTGGAAATCAAAGAACAGAAACTTCTTTCCACTTTTACCGAAAACAGCATTCCGGTCCTGGAAATCCGCCGGCAGATAGAAAAGGGAAAGGGCCTGCTTTCAAAAGCGCAGCAACAAAACCAGGTCACCACAGGAATTAATGAAAATTATCAAAAGATCCAGCTCGCTCTTTTGACTGAAAAGGGACATCTTGCCTCCCTTCAGGCAAGGGCCCGGGCGGTCAAATCTCAACTAAAGAACGCCGGGGTCGAACTGGATGCCTTAAACGACGCGGAAATGCGGTTCGAACAGCTCGATCGCGATCTCGCCACCGAAAGGTCGAACTACCTGAAGTACTCGGACAGTCTCGAGCAGGCACGAATCGACGAGGCGCTCGATATGCAAAGGATATCGAACATCAGTATCGTCGAGCCTGCTACCTATTCCATCAAGCCGGTGCGGCCCCAAACGCTTCTCGACCTCGCACTGGGCTTTTTCCTGGCAATTTTTGGCGCATTCGGCCTGGCCTTCTTCTCCGAGTTCCAGGACCATTCCATCAGAAAACCCGAAGACGTCACCAACCGGCTGAACCTCCCGATGCTGGCGGCCCTTCCGATGGTTTTCCCGGAAAAGGTATCGAACGGCCTTGCACTTGCTGGCCAAAGCCCGATGCAGTTGCAGATCGGCTCTGAATTGCTCCTTGAGGGCAATGGAAACAGCGCTGCAATCGGCGATCTTTTGCGCCTTTGCCAGTGCGGGACCCCGAGCGTTTCCGGCGCCATCGCACTTGTAGGATGCCGCTCGGGTGAAGGCGTGAGTACGGCCTCCGCCCTTCTTGCCCGGCAGCTTGCACAGCGCGGCGAAGGACGGGTTTTGCTCATAGACGCTAATACCGTCCGCCCCGGTCAGCACGCGAAGTTCGGGACCAGGCTCTCCCCCGGCCTTGCCGGTTTCGGAGCCAACGGACATCCCGGTCTTGCCTCCATCCAGCCCACGGACGTCGAAAACCTCGATATCCTTAGTGCCGGAAACATCGGGCGGGAACTATCTGCAAATGTGCTAAAGGCCTTTTCGGAGGCCCTTCCCGCACTCCGGCGGGAATACAGCTTTATTATCTGCGATCTGCCTCCGCTTCTCGAACACGGCCCTTCGATGCGGATAGCCGCCTTGATGGACGGCGTGGTCCTGGTCGTTGAAGCCGAAAAGACCCGCTGGGAAGTGGCGAACAAAGTCCGGGAAGCCCTCGTTCAGGCCGATTCGAATGTCCTTGGCGTGATCCTCAATAAAAGACGATTTCATATTCCGGAGTGGCTCTACAAAACCCTTTAGGGGATTCCGACAATCATGGCTGAATCGAGAAGAGAAGAAAACATGTCCAAACTGGTATTGGTTACGGGCGCAGGCGGCTTCATCGGAAGTCACCTGACCGAGGAACTGGTAAAAGAAGGCTACGATGTCCGGGCGATGGTTCACTACAATTTCCAAAATAACTGGGGCTGGCTGGAGACCCTTCCGAAAGAAATTATCGACAATGTGGAGGTGTTCCCCTCCGACATTCGAGATCCCTTCGCGGTCCGAAAATCCGTCATAGGCTGCGAATTAGTATTCCATCTGGCAGCTCTTATAGCCATTCCTTACTCCTACATTGCACCGGCTTCCTACATTGAAACCAACGTATCAGGAACGCTCAACGTCCTGCATGCGTGTCTGGAAGAAGGCACGCCGAGAGTTGTGCATACATCGACTTCGGAAACCTATGGCACTGCTCAATATTTTCCAATCGACGAAAAGCACCCTTTGGTGGCGCACTCACCCTATGCAGCGTCCAAGATAGGCGCGGATAAACTGGCGGAGTCCTATTATTTATCGTTCGGCCTGCCTGTGGCTACAATCAGGCCCTTCAATGCCTTCGGGCCTCGCCAGTCCGCCCGGGCGATCATCCCTACAATCATCTCCCAGGCCCTTTGCGGGGCCGGGAAAATTTGCCTGGGCTCACTGTTTCCGGTGAGGGATTTCACTTACGTGAAAGACACCGTGCGAGGGTTTATCGCCATTGCACGTTCCAAGGACTCCGTCGGGCATACAACCAACATTGGCAGAGGTGAAGGAATTACCGTGGGCGATTTGGCCAAACTGATCCTGGAAATTTGCGGTTGTTCAGCAACCATAGAAAGTGATGGCCGCCGTGTTCGGCCCGAATCCAGTGAAGTCCGGCAGCTGGTTTGCGATAACAGGCGCGCTCAGGAAATGCTCGAATGGAGCCCCTCCTATACCCTTGAGCGAGGCATTGAAGAAACTGTGCGTTGGATGCGCGAGGATTTAGAACGATACAAATCTCGCACATACAATGTCTGAGGCCGATTACTCCTTAGGCCGGTATTGAGCTGCGCTCCGTATCAAATCGATAGAAGGAAATCGGACATGAAAGCGGTGATACAGGCAGGTGGAAAAGGTACAAGGCTGCGGCCCTATACGCACGTAATGCCGAAACCGTTAATGCCTGTGGGGGATCAGCCGGTAATAGAAATA
>JAJYTC010000108.1 GCA_021793275.1 Deltaproteobacteria bacterium | reverse complement strand
CATCGACTCCGCCCAGCGCTGGACGGACATGGCCTGCCTGATTATCGACTATTTCGGCCCGCCTGAAATTACCGCCGACTTTTCCGGCTTCATCCTCGCCCGATCTGCGAATACCTGCCTGTTGGAAGGCAAGGATTAACCAACCTCAGCATTTATCTCCTGCGCCCCCCCTGACCTCCGCCTCCACCCAGCACATTGACATCCACATAGGTCAGATTATTTGCAGCATCCACAATGGGCGTTGCCGCCGTGCCCTCGGTTGCCCCAGCGAAACCGGTTGCATAGTTGCCTATTTGGGCTGCCGCCAGGTTAATGCCGGAGCCAGCGGGAATATAGAATGTTATACGGTAATATCCTGCACTGGTTGGCTTCCAGCCACCCTCCGAAGCGCCAAAGACATACTTGCCACCGACGTTGAGCTCGGGGGCGAAGGTTATCGGAACTATTGTCAGGGTGCTGGAACTGGTCCACTCAGTTCCATTCCAGGCCATGAGCTCCGGCACGGTTGTCCCCAAGTACTGGATTACCAGTTTCGGCTTGCCGGAAACCACCGTGGCGTATGGGCTCGCATACTGTTTACCGTTCGTACCCTGAAGCTCGTTGGAGGTGCTTGGATATTCCAGCACAGCCATCGTATAGGCGTTCATAGGCGTACCCAGCGCCTTGTAAAGAGTAACTTCCAGCCGGAAGGGCGACCTCACTTTGGGGTTTACCGACTCAATGTTATCGCCCCAGTCGATGTAGGTGACATCTTCTGCGAGCGAAGGTGTAAATTCCGCCTGCCATGCGTTGCCGGTGGTCTTTTGCGCATACCACGGGCCATTGGCTTGCAGGTACGCGATGGCATCCTCGGTCAATCCGGGGAAGGTGCCTGTGTATGGCACGGTGAAGGAAGGATCACTGACAACCGTAATTTGAAAGCCATCCAGCGCAATGGCCGGAAACGAAAGATTGTTGACAGCAGTTGTTTCGCCGCCGCCGCCCCCCCCTCCTCCTCCTCCTCCGCCTCCTCCGCCGCCGGGCCCCATCCTGGCCATCGCCGTGGCCGACGTCAAACAAAGCGCGGTGATCAGAATCAACAGGTATATTGCCCTAAAACGGCGAGCCAATTTCTGCGACGTTCTCATGACGACTCTCCTTTCGATCTTGTCGAGAATTGAAACGAACACACTCTACCAGTGCGCAAGCGCGACTGATGGCCTCTTGGTGTCCTGCTGGATTTCGCCCCCCCTCAGGCTGCTCTTATTTCTCTTTTCCATGTACAGTGATAACGCCTTAAGGATCCGATTAAGGTTGTTGACGGAACACGGCCATAGACAGCCATTACTTGACCTGACGGAACTATCGTTGCCTCCTTTCCTTTTGAAGCGAACACACGCGGGGCGGCGCAAGCGGTTCAGGAGCTGCAGATTCACCGCCCGGCAGCCGGCATGATTATAAAATCGGGCCATCCGCAAAACCCGGGGCTTACCAGGAAGAAGCTCTTAAGTTCGGGATTAAAGGTAGAGGGTGAGTGTGGTTGGGACAAGATCTTGCAAAGATAGAAAAAGGGTAGGAAAAAGGCAGGGTAATATCATACTTTTGCAGACCGTTTCCAGTTTGGCTCTAAGATTGTTGTTTCGTCCGTTCAAGCCGAGCTTGCGTCTCAGGTTCATTCTATGGAACTTAACGGTATTGATGGATACATTGAGGGTCTGTGCAATCTCCTTGCTCGTTTTGCCCTCCCTTAGCAGTGAGACTATTTGCGCCTCCGTGGGGGTCAGCCCTAACTTGTTTTGGAAAAGCTCCTTGAGCAAAGGTGATGCGATCTCCTTGAGCCGGGATTCTATAGTGTCCAGATAGGCCACCTGATTTTTATTTAGCACAGTATTTTTCAGCCTCCTGATAAAGGGGATCAAAGCCCCTCTAATGTTCGCGGCGACCGACTCCTCGACATCGTTTCTATCCTGCTCCCGTTGGCGCAAGAGAACCTTAAGGGCTGTATTCATCTCTTCAATACCAGCGGTTTTTGCCCTCAACTCTCTAGACTGCGCAGCGACCAGCCCTTCGAGCTGCTTGTTCATCGAGTGAAACTTTTCCTCCAATGTCTTGAATATGTTTATATCGCGAGCCACAAGGATGCTGCCCACCAACCGAGACTGCTCGTCGTAGTAAGGGGAGACGCTGACACTGAAGTAACCTCCCAGGTTCTTCTCGTACATCTCGATGAACTGCTGAACTCCCTGTTTCAGAAGTTGAGCATGCGGACAGAATTCAGGTGGAGAATCGAGGCCATGGACGACTTCATAACACGCCTTGCCTATGAGACGTCCGGGTTGGGTTCCGAGACGCTCTGCCATCGCCTTGTTAACACGCCTTAGACGGTATTGCCTGTCGACGATCATTATCAGGTCGGGCATCGCATCGAAGGTGTATTCCCACTGCTTCTTGGCTCCGGCAATTGCCGATTCCACTCGTTTTCTTTCCATGGCATGCCGGATGGCTCGATCCAGCACAGGGGCCTTCAAGTCCGCCTTGTCCAGGTAATCCGGAGCGCCGGTCTTTATCGCCAGAACGTCTAACTCATAGCTGCCCTGGCCTGTCAACAGAATGATCGGTTTTCTGCAACCTTTTCCGACCATTGTCATGATAAGTTCCAAACCATTCTTCTCCCCGAAATGGCAATCGACCAGGTAGATGTCATGCGCAAAACCGTTCATCCGCGATAGGGCGCTTTCAAAGCTTGGTTCCCGCTCCAGGGAGTAATTGGCGATAGTGGACTTCGAGAGAAGAGCCTGGATGAGTTTGTAATCATCCTCGTCATCCGCCACAAGAAAAACTTTTACCGAAGGAGATGAAGTGCTCTGCATCGATCTGCTCCTTCACATCAGGATGGAAGGGACAAGCGAATTCTCTGTAGTTACTCATAAATATCGCCATGAAGGAGGTCAAGGGCACTTTTTGCTTGAGGTCGCCGCGAAGTGCAAAAATCTCGTAAGCGATCGGCGCTCAGATGTCTGCGCACGGCGGCGCCGAGCAGTTTTTCCTGCCTTTTTTTTTCTGTCGGCGGAACTGCCTTGGCCCCATCGGCACTGTGGCATACGAGATTGCCCGGGGGCGTGTCTTATAAAAAATCACCCAACGCCGCAAAATTTTTCGAGCTGAGCGCTATTCCAAAATAATTTTCGATTCCGAAACCTCACTGCGTGGAATTTGGTTCGAGACCAGTCCGACTGGATTCCGGAAATTGCCGATCAGGATGAAACGTCTTTTCATTCTCTTTTCCGGAATGATTGTTGCACAAGAATCGTGCGAATGAAGACGGTATGAATGATCAAATATTTATGAAACCAGTTCAGTAACAGAAGGAGGGTTAACGAGGGTCATGAAACAACTGTTGATAAAAATTCTCCTGGTAGCAACACTTCTGGCAGGTCTTGCGGGGTGCGCCGTATATCCGGCCCCTACTCCATATGGACCTGCCTATGGGGGTGTGTATATCAATCCATGGGGCTACTGGGGGCCAGGATTTTACGGAGGAGATTGGGGGCACGAATGTTGGGGACACGGAGGCTGGGGGCACGGACATTGGGGGCACTGACATTGGGGAGATAGTTCGATTTGGCGCAATGAGAATTCAAAAACAAAAATGGATGGAACGTATGAAAAGGGCTCTCTTATTGGTTTTGTTTCCAACATTGTTTCTTATAGCAGTCGGGGATGTCCCG
The DNA here is from genome assembly GCA_021793275.1 of Deltaproteobacteria bacterium. GTDB lineage: Bacteria > Desulfobacterota > Syntrophobacteria > Syntrophobacterales > Syntrophobacteraceae > SbD1. Next base: position 11,936 of record JAJYTC010000108.1, on the reverse strand, counting down.
GCCATCTCCGACACTCCGCCGCTATCTGTTCAGCCTGTGGGGTTTTATCACCAATCCGGAAGAATGTTGGCATTGGACATGTACTATCTGACTCGCGAGGAAAATCCACGCCTTCGTTGGAACAGTTGCCTGGCCCATGTGGCATATATCCGCGCCAGACGAATCGTAGAAACGGGCTACTTTTGTCACAAAGACCCTGTCACCGGGATAAATCCTGCCTGGGGCATGATCCGTAATGAGTGCTTCCAATTCAGGTGGGCGGGTGAAAACTTTGTAAAAGGCTCCTATAGCCCCGCAGTCCTTAACAGGGCACTTATGAACAGCCCTCCACACAGGGAAAATATACTGGATCCGGACTATCAAATGGTGGGAATAGGCTGCTGCAGGGACGTGTGCGTCCAAGAGTTTGCCGGTTTTGGAGGGTCCGAGCGTTAAGGCCCGTGAGTACCAAGGGGTCGAAAGGAGACTTTAATAATTTTTCCGTTAGATACTGCAAGAAGGCCCTCACGCAGGCTGACGCCGCCTGGATCTTCGAGGATTGTCTCATGCCGGGTTGCGTTCCAGATGGATGTTACGGGAGGGCATACACCGCGCAGTCCCGCCGCCGGCGGGACTGCGCTCACTGTGATTGAAAATCCGAACTTTGCCGGGAAGGAGGATGTGGAAGCCTTGGCGGACGCTTCCAACAAAACGGCGAGCATGTGCGGGGTGAGCGTATGATTTTCGAAGCAGAAGTGTATGCTCGCGCCGACACCAACGGACAAATCGACGCAGAATCATTACGCATCCAACGCTCCTGGTTCCAGGATTACTGCCCAACGAGAGGCTGGAAACCGGTCGATCGGTCATAATCCGGCCAACCACAGGCTCTTCATCGTAGGATCTCCTATCCGGGATGGACCCGGTGATCCGAGGTCATTTTTAAGGTTTGGGCCATTTGACTTCCGGGGCTCATGTACGAAGCCATTTCCAAGCAGCTTCCCTTTCAGAACGGTCGAAGTGCTCCACTTCCCGATGAATAAACAGCCCGCCAATCTTCACCCACGATTTGATCCACACCCTGTTGCTAACGACTGCCATTCGTTCTATTTCTCTTCCGTGGTCTTTGGCAAACCTCAATTTCTCCAAGAGGGCCTCCGGTTCCATATGGCGGAAGCCCTCGATCTCGATCAGAAGCCGTACCTTTCCAAAGGAAGCGATGGTTTCAGACATTATCCCGCCAATATTACGCACGTCTTCGGCCGTGACATCTTCACCGATCTTGAACCCAAGAACGTTTCCTGCACTACCGCTCAGTTGCTCGAACATAATGACATCCCGGTTCCACAACGGCTGTTTGAATTTATGGACCTGATCACAAAAGAGATTATTCCATTTTCAAATGTTCAAAATGTCATGAAGTGATCGAGTTCCTCCAGTATGCTTTCCCGGTTGAACCTGACCCAAGTTTCCCCTTCTCGCTTGACTATTGAGGTCAGTCCGCTCAAGAAGATTCCTTCTTTCCAAATTTCCCAATTTCCAGGCCATTTGTTCAGCCCAAGAAGCTTCAGACCCTGTTCGGTTGTCAATGGGGCCTTAAGACAGCCCTTACGAACCGATTCGAGATCGATTATTTCACCCATTGAACAAACCTCCCTTTTCGTCGATCGGGCTGATCCAAAAATAAATATGGAATAACGATAATCATGTCCTTTAGCCGGTGCATCATAAAAACTTCAAAACCAATTCCAAAAGCTCCTCGTTTGAGCTAACGATTTTTTCCCCCCTTGAGCGGCCATCGCATTGACGAGTGAACCGGCACGGCGAAAGTCCGTCCTGATACGCACATTTGTCCGCCTGCGCGAGTGTTCGGCGTAAAACTATCCCATCTGCCGAGCCGTTCCGTGCTGAACTTCGGGGACAATCGGGAAGGGCGATCAAGATATCCGAATATTTGAGATATATACCCGTGCTCCCAGCCAAAACCGTTATGCAATCCAGCCAAAGAGCCGATTTTATATTGTGATCGTATCCGGGTAGAACGAAGCAAAGCCACTCACGCACCGAGTGAAGCATTGCATAACGGAAGGGTTATTTTTCATGAGCGCTTAAATAATAAACCATTTACCTAACCTCTCCTTTGGAATAAAATTCTATGCCATGAATCCACAAACTCAAGACGACTGGGAAATTTTGTTGCGGTTTTTGCCGGCGCAGTGGGAAGAAAAAGCGCTCGAACTGGGCGCTTTGGCGCGCAGGCGGAAAATCGACTCGCCACAGACCCTTCTGCGGGTTCTCATGATTCATCTGGCAAGCGGCATGTCCCTTCGCGCCACGGCCGCGTATGCTCACAAGGAAAACCTTTGCAGCATAAATGACGCCGCCCTGCTCCACCGCCTCAAAGTTTCCGAAGAATGGCTGCATTGGATGTGCGTGGAGATTTTGAAAGGAATGAACAACCACGCCGGTCTTGAACGACCGGGGTGCCGGTTTCAACTCCGAGTGGTCGACGGCGCCAGCATCAGTGAACCGGGAAGCACGGGAAGCGATTGGAGGATTCATTACTGCCTGAGGCTGCCCAATTTGCGGTGTGACACCTTCCGGATCACCAGCCCGAAAACAGGCGAGGATTTTCAACGCTTCGATGTCTCCCCCGGCGACCTTGTCATTGGAGATCGGCGATACTGCAAGCGCCGCGGCATTACTCATGTTCTAAAGGGCGGAGGGCATGTGCTCGTGCGCTTCCACAGCACCGCTATGCCCCTTTTCACTAGAAACGGCAAACCCTTTTTGCCCCTCGAAAACCTTCGCCTGCTAAAGGCAGTGGATTGCGCGGATTGGGATGTCTATTTCCGATCCCCCGGCGGCAAAGAGCTTCAAAAGGGCCGTCTTTGCGCAATCAAGAAGACGCAAGAGGCCGCCGAACTGGCCAGGAAAAAGCTAAGGGCCGGGGCTTCAAAGCAAAAACGACCCCTTTTACCCGACACAATCGAACATGCCGAGTACGTATGTGTCTACACGACTGCCAACCGTCACTCTTTGAAGACCCTCGATGTCTTGAAGTTATACCGCGAGCGCTGGCAAATCGAACCGACCCTTAAGAGGCTGAAAAGCATCATCGCGGTCGGCCACCTTCCAAAACATAATGTGGAGAGCTGCGTTGCATGGCTCTACGGAAAGATGCTGGTTGCCGTGCTGGTCGAAAAACTGCGCATGGAGGCCGAGTCTTTTTCCCCCTGGGGCTACCCGATCGAAGGGTCTCCCAAGCACAGGGAGAAGCCGCAACAATGAGGTTGAAGGAAAACTCCGTGGACGCTCAATTAAAAAGAACACATCAAGACGGGTTATCCAATAGTTATTAATTAAGCTCTTATGGTGCAGACACCCTTTTCTGTTGTTCCTTATGAGAATGGATTTTGGCGCCAAGGGCGTCAGCGTCCCGGTCTGCGTGGGGGGGGTGAGCAGCTTCCCGGCGCGTTTACCCTCAAGCTGCTAAACGGGCCTAGGATGGTCCCGTTTGCCTGCTCGACTTATAACTTGCGTATTGGAACCTGAAATTGTACACTTTCCCCCTGATTCTTACGTAGCAAGCCCTGAGGAGCCTGCGCTTTCCCGTGGGTAAGCCGATCTTTTCGGTATCGGTCGGGGTGGAGTGTTAATTCAAAGGCGGGCAGAGGTTACCGTTGAAGAATTCGACCGGTGTATATCTTATCGGCGCCCTGGGATCGATCGCCACGACCGTTGCGGCCGGGGTGCTCGCGCTTCGCAGGGGGCTCATCGATACAACGGGAATGATCACACCCACGTCGCTTTTTGAAGGTGTCGATCTGGTAGACACGGCTGAACTGGTCCTGGGAGGCTGTGACATACGCAGACGGCCGCCTTCGAGGGGTGGCTCTCCCGTGCTTGAAGATGTGATCGGAATCAGCCCTCGGATACTGGAGGCGATCAAACGGGAACTGGCGCAATACCGGGCGGGCATCGACCCGGGAATCGCCAGTAATTGCGGAGAGGCAATCGAGGCGCTGGGGGGCGGTGGATCGCGGCGCAAGGCTACACTTAGAAGCGAAATCAAGACAATCCGCAATCGAATCCGGAAATTCCGCGAGTCCAGCGAGCTTGGTACGGTTGTCGTTGTCAATCTGGCATCCACCGAACCGCCGTTGGAACTGGAGGACTGCCACCATAGCCTTGATATGCTCGAAGAGATCCTGGACGGCAACAGAAGCGAAAAGGTAAGGGCCAGTACTCTATATTCATACGCCGCCATTGAGGAAGGCTGTCCCTACATAAATTTCACCCCCTCCAACGGAGCGCTTTTTCCGGCCATGATGGAACTGGCCGCGTGCAGGCAGGCGCCGGTAATGGGCGATGACGGAAAAACCGGGGAAACCCTTGTCAAGAGCGCCCTTGCGCCCCTCTTTACGTATAGAAATCTGGAAGTAATGAGCTGGATGGGGTTTAACATCCTGGGCAATATGGACGGGCAGGTGCTCGATAATCCCGGCAATATGGAATCCAAGATCAGGACCAAGGACCGGGTGCTCTCAAAAATCCTCGGCTATTCCCCCCACTCCAAAGTAAAAATCGACTACGTTCCCTCACTCGGCGACCAGAAGACCGCCTGGGACTTCATTCATTTCCGTGGGTTTCTGGACGCGAAAATGTCGATGCAATTCATCTGGCAGGGGTTCGATTCCATCCTGGCGGCCCCGCTTGTCCTGGACATGGTGAGGCTGGCGGAACTGGCAAAGAGGCGGGGGGAGGCGGGACTCATGCCCCATCTGGCATCTTTTTTCAAGGCGCCGATTGGCGTAAAGATGCATAGCCTCCCGGAACAGTTTCGCATGCTGACGGACTACGCTCAATATGTAAGAAACGGTCGCAGCAATTGATATAATTTTTTTAAACCTTCACCTCAATTGGACCTGGAATATTGAAAATGAAACTCGCCTTCAGTTCCAACGCGTTCGTGCGATACACCCTGCTGGAAACGATCCGCTTGCTGGCAGAGACCGGTTATCGCGGAATCGAAATAATGGCGGATGTACCCCACGCCTATCCCCCCAATCTGGGGCCGAGCGAGGTCGGGGAAATTCGTTCGGCCCTGGAGCGTTACCGGATGGAGATTTCCAACGTAAGCTCCTTCATGCTCCGGGCCATAGGCGATATTTATCATCCGTCCTGGATCGAAGCCGATCCCGAGCTTCGAAACAAACGAATCGAGCACACCATAAACTCTATTGAACTGGCTCACAGTCTCGGCGCTCAAACGATTTCAACAGGTCCCGGAGGCCCCCTGGACGGAATGGAGCCTGAACGGGCAATCAAGCTGTTTAGAGACGGGCTGAGACAGATCGAGGCAATTGCCGGGAAGAAGAACGTGAGGGTGCTTATCGAGCCGGAGCCTGAGCTCATGATTGAAAATGGCGCCCAATTCAAGGAGTTTTGCAAGGAACTGGACCCGGAGATTTTCGGGTTGAACTTCGATATAGGTCATTTTTTCTGCGTAGGCGAAGACCCCGCCGCGATGATCGTGGAGTTAAAGGACTACATTGGCCATTTCCATATCGAGGACATCGGCCTGTCGAGGGTGCATCACCACCTCCTGCTCGGTGACGGCGCACTGGATTTTGCCGGGATTTTCGATGCGATGGAGAGGATCGGCTACAACGATTTTGTGACCGTCGAACTCTATACCTATGAAGACCGGCCTGTAGAGGCGGCCAGGCACGCAATCGATTTCTTCCGAAAAGCTTCATTCGGAGTGCGTAATTTCTTTAGCCAGGGGTGAGTTCAACCGGTTTTTCCAAACCCTGTAGTTCTGTAGAAGGGTCGTTCCCGTTGCCCTCAAAAAGCCGGGCGGCAAGAGAGCCGCACGCAAAAGTACGGGCATCCTTTCAGTTATCATCTCTTCCGGTGCTTCAAAGGGTGAAGGTCACCCCGATAGGGTTCCAGCCGCGCATGGCCGAAGCCCTGGCCAATGATTTTCCTTTGCGATTGCTGGACATGGATCGGGACAACATCGGCAGGGAAAAGTTCGGAGTAATGGTGGAGGCTCCCGAGAGGAGCGATGATGCCGTGGACTGGTTGGAATCAGCGACAGGGATGCAAGGACGCCAAGTCACGTTGTATGAATCGCTCGTTCAGCAAGCCTGCGCCGGCAGCCGGCGGTGGCGGGAATAAGGATGTAGACAGGACGGTCAAGGTGGGTAATTTTGGGTTTCATAGATCAATAAAAGGGTCTTATGTCGGTACTTGTAACGGATGAATCTCATCAGAAACGAGTTCCCTCCGAATTTACGGCCAACGAGTTGTCGCCGTTCCAACTGTCCTCGATCTCCAGAAAATTCTTGAGGCTGAATCCGGCCTTGTTGATACCCAGTTTCTTCCGAATCCTTTTTCTATGACACTTGATAGTATCGGGGGAAAGGTTCAATCTCCTTGCAATCTCGCCGCTATTCAATCCGTTTCTGATCAACGAGGCAACCCTCAGCTCGGCAGGCGTCAGTTTAGAGACAATTTCCACATGGGTTATAATTTTGGAAGTCACATCCTCTATCTCTGAAATGATTAAATCAAATTCGGGCGAGTACGGCTCAAGCCCTTTGATCTTCTTGAGCTTATCAATCGATGGAATAACGATGGACCGCAGATTTTGCGCCACCCGTTTTCCCGCGTCCTCACATTCTCTTTGTATATTTTCGGTTACAATGGACGCAACATCGTTATTCTTTAGCAGTTTCCGATTAAGGAAGTCGAAGCGGCGTCTTTGATCCGCCAATTCATTGTTGCGCGCGTCCAGCTCTTTGACCATCGCGCTAATGATTTGCTCCCTGGCCCGGATCTCGAGCGCATCGCGCACCGCGTATGAAAGGCATTCGGGTTCGACCGGCTTTTCGAAACATCTAAAAAAATTAAGCCCCAGATCCGGGTAGCCGTCTTGTGCTCCAGGAGGCTTAATCCCAATAATTCTTGCGTACGGACAGTTCGAAACAGTCTTTTCGATCAGCGCCACTCCGGCTTTATCCAGCCCTTGCAAATCGACGATCATAATTTCATAGCATCCGCTGCCGGAGGGTTCGGCCTCACTTCGAGGGGGGGTTGCCGATGCCGACACATGGCAGCCGAGGTTGGACAAAGCTCCGCAGAGCGACTGATCTCCCCCTAAAACCAGGATATTTGAAAGAATGTGAGTTTCCATCATGCCTTCTCCGCAGAGCTGATTATGGAAAGATTCGAGATGGCCTCGCACCGGATGGGGTAAAGAGCACCGGCACGCTCACTCAACTGCCCGACCATTCTTTTTTCAGCCGGTTTGCTGATTTTAGGGTCTTCTCATCGAGCCCCTCGGATTTGTTCTCAATAGCCTCCTCCAAATGTTTAAGCGCTTGTTTCTTTTTCCCCAGCGCCTTCAAAATCATGGCGGCATGGAGGCGGTATACGGCTTTTGGGGAACCCGCCATGGCATCTTGGGCGTAAACCCGGGCATTTTCAAAATCCCTCTTCTTAATAGGCAACCCGGGCCGCAGTGTCCAAAAATTTTTGAGAGTTCGCCCAAGGATGTGAAGCGCCTCGGTAAATTCACGCCGATCGTCGTAAATCCGGGCAAGTTTTGTGGCGGCGTCGACGTTTTTCGGGTCGCCGGCCGATATTTTTTCAAGAAGCGAGCCCGCTTTGGCCATGTCTTTTCGCCTCATCCAAAAGTCCGCCCGGGCGCTTAGAATATCATTGCCGCCTCTGAGGGATTCGAAGGCCGCCTCAGCTTCTTTTATAAACCCCGGGACCTCCAGGCTATGCGCCCGGAGAAGGGCGAGCTTCTCATTGCCGGGGTCCCTGTCAAGCATGGCTTTAAGCTCTGATATCGCCTTTTTTTCTCTTTCTTTTCCGCCCGGTATTGGGCCAAAAAAAGAGGGAGCAGACATGCCGGCAGGATTAAAACCGCTGCCGTGAACCTAGCTTTTCTCACGGCTAAAAAATCTCCGTACCGTTCGAGTATTTTGTGAAGGCTTGCTCTCGACTGCGCCTTCGCCCTGATTCCTTATGTCCTCGACCTCTTTAACTACTTTGTTATACTCCTGTTGGAGTTCCTCGAGTTGGTCGGCAAATTGAGAAGACTTTTCACGTTCCCTGGCGAGCATTTCCTGAAGAATTCCGATTGAGCGATCAGTGTCCGCGCCGCTGCGTTCGGCCATTTGGCCTTCGAGTGCGCCGATGCGTCCGAGAAGATGCGTAATGACCTCTGACAAACCTGCCGGCCCGGAAGCATCAAAGCGTTTATCCCACTCAAGCCCGGCGGGCGTGAGGCCCTCAACTTGACCGTTACTATTGTATGGCGCCTGGATCGAAGAACTTACACCGTCCGTGCGGCCGATTCTTAACAGTTCGTTATCTGAGAGGACCTTTTCAACGATCTGCCTGGAGACTGTTCCCATCCGGTCTGCGTACGCGTAAGTAAGCGAAGCGTCGCAAATCGAGTTGATAATTCTGGGGACCCCTCTGGAAGCCTCGGCTATCAAGTCCACGGCTTCCCTTTCGTAAAGGGAGCCGCCTGCCTCGAGCCCGGCCGCATGAATGCGAAAATCGATGTATTTGCCTACATCTTCGCATTGCAGGGGACGCAGATGATAATGAACCGAGATTCGCTGCGCAAGCTGCTCAAGCGACGCATGGGCCAGCCTGGCTCTCAGTTGAGGCTGACCGACCAGGATGATCTGCACCAGGGGCTCATCTCCGGAGTCCAGATTCGAAAGCATCCGCAGTTCTTCAAAAGCCTCGAGTTGCAGATTTTGCGCCTCATCTACGAAGATTACGCACCGGGAGCGTTTCATATATTGTTCGAGGAAAAATTTATACAAGGCGTCGTAGAGATCGCTTTTGCGATTGGAAACAGGTGTGATTTCGAATTCTTTAACGAGCATTTCCAAAAAGGACAGCGGGTCGATCTGCGTATTGAAGATCATGGCGATGTTTAGAGGGACCCGAATGCGTCTTAGCAGATATCTCAGCAGGGTCGTTTTCCCTGTCCCCACCTCACCAGTGAGAGCGATGAAGCCGACGTTGTGCGCCAGACCGTACTCGAGGTGAGTAAAAGCCAGTTGGTGCCCCTTGCTGAAGTAGAAAAACTCAGGATCGGGAGACGGGGCGAAGGGCTTCTTTTTTAGTCCGAAAAATCGCGTATACATATCGTCTGACCCAGTTCAAATTAAGAGACTGATATTTCGAAAGGATAGCCTCTCCATCCATCCGTTCCCCTTCATTCTCATTCCATCGCTTCATTCATGAGAACGCCCAAAAACTTGTCCCTGGCGATCTTTTCGGCCGCAGCCCTGATGCTGTCCCGGGTGGTCCATCCATTTCTGGCCACCATGATGACCGAATCGACATACTCTGAAATTATCAGCGGATCGGGACACAGCGATATTGCGGGCGTATCGAAGATGATGTAGCGGTCGCGGTAGCGGTGCTTAAGCTCACTTATCAGCGCCTCCATTTTGGAGGAGCCGAGGAGTTCAGCAGGACTCTCCACCCGGCCGCCCGCCGGAAGCATAGCGAGCTTTTTTATCCCGGGGCTCACGAATAACTTTTGAAGCGGCGTCTGGTCGAAAAAATATGATTTGAGCCCGAGGCACTCCGGACCAAGCCCCAAAAGACGCGCCAGTGAAGGCCGTCTGAAGTCGAGCTCCACAAGGAGGGTTGTCTGCCTGGTGTCCCTGGCGATGCTTACGGCCAGATTGGCCGCCAGAGTGCTCTTTCCCTCTCCGACTCCAAAGCTCGTTATCTGGACTGTGTTCCATCCCGCGAGACGGGTTCGCTGGAAGAGCCGGGTGCGCAAATGGTTGAAGCACTCGGCTGCCTCGCTGCTCTGGTCCAGGGCGACGATTCTGTTTCTCAGCAAATCTTCTTTTAAAACCTTTACAACGCGCGTTTGCCTGAATTCGACCTCAACGGGAGGCGGGAAAAAACCGCTATCATGATCCGGCGCCTCGCTCTTCAGCTCCCGGGCGGGATGAGGCGGGCCGTTTTTCGGTCCCTCCACGATGCTGAGAAAGGCTCTGTCCGCTTTCGCCATCTCCAAAGCCTTGGTAATCCGGCTCATTGCAACAGCCTCCTGATCGAGCCGGGCCGAAACCGGGAAAAACAGACCGCGATTCAAGCGCCGGGGCATATCCGACTAAACCCCTTCGTTGCTCAAATTATGATCCTTTGGTTTAGCAGCCCTGCGAGTTTTGCCAGCAATACGGAGAGCTCCATCACAAAATAGTTGAAAACCGAAATTGCTACGGCGATGCCGACCAGGACGCCGATCCCGATCAACACCTTCTTCTTTCTGGCTTGCTTGATTTCATAGGCCGTCACTATCTTCGGAATTGTCGAAAACACATTTAAACCGGCCAGCTTCTCCACTGTTTCCGCATCATAGACTAGCGAATCCGAATACTCCATAAACGAGGCCGTTGCGACCGATACACCCATCGCCAGCACGATACCGACGAGAATGATCACCAACCGCTTGGGTTTAACCGGCTTTTCAGGGAGAAATGGAGGTTCGATGACCTTGAAAGTTTCTCCCAGTTGCCGGTCTTCCATGCCTTGGGCCAGCTTGGCCGCCGCCAGTTTTTGCTGGAGATCCGTAAGATTGGTTCTTGCGTTCTGGTAGTCCGTTTGCAGTTCATTGTATTCTTCGGAAACGACGGGCATCGAGCGCAGCTTCGCGTATGCCGACTTGAGTTGTTTTTCGAACGCGGCCTTTTGAGCTTTCATGGCCTGGATGGATACATCGGCTTTTTGAGCCTCGCTCGCCAGCTCGATATAGGCCGGGTTGGCGGCGGCTTCGAATCGGCCTATGGAGGGCTGGGAAGCCATGGACTGGGCGGCCCGCAGCTCTTTTTTAACACGCTCGATTTCGAGCTTCTTGCGCTTCACTGCCGGGTATTTATCGGTGTAGCGGGATTTGAGATCGCAGAGTTCGGTTTCCAGTCGAGTCAACCTGGCGCGGATCTGAACGGTGTCATTCTCGTTGCCGACCTCCCTCTCAAGCAGCTTCACCTCTCGCTTTTTGGCTCCGACCAAAGGGTTTAGGGCGGAATATCTGGACTGCAGATTGGCCTCTTCCAGTCTGGCTTGCTGCAGGCGCTGCTGCGTGCTTAAAACCTGCGGCGACATTGTTCCGAAAGGGTCCACCTCGGCAAGCCTGGTCGTAACGACTGCGCGCTCCTCTTCACTCTGCCGGATCTGCATGTCGAGGTTACTTATGTCATTGGTTATAGTTTGGATTTTTTCCATATTCATGGAGGCGAATTCGGGCAGCTCCTCCAAGTGCGCCTGCCGATATTTAGCCAGTCTGGCTTCCAGTTTGTCCAGCCGAGCTTTGGCCTCGCCAAGCTGGGCTTCGAGAAATCGCGTGGCGTTTCGAGCGTGCTTTCTCTGATCCTGCCGGTTTTTCTCCATGAAACAGGAGGTGAGTTCGGTAGCAACATCCCTGGCTTTGTCCGGATTTTCGTCTTCGTATGAGAGCTTGAACGCAATAGTCATGAGCGCCGGCTTATACTGATCGGCCTGCTTTATCTGCGCGTCTATCGTCTCGACATGGATCCTTTTTCTGATCTTCTTCACAATGTCTTCAGCAGGGAGCTTTTGACGCTCCCCGGGGAGCAGGTCGAATTTATCGGCCAAATTCAAAATCCGGCTGCGTGACATAATTTGTTCGGTGATCCCCTCGATTCGCTGATTGGCATAGCTTGTGACAGTCGATTCCACAAGGTTTGCCGGCAACTGCGGATATTGAACCATGATAGTCGCGCTCGATTGGTAGATATCCGGGAGCAGCAGCCCAACGGCGGCAAAAAGTGCGAACACGGCCGCAAAAGCAAGAGTCCCGCTGCATTTCCGCCTCTTGATTATGCCCTTTATCCTGGTCAAATCGAGTTCTTGCTCCATGGCTCATTTCTCCACAG
>JAJYTC010000107.1 GCA_021793275.1 Deltaproteobacteria bacterium | reverse complement strand
TACAGATTTCATCGACTTCCCTTAGCTTCGACTTGATGTGATGCGCCCCCAAATGACGAATGTCGAGCCACAGGTGCGGTCCGTACGGACTCGGGACCCCCTTTCCCATCCGGATATGATGCGTCATCCAGCGGGAAACGACGTCTCGGGAAGCCAGCTCCTGCTTTTCCGGCTCGTAAATATTCATGAATCGTTCTTCGTTAACGTCTTTGAGCGTCCCGCCGTCACCGCGGCAACCTTCCGTCACCAGGATATTCGTAGGGACTATTCCGGTAGGATGGAATTGCACGGCCTCGGGATTGCCTATGGGAACCAGCCCCGTACCCAGCGCAATAGCGGACCCATCCCCCCAGTTGATCACCGCGTTTGTGCTCTCACGGTAGAGTTTGCCGTAGCCGCCGGTAGCGATCAGCGTCGCCTTGCCAAGATACGCCCTGAGTTTCCCTGTTTTGAGGCAGCGGGCCACAACTCCCATACAGGTCGTGCCGTCATGGATAAGAGCAAGCGCCTCCACCCTGTCGTGTACGGTAACGCCGAGCCGAACGACTTCATTATCCATCGTGTAAAGAAGAGTATGACCTGTCCCATCCGATGTGTAACAGGTCCTCCATTTCGCCGTCCCGCCGAAATCGCGGGCCGTGATGGTCCCCGCCCTTTCAGCCGCCTCGATCTTTTCGTATTGTTTTCCGGCTTTATAATAAACGCTTTTTCCCGGAACGACCCGGTTCCACGGAATTCCCCAAAACGCCATTTCCCTTACGGCAACCGGTGCGGTTTCAGCAAAAAGACGCGCGACCTCCTGGTCGCATCCCCAATCGGAGCCTTTGACGGTATCTGCAAAATGCAGGTCGGGACAGTCGCCCTGGCCCATGCAGCAGTTCCCGAGCGAGGCCTGCATCCCGCCCTGTGCAGCCGAAGAGTGGGACCGCCTCGGAGGAACGATGCTAAGGCAAATGCTCTCGAATCCCGAAGCAGCCGCTGCCACCGCTACGCGCTCACCTGCCAGTCCGGCCCCGACGCATAAGAGATCGGTATAGAAAGTATCCAATTTCGGCTCCTTACGCTTTGGTCAGCACCAGGAAGGTCAAAAGACTAACCAGGCCGATCCCGATCATGATAAGGGTCAGCTTGTTTTCGAACCCGTGCAGCGCTGTTCGGTTGGCCCTTTTGATAAATCCCCACTTGACGCCGATCCTGTAAATTCCGATCCCCACGTGAAGCTCTATCATCGGCAGAAGCACCAGGTAGAATGCAAGCCACCATCCTCCCTGAATCCTCCCCGCGCTCTTGGCCGCCGTTATCGGTAGCGAGGTCAGCACCGTCCACATGTGAATGGAACCCATTATCAGGATGATGAAAGCCGTTGAGGCCTGGACCACCCACAACCATGTGTCCTGGTGATGAAAACTGACGCTGTGGTTCCAGATAGCCTTCTGTTCCCTTAGGCGAAAGGGAAGCTTGCGAGCGGCAACGACAAAATGGACCAGCATTGTCGCGGCAATCATCGGGCCGCCGATTTGGGCCATGTATGTAGCTTCAAAGAAGTGGGCGATAGCATTCATGACCCTGCCCCCTCCAAGATCGAGATTGATGCTGGCCACAAGAATCATATGCACCCACATAAAAGCCACCAACCCGACCCCTGTGAGCATCTGGACAAGATCCAGATATGCCTCGCTCCGAACCGGCCCCACTCGTGTGATCGTCTCGTCCGCTATCATGTACTTTGAACTCCTTGACTACTCAATCGGTCAGTCGGTCCATTCAACCATGCGGGAAGAGTCAACTTTTACCTCCCTGACTCCGGAAACCCCACTGGCAATCTTTTTAATTTCCGTTACCCTCTCGGGGTCTTTCATGAGCTGAGCGCCTACGCCCAGAAAAACCACACCGCTGCGCGCGTCAACCTGGATGTCGGGCTTAACCTCCAGAAGCGCCGTTCTCACCTCTGCCGATAGCACCAGGTCTTCCATCGCCTGCAGGCCTTCAGGCGTGGTCTTGAAAGTATCGAGCTTCGCCGTCCTGCAGATAAGGTTCACAACGTTGTCAACGCTCAGCCTGCGCACGGAAACCACCAAGTCGTACAACATCGGATCGGATGTATCGATCCCGTAGAGATGCTGACCCCACTTCCTTCTTTCGCTGTCGTCCTTTTTGATGCGCGACTGCGCGCTCTGATAGGAGATATTTTCATGTTCCATGAGAAACTTGATTCGGTCCTCTATGTCGGCAATGATCCGAACCTTTAGAACGTGAGGGACATCTTTGACATAAAAATGCCCGGCAAGTCCGTGATAGACCACGTTATCTCTTCGCAACCGCTTCAGGAGAGCGGTTTCAAAATAGGCGACGAATTTTTCCTTGCCGTAGGAAAATCTTTCCAAAATAGAGGGGGCGTCATGAACGGCCTTGACAAGTCTCAGTTCAGGTATGTTGAACTCTTTTGAGGCTTCGAGAATTACCTCTCGGGCGATACACTCGTAGCCCAGCTTCTCGGCGACCTTCTCGGCCACATCTTTGCCGCGGCTGTATGAACCTCTCGAAATAGTAATGATTGCCATCGAATTTCCTCCTTTTGTTCAGCCACTTGATTTAAGTCACCGCACGAATGCCGCCTGCAGGGAGGAGTCAGGCCGTCAGCCCTCCATTTTATCACGAATAATACGAAGATCGATACATGATGTCCAGTCTTGATAGGGTTTTCGCAGTTGATTTACCGCGTAATGGGAAAAACGGAGAAAAGAGGCGCGGAGAGCCGGGCGCCTGCACCCCGACGCAGGCCGAATCGCGAGCCTGCAGCCCGCGACCGGCATGCCTGCGCCGTTAGCGCCAAAATCCATTCTCCAACGCCCAAGCCAACAACATTTCGATTTTTTCACGCTACATGAGGCTGAAAATCGAATTGCCGGCAAGCGAAAGGAAATATGACGGGAATATACCCATTATAAGAACAGCCGTAGTCGCCGCCGCCAGCGCAATAACGATCCCGGGTGAGACGGAGTTGAGCACGATGGCATTCTCGGCAGGCTGAGGCTTGAAATACATGATCACAACTACACGCAGATAATAGTACATCGATATAACACTGTTTACGCCCGCCGCAACAACCAGCCATATATAACCCGAGCGCAGCGCCTGGGTAAAAAGATAGAATTTTCCCATGAATCCGCCGGTAGGCGGAAGGCCGGCCAGAGAAAACAGGAATACCGACATCACAAGCCCGAGCGCCGGGTATTTGAAACCCAGCCCGGCAAAGTCCGAGATGCTGTTGAATTCCTCTCCCTTTTTGCAAAGAAGCGCTACTACGGCAAACGCCCCTATATTCATGAAAGCGTAAACCATCAGATAAAAAAGCATTCCGGCCTGGGCAAGGCCCGTCCCGGCTACGAACCCGAGCAAAATATAGCCGGCATGAGCGATGCTCGAATATGCCAGCATCCTTTTAATGTTGTCCTGGACCAGGGCGATGATATTTCCAACCGTCATGGTCAGGAATGCGGCCACCCACATGATCGTAACCCAGCTATGCTCCATGGGCGCCAAAGGAACGAGGATCACCCGAATAAGAGCCGCAAAAGCCGCAGCTTTGACACCCGTCGCCATGAACCCCGTGATGGAAGTAGGGGCGCCCTCATATGCATCGGGCGTCCACATATGGAAGGGGACCATCGATATCTTGAACCCGATCCCTGCGATCATCAACACCAGGCCGGCAACCAGGAATTTGAAATGCAAAATCTGCGGGTGAGACTTAATAAAGCCGGCTATTTTGATAATGTCCAGGCTTCCCGTAGCTCCGTAAATGAAAGCGAACCCATAGAGAAGAAATGCTGAACCGAAGGCCCCCAACAGAAAATATTTCAGGGCGGCCTCCCCCGATCTCAACTGGTCCTTATGAAAACCGGTCAGGGCATAAATGCAAATCGACATGGTTTCAAGGGCGACGAAAAGAAGGATGAGGTTCCCGGCAGTCGCCATGAATATCATGCCAACACCGGAAAACAGGACGAGCGCGTAATATTCGCCCGATTTTATGTTTTCGAAAAACCTTCCGTAATTTAAGGACACCAAAATGGTCAGCACTATGATCATGCAAATGACCAGCGTCAGGAAAAACGAAAACCCGTCGTTTAGGACCATCCCGGCGAAGGTCGCGGACGGCCCCGCTTGCTGACCGGAGAGAAAAACACAGGTAAGGGCGACCAATGACCCCGCAAGGGCGGTGTAGCCGATCACGGAGGCATTTACTAACTTTTTGAAAATACCGATCATCAGAACGATCAATGCAGTCGCAACGAGAACAATCTGCGGCATGACAGCCACATAGTTACTCGGCGGCAGAATAAAATTCAACGTCTCCATTCGGTTCCTCCAGAATCAAAACAACCGTCGGCCCGGTTCACCGCATCCCATATCTCAGTCATCGGCCGCGCGAATACACGCCGTTGTGAAACGCCGCATCGGAATCAACGGCGATTTTAAACCCTTTAAGGTGCGTAGCGACAGGATTGCCGCTCTTTTCGGCCTCGTACATTTCATATTTCTGTTGATATTGGTTAATGAAATATTTTACCGAAGAATCCATTTTGTGCAGGAACATTCCGGGGAAGATCCCCATGACGAAAACGAGCACAGCGATCGGCAACATTGTCGCGATCTCTCTTTTGTTCAAATCGGGCAGCTTGCGGTTGACTTCCGAGGTGACCGGCCCGAACATCACCTTTTGATACATCCACAACATATACACGGCCCCGAGCACCATCCCGGAGACCGCGAACACACCGCATACCGGATAAGCCCTGAACGCACCCACAAGAATCATTATTTCGCCAACGAAGCTGTTCGTACCAGGGACCGCGACGGAACCAAGAGTGGCGATCATGAGGAAGATTGCAAATACGGGCATAACCTTTGCCAGACCGCCAAAATCATCCATCATCCTGGTGTGGCGGCGCTCATAGATCATTCCAACAAGGAGGAAGAGTGCCCCCGTGTTCAACCCGTGATTCAACATCTGGTAGATGCCCCCCTCTATCCCCTCGATATTGAAGGCGAAGAGTCCGAGCATGACAAATCCGAGATGGCTCACGCTCGAGTACGCCACGAGCTTTTTCATGTCCGGCTGCGCCCAGGCGACAAGGGCGCCGTAGATGATTCCGGCGATGGCCAGAAAGGCTATCACGGGGATGAACTCATGGCTGGCATACGGAAAAAGAGGCATCGAAAATCTCAAAAACCCGTATGTGCCCATTTTAAGAAGGATGGCCGCAAGGATGACGCTTCCCGCCGTTGGTGCTTCGACATGGGCGTCGGGAAGCCAGGTGTGAAGAGGAAAGATCGGCACCTTGATAGCGAAGGCGACCGTAAAAGCAGCGCACAGCCATAGCTGGGTCGTTATCGGGATGTTAAGTTTATAGAGGTCGAGCAGGTTGAAGGTGCCTGCTCCGGTCGTTTTATAGCTGAAATAATAGAGATAAATAATGGCAACAAGCATGAAAATGCTTCCGGCGGCCGTGTAGAGAAAGAATTTTACCGCCGAATAGATGCGCCGTTCTCCCCCCCACACTCCAATCAGCAGAAACATCGGGATCAGCATGACCTCCCAGAAAACATAAAAGAGGATGAGGTCAAGGGAGACGAAAGCGCCAATCATTGCGCTTTCGAGAATGAAAATCGAGATGAGGAAGTATTTTGTCTTTTCT
This sequence comes from Deltaproteobacteria bacterium, assembly GCA_021793275.1. GTDB lineage: Bacteria > Desulfobacterota > Syntrophobacteria > Syntrophobacterales > Syntrophobacteraceae > SbD1. The sequence continues at coordinate 9,963 of JAJYTC010000107.1, read as the reverse complement.
TTTATATAAGTCCACGAGCACAGCACGCACAACGGTACGAAAAATGCCGTCATGATAACGAGCCAGAGGCTTATGCCGTCCAACCCGACGAAATAATTGATCGACAAACTTCTTACCCAGGGCGCGAATTCTACGAATTGCATGCCGGGAGTGGAGTCATTGAAGTACTTAAGGAGCACAAGAGAAATCAAGAACTCGACAACTGACGCCACAAGGGCGATTTTCCGCAATAATTCATCATTCTTTCCGCCTTCGCTTCTAATGAACATAAGCAGGATCGCGCATAACAGCGGAAAGAAAATGAGGGTGCTAAGGATCGGAAAACTTAAATGATTCATCTATTTGCTCCCGCGATACATCAAGAGTCTTAACGAACATACATGTAATATGCGATCAGGACAAACACCCCAACCAGAAAAGACACCGCGTAGCGTTGAACATAACCGCTCTGGGAAGCTTTCCACGCGGACCCGCATTTCATGAAAAACGCAGCAGTCGAATTGACCATTCCGTCAATCACTACCACGTCAATTCCCTTCCACAGAAAAAAACTGATAGAGCGCAAGGGATTAATAAACACCTTCTCGTAAAGCTCATCGACGTACCACTTGTTAAGAAGCAAACGATAGAAAGAAGGGTTGTTAGCGGCGAGGGTCTCGGGCACAGACCTTTTCTTCATGTACAGCATGTAGGCAGCGAAAATCCCGGCTAAGACCATCATCGCCGTTAGAAACATAAGTTGAATTTCGGTTGAAAACGATTGATGCGCGGCGGTTTCGGATACCGCCCTGTGAATCAAGCCAGGCCCTCCGGCCGACTGAAGCAGCTTGTCCTTTCCCAGCCCGAATACCGGGCGCAGGAAACGCTCGACGAGATTGCTTCCTCCCAGGGACTCAGGGACGCCGATATAGCCTCCGAAAATCGACAGCGCCGCAAGGACCATCAGAGGAACGGTCATTGTTTTGGGCGCTTCGTGTATATGCTTCTGAACCTCCTCGGAAGCCCTGCATTCATTGAAGAAGGTCATGAAGATCAGCCGGAACATGTAAAACGCGGTCATAGCCGCGGTAAGAACGGCGATAAGCCAGAGAATGTAGCTTCCATGCGCTCCGCTGAATGTCTCCCAAAGAATTCCGTCCTTGCTGAAAAATCCCGCAAATCCGGGAAAGCCGATGACGGCAAGGGTGGCTATCATCATGGTGTAAAAAGTGACGGGCATTCTCTTACGCAGCCCCCCCATGTTCCTCATGTCCTGTTCGCCACCCATGCCGTGGATTACGCAGCCCGCGCCCATAAAGAGAAGGGCCTTGAAAAAGGCATGAGTCAACACGTGGAAAAGGCCTGCCGCAAACGCTCCTACTCCAAGCCCCAAAAACATGTAGCCGAGCTGACTCACCGTCGAGTAGGCAAGCACCTTTTTAATATCGTTTTGGGTCACGGCTATTGAGGCAGCCAGCAAAGCGCTCAGGGCGCCTACGGTGGCGACTACCTCCATGGCGAAAGGAGACATCGAATAAAGGACATTGCAACGCGCTATAAAATAGACGCCGGCCGTGACCATCGTGGCCGCATGGATAAGGGCGCTAACGGGCGTAGGACCCGCCATGGCGTCCGGCAGCCATATATAGAGAGGTATCTGGGCAGACTTGGCGGTACATCCGAGAAAAAATAACAGGCAGATAATGGTGACCAGGTGAGGCGAAAGCAGGTTTGCATGGGCAAATACGACTGAAAAGTTAAGCGACCATATCCCGTGCGCCCCCAGATGGACCAGCAAAAGCAGGATCCCGACGGCAAAAAAGAAATCTCCCACCCTGTTTGTGACAAAAGCCTTCTTGCCGGCCACAGCATTGGCCAGATCCGAAAACCAGTAGGAAATCAGCAGGTATGAACACAGCCCCACGCCTTCCCAACCAAGAAACATCAGCAGGAAATTGTCGGCCAGCACCAGTGTGATCATTGAAAACATAAAGAGGTTCAGATAGGTGAAGTATCGGGAATAGCTGCCTTCGTCATGCCACATGTAGCCTATCGAATAAACGTGGATCAGGAAGCCTACCCCGGTCACGAACATGCACATAAACATGGACAGCGGATCGATCTGGTATCCCACGCCCACGTGAAAAACACCCGAAGAAATCCAGGGAAACCACGCGAAATCGTATAAACGCTTATCCGCGGGAAGCCCCAGCAACTTGAAAAACAACCCCAGCGTGACCACAAAAGAAAGTCCTACCGCGCCGCAGGCGATCCAATGCACAAGGCTTTTGTTTTTTTGCTCGATTCTTCGGCCCAGCAGGCCGTTGATCAACACGCCCGCGAGGGGAAATATCGGGATGAGCCATACCAGATCAAACTTCATCGCAAGCCTCGATCTACCATTTCAGCAGGTTGAATTTGTCAATATTGATTGTGCCCGTCTTCCTGTACAAAAGGACGAAAATGGCAAGTCCGATTGCGGCCTCAGCCCCCGCCACAGCCATGATGCACATGACCATGAATAACCCTTCCGCGGATTGATTGGCTCGCGAAAAGACCACGAACGCAAGATTAACGGCGCCAAGCATGATCTCTATGCACAAAAAGACGACAATGGCGTCCTTTCGGAGGATCACCCCCAGCGCGCCGATGGAAAAGAGAATCACGGATAGAGCTAGATAGACGCTTTGGTAATCGTTCATTGAACCATTCCCTTATACACTCTGATTTATGCAGACCATCAGCGAATCGACCGCACCCGCGCCGCTGCCAGGTATCCACTTGACCACGGTTTACCGCCCGGCCGTCACATCAGTCTCTTCGCGCCAAAAAGACGGCCCCGACAACAGCAGCGGTCAGCATAACGCTAACCAGCTCGAAAGCGGCAATGCCTTGCACAAAAATGTAATTTGCAATCAAATTTACCTCGCCGAATTTAGCCAGGGAGTGCGGCCCCATTTCTCCCTTAAGAGCCATGGGGCTTAGCCCCAAACCAAGGGCAAGGAGGCAGATCATAAAGAGGAACAGTACGATGAAGCGGCCTGAAAGAAGGCTCTTCCTGAATTCGTCTTCTCCGGCCTCCCTGAGATTGAGCATCATGATGGCATAAATAATGAACATCATGATCGCACCGGCGTAGACGATTACCTGCAGGATGGCGATAAACTGGCTGTTCAACAACAAAAATAGAACCGCCAGCGCGAGGCAGTTGCCGACCATCCACAGTGCGCTGTGCACGGTATTCCTCGAAAGAATTACAAGAAGCGCGCACGCCAACGCCGCGCCGCCGCAGATGATTATCGCTAACAGTCCCATTTCTCTCCAGTCGTCTTCAATCTCGAGATATCGAACAGAAAATCCTCACGGCTGTAATTCACGTACTCATATACCTTAGTCAGGCTGATGGCGCCCTTCGGGCATGCTTCCTGACAGAACCCGCAGAACACGCATCGAAGCTCGTTGACGACGAATTTTTCCGGATGCCTGGTCCCCCATTCCTCTTCGCTGGCAACGACGGTGATGGCCTGTGACGGGCAAACGGCAGCGCAAAGGCCGCACGCGACGCATTTGAGCTCGCCCTTTTCGTCCACATTGAGCCTGTGAAGGCCCCGCCATCTCTCACTTCTTTCCGTTTTCTCCTCAGGATATTGAACAGTGACCGGCCTGCTGAAAAAATTGCCGAGCGTATATTGCAGGCCTTTCAAAAAGGGCTTAACGTACTTTCCCTTTTCGCCCCTGTTTTTGCTTACGACGATAATATCGGACTTTTCCATTGCTGCTCCTGACATATCAAACCCACAGGGCCATCACCACGCCTGTTGCGATAACATTGGCCAAGGCTACCGGCAGCAGGAATTTCCACTCCAGCTTCATCACCTTGTCGTAACGCAGACGCGGAACAGTCGCCCTGATCCATATACATAGAAATATGATGATGAAAGTCTTTATAAAAAACCACACGACTCCCGGCAGAATCGGCCCGTACCATCCGCCAAGGAAAAGGGTTGTCACAAGCGCGGCAAATACGAACATGTGCGTATATTCAGCCAGGAAGAAAAGCGAGAACTTCATGCTGCTGTATTCGATATTGTACCCGCTGCAAAGCTCGGATTCCGCCTCGGGCATATCGAAGGGAATGCGGTTGAGTTCGGCAATGCCGCTGATGAAAAACACCAGGAAAGCGACAGGTTCGCGCACGATATTCCAGACGCTATGCTGGGCGGCAACCATATCCACCAGGCTGAAAGATCCGGTCAGCATTATGATGCTTATAACCGCAAAGGCCATAGACAGCTCATAGCTGATGATCATTGCCGATGCCCTGAGGCCGCCCATATATCCGTACTTGTTTCCCGACGACCATCCGCCAAGAATCGTCCCATAGGAACCGATGGTGGCAAATCCCAGAATGAAAAGGATGCCGATGGAGGGGTTGGCCAGGTAGAGATTGATCTTTTTACCGAATATTGTAATCGGGGCGCCGAAAGGGATTACGGCAAGCAACATGACCGCCAGCGAAATGCTGATGAAGGCGCCATCAGAAAAACCGGTCTATCGGCGTTTTCCGGGACCACTTCCTCTTTGAAAAAATTCTTGATCCCGTCGGCAATGGGCTGAAGAAGCCCGTGATACCCTACCCTCATGGGTCCGTATCGGAGCTGGAAATGCCCTAAGGCCTTCCTTTCAAGCCATGTGGTATACGTGACGAAAAACAGGCATACCCCAAAAATCACAAGCATTTTGATGATGGGAATGATGACCAGATCATTCATCGGTTGCACTCCGTTATGCAGCTTTCACGATTCTGACGGCGCTTTCCTTAGCACACAGACAGCTCCCCTGTTGGAACTGTCAACAAAACGGTCTTTACCGGTCTATTTCGCCAAGCACAAAATCGAGGCTGCCGATTATAGCTATGGCGTCGGCGACCATGTGGCCCACGAGCAGGCGGGGAAGCGCGCTTGCAAGGTAAAAGGTGGGCGCGCGAATTTTAAGCCTGTAAGGATGCTCGCTGCCATCGCCGACCAGGTAGAACCCCAGTTCGCCTTTTGCCCCTTCGACTGCCGAATAAAGCTCGCCTTCGGGTACCGGCACTCCTTTCGCATTGATCATGAATCTGCGAATAAGCGCGCTCAGGTCATTTTGCACTTCGCTCAGGCTGGGGTTGGCCAGCCAGGGATTATCGGTCATGACAGGCCCGGAAGGAAGATTTTCAATGGCCTGAGCGATTATGTTGATAGACTGCTTGAACTCTTCCATCCTCACCAGGTAACGGTCATAGACATCGCCGTTTTCCCCGACAGGGATCTTGAAGTCAAAATCGTCATAACTGGAATAAGGAAAAACCTTGCGCACGTCGTAGGCAACGCCGGCTCCCCGCAGACTCGGCCCGGTCATTCCATAATTTATCGCTTCTTCAGCCGAAATCGCTCCGATGTTCATGGTCCGCGTGGTCCATATCTTATTTTCGGTCAAAAGCTGATGGTAGCCTTCCAGCGCCTTGGGGAACCACTCCACGAACTTTCGCACCTTCAGGATGAAGTCGTCGGTAGCGTCGTAAGCAACGCCCCCTATGCGGATGAAAGAAGGGGTCAGCCTGTATCCGGCGATCTCTTCGTTCATAGCCATCACCATTTCTCTATCCCGAAACGCGTAGAAGATGACCGTCATGGCGCCAATATCGAGGGCATGGGTGCCAAGCCAGAGGTGGTGTCCCATAATCCGGGCAAACTCGGCCATAATTACCCTCAGATATTGCGCTCTTTTCGGCGCCTCTATGCCCATCAGCTTTTCGACGGCAAGACAATACCCCATATTGTTCGCGGATGCGGCGGCATAGTCGAGCCTGTCGGTAAGCGGCAGTATCTGCTGGTAGGTCCTGTTCTCGCAGATTTTTTCGATCCCTCTGTGAAGATATCCGATAACGGGGGTCGCATTGACAATAGTTTCCCCGTCAAGTTCCAGGACTACCCGCAGAACGCCGTGTGTAGCCGGATGATGGGGCCCCATGTTCAGGGTTACGGTTTTGCGATCGGTCATGATTTTCTATGCCTGACTATTATGCTGCGTGGTCCCAGTTAGAAGTAATCGCTTATAGTGTCCGGGTCGAAAGGCTTGTCGAAGTCTTTGCCCTCGAGCGGGAAATCCTTTCTGAGCGGATGCCCCTCAAAGTTTTCCCAAGTGAGAATGCGCCGGAGATCGGGATGGCCCGAAAAACTTATCCCCAAAAGATCGAACACTTCCCTTTCCCCCCAATTGGCCGAATGCCAGATACCGCTGACACTCGGAACCTCCTGCCCTTCATCGGCCTGCAATCTGACTGCGAGGCGGGAAAAATCCTCCATGGACATCAGGAGATAGAGCAGATTGAAACGCGGCGTTCTCGGCATGAGGTCCATGCCGACAACATCGGTCAGCATGTCGAAGCCAAGCCCGCGCAGGGTTTCCATCACTTTGTAGAAAGACTCGCCGGCAACGGTTATTTCGGGCGTACCGTGACGGTCCGCCCGCTTCAGGATTGAATCCGGACATTTTTCAGAGAGCGCGCTCACTGCTTTGTCAATTTGCATTTCTTATTTTCCTGTCACCATTTCCAGCATGCCGGGTTTGAAACTACGGCGCTGATCCAATTTTTCGGTCCTGATTTTTTCCTGGATTTTCATAAGGCCGGCCAGCACCGCTTCTGGACGAGGCGGACATCCGGGTATGTAGACATCGACCGGAATAATCTGGTCGACGCCCTGCACTACGGAATAGCTCTGGAATATCCCACCGCAGGAGGCGCATGCCCCCATTGCAATCACCCATTTGGGGTCCGCCATCTGCTCATATATGCGCCTGACCATCACGGACATCTTCTTGGTGAGTGTGCCGGCAATGATAATCAGGTCGGATTGTCGCGGAGAGGGCCGGAAAACCTCCGAACCGAAGCGGGAAATGTCGAAATCGGCCAGAGTGCTGGCGATCATTTCCAGGGCGCAACAGGCAAGACCGAACGTACACGGCCATACGGAATTGCTCCTGCCCCAGTTCACCAGCTTAGTCAGGCTCGTGACCAGCACATTGTCGCCAACGAGTTGATTTTCTAGTCCCATTCCAAAGCTCCCTTTTTCCAGACATACACGTAACTGACAAAAAGAATCAGCAGAAAAATCAGCATTTCGATAAGCCCGAACACGCCCATCTTTCGATAATACACCGCCCACGGGTAGAGAAATACACACTCGAGGTCGAAAACGAGAAAAAGAAGGGCAATAACGTAGAACTTGACCGGCGTCTGCCCATATTGAGCGCCTTCGCTTGGCAGACCGCACTCATAGGATTGACTTTTAACCTTGAACGGCCGCGCAGGACCAAGAACATGCGACAGGAAAACGGTCCCGGCGCCAAAAAGCAGGGCCAGGATGATCATATAGAGAATGGGTAGATACTCGGCCAGCATAGAGTGCCTCCACAATGATCAGCTGTTGATGCCGGCAGCGCCCGCCGATTTAGCTTTTTGGGCCCAGGATGCTTTTTCCCTCGAACCCGGAGGGGCGATTCCCTTCACCAAGGGAAATCACTCAGACCGCGTCTTTTGATCGGGCATGCCCCCGCGAGCGCGCCGGACTGCATTTGCTGCCAAACCCGATTGGATGCGCAACCTCTTATATTTCTATCCAAGGGATAACCTGGGGCGAATCAAACCTCATAAACAAATGGATTAATAAGCCATCAGGCAGGAGATGACAACCCTTTTTTCCACTGCAGGTGAAATTTTGATCATTCCGCCTCGAAGGCCGAAACTCCCCTCTGGCTGCGGCGCATCCTCACGAGCCACCACCGATCACGACCGCATCGCGCATCAAAACATCTTCGTTAAGATCAGAGCTCAGGGCTTGATCATAACCATTTTAATGTTGGTCATCTCCTCGATGGCGAAACGGACCCCCTCCCGGCCCAGGCCGCTCATCTTGTTGCCGCCGTAGGGCATGTGGTCCACGCGAAAAATCGAAGTGTCATTGACCATGATGCCCCCTGCGTTGATGTGCTCGACGGCGTAGAAGGCTTTCGCGATGTCGTTGGTGTAAATCCCGGCCTGCAGGCCGTAGGGAGAGTCGTCGACCATGCGCACGGCCTCTTCAAAAGAATCGTATTCGTAGAACGACACGAGCGGTGCGAAGGCTTCGTTGCACATGACTTTCATATCGAGACGCACGTCGGCAAGAACGGTCGGATAGAGCACTCGTCCGTCGCGTTTGCCGCCGATCAGCACCTTTGCTCCTTCGGCCACCGCCTCCTTGATCCAGGACTCGGCCCTTATCGCCTCGGCTTCATTGATCATGGGGCCGACGTCGCAGTCTTTGTCGAGAGGATTGCCTATTTTAAGCTTTGCAGTCGCATCCAGAAACCTCTTGGTGAATTCGGCGGCAATGGCTCTATGCAGATACAACCGCTGCAAAGAAATACAAACCTGTCCCGAGTTGGCGAAAGAGCTCATGACGCACCGCGAAACGGCCTCATCCAGGTTGGCATCGGGCTCGATGATCGTTCCCGAGTTGTTCCCCAGCTCCATGGTGACTTTCTTGAGACCGGCCTTTCGTACAATGGATTCACCAACCGGCGGGCTTCCGGTAAAGGAGATTTTTGCGACTCTTCTGTCCGTTACGAGCCATTCGCCCACCGTATCGCCCGGACCGACGATCACGTTGAAAACACCGGCGGGGACCCCGGCCTGCAGGAGAATCTCGCCGAGGCGGATTGCCGTAAGAGGCGTGGCTGATGCGGGTTTTAAGACAACGGTGTTTCCGGCCGCAAGCGCCGGTCCGACTTTGTGAAGGACAAGATTGAGCGGGAAATTGAAGGGTGTGATTGCTGCGACCACACCGACCGGACGCCTCAGATAAAACCCCATGCGCCCCTCTCCGCTTGCGCTTGCATCCATCGGTATGGTTTCGCCGTGGATTCTTTTCGCCTCTTCGGCTGAAAACTGAATCGTCTCGATCCCTCGGAGAACCTCGCCAATAGAATACTTCCATGCCTTTCCGGCCTCCCGGCAGATGAGGGAAGCGATCTCGTCCTTGTGTTCTTCCAGCAAAGCCGCAGTCTTTTCCAGGATGCTGCACCGCATATGAGCAGGCACCATCGAGTACCGCTCAAAGGCCGCCCTGGCCGCCGCCACGGCCTTTTCCACCGTTTCCCTGGAGGCCACCGGCACCGTCCCGATGATCTCGCCGGTGTATTTGTCGCTCACCTGCGTAGAGGCGGCATCATCCATCCATTTCTCGCCGATCAGAAGCTTGTAACTCCTTGGAGTGTCCCGCATGAGATTTTTCCTTTCAGTTTAGATACCTGGCCGCCAGCGCAACTGATCCAGCAACTTCGGTACGACTTCGAGTGCATCACCCACGATCGCGAGGTCCGCGATGCCCAAAGGGGCGCATCGGGATCATTTGTTGACTCTAACGATATACTTCCAAGAGCTCATTCCCGCAATATGCCGGACGGCCCCGCATCTCCTTTTCTATGTCGAAGCGCTCCCGGCAATTCCCGGCGCCACCTCACGGCGTGCGCTTCAAGCGGGTGGCGCAGGATTCGGACAGGTTTCGCCCGTTGGCCCCTTGCACGCGGATGGATGGTGCTGCATAATAACCGACGGGCAATACCGGTCCCCAGAAATGCACTTTTGCGGGAAGCCAGGGGTAAAAGGAATTTAACGAAGCGAGCAGTAGAGATGGTGGAAGAAAGATAGTTCGTGCCGGCGCCGATGGAGTGGCGGCGCGGGCGCTAAAGTCGGGAATTAATGAGGCGCTGCTGGAAAAAACTCTCCGGAAATAGTATATTCACCACTTTGAATGATAATATCGATCAACCTAACCCGGACGGGGAAATGACGCTTATATCCAATATCCGTACGTACGGCAGGCTGATAAAGTTCAGTCATACGGTTTTTGCCCTTCCCTTCGCCCTGGCGGCCCTGCTGCTTGCAAACATGAAGCACCCGGT
>JAJYTC010000106.1 GCA_021793275.1 Deltaproteobacteria bacterium | reverse complement strand
TGGATCTTTTCAATGGCTTTTTTGTCCGCCTCCGACGAAAGGACCTCGCGCATAAAATTCCTGAAACTGTGAAAGCTGGGAACAGCATGGAACAGATTGATTTCTATACTGCCGGAGGGCTCCAGCACCTCGGCCAGGTGGGCCAGCGAGATCATCGACTCCTCGGAGCCGTCCAGGCACACGAGAACTTTGGCCGGCCGGATGCCCCCGCCCACAACCCACAGCGGAATCGGCACAAGCCCCAGGATGTGCTCGGCGACCGAGCCCAGCATAAAGTCCTTGAAATCGCTTAGCCCTCTTCGTCCAACCACAAGCGCTCTGTACCCGCTTCGCGATTCGGCGACTATGTCTCGCGCAATGCCGGCCTGTCTGTCTTCAATTTTCACCGTTACCGCATCATCGGGAAAGCCGGCGTGCAACAGAATAGACCTCGCTTTTTCCATGAAGGACTCGATCGTCTGGCGCTGCTTTTCCTCCCATGCGTCCACGCTAACCAGCCGGTAACGATAAGCCGGGGCCTTTTGCCCGGAGTCGATAAACGATTCGGGAACCCTGGTGACGACATGGTAGAGCACTACCTCGAATCGGCTCCGGTCGAGAATCGAAGAGACGTACTCGACCATTCGCAGGGAGTGTTCCGAACCATCGTTTGCAACAAGAATTCTTTTTCTAGCCGAACTGTTCATAGGACATACTTTCCACCTGATGAATCAAGGGATTTTTGCAGGATAACAGTGGATGACCTCGAAAGAATGGCCGACGAGATATCCGACATCAGTTTATGCTCGAGTTGCACGTACGAGCTGTCATTATACATAACCATATCGATCTGGCGAGTATGAATGAGAAGGTATCCAAGTATCCTCAGTTTTTCCTTCATCACTTCTTCATCGTAGCCTTCAATACGCGCCGTAACGCCGTCTTCCCGAATTTGGGCGTGAAATTCGAAACCATCGAGAATTTCGCCCACAAATCGCGCGCGGCGCACACGTCTGCCATAATCCGCTGCCCCGCCCTTAAAAAAGAAACTCGCGTAGTTCTCGTTAGCTCTCTCGCCCACAAGGGCTTCGACCGAAGCAAAATGAAAACCGAACCGGGAACTGAGGCTGCAAAAATTCTTCGATATCATGAAATAATTACGCGCCACGTAAGGGGAAGGCAAAGCAGGGTCGAGGGCCCCACTGGAGCCGGCTTCCACAAGGATCGACATGAAACCTCTGGCATCCACGGGCGGAGGTCCTTCCCACGGAACCGCGACGATTCCTTCCCAAAGCGCCAGCATCGGGATCGAGACTATATTGTCCAGGTTTACACGCTTGCCGGGAACATCCTCCCTGAACCCGTCATCGAGATTGAGGATCCACCACTGCATCGGAATCCCGCACACCAACTGCTTGCTTGCTTTCTCCGAGAAGCGGTGGTCCTTTCCGAAGCTGAACATTTCCACGACGGCCCTTTCGTGGCAAAACCTGCTTATATCGTGAAAAGTCCGGCAAGCCGACGGCTTGAAATCGGGCGCATCAGGCTCCAGCAAATGAAGAGGGACGATATGTTCACAGACCCTCTTCAAAATCTCCAGGACGGGCGAGCCGTCCATGAGACATTTGGGTCTTTCCCTGTTTTCGAGCAATTGTTCTATTTCTCCGTCGCATATCCTCCTGCCGTCGGCATCCACCGTAACCAACCTGCCGTTTTCTAGTAGCTCGGTTGCCCCCTCCAGGCCCATGATCGCCGGCACACAGAACTCTCTGGCCAAATTGGCAAGATGGACCGCAGCCGACCCCTGCTCGGCGACAAGGGCAGAAGCCCTGCCGAGCAGCGCAGCCCATCTGGGTAACGGTTGTTTCACCACAAGGACCGCCCCTTTGTTGAAAAAAAGGACGTCGCTTTCCCTCCTTACAACGAAAACCCGCCCGACCCCGACCCCTGGACTTGCCGTCAGGCCCCCTGAAACTATCATCTTACACGGCGGGACCTCGGCTGCCTCCTCTTCCCGTTCTGCAAATCCGTACCTTTGATTTAAGGGGCGGCACTGAAGTATTACTATCTCACCTTTTTCATCCAAAGCCCATTCTACATCCTGGGCGACTCCATAATGATCTTCGATACGGATGGCGATGCGGGCAAGTTCCAGGGCCGTATTTCCAAGGATCGAAGGCTCCATGCCCTCACTTCCGACCACCTCCAGCCGACAGACCCCTTCTTCCGCATAGCAGACGAACTTTTCGCGCTTCTGGGCAATGTGCTCTTCCACGATCCCGACCGGGTCCCGGGAGACAACAAAAAGGTCGGCGGCAATGCTTCCATCGACTACCGTTTTGGGCAAACCCAGGGCGGAATGGATGAAAATCCGCTCATCGCGCGCGTCGAAAGGATTTCTCGAATAAATGACGCCTCCCGCGGCAGCGTTAACCATGGACAGGCACCCCACGCACATGTCGATGTCCTCGTCGCGGATGCCCCTGGTCAGCCGATAGGCGATCGCCTGAAGGCTGTATTTGCTTGCGGCTATTTCCTTGTAAGCGCTTATCAGGCTGTCTGCGCTGACGTTTAATTCGGAACGATACTGGCCGGCAAAGGAGGTTTGTACGGAATCTTCACCCAGGGCGCTGCTGCGCAGCGAGACTTTGACCCCCTGCCCTTCTTCGCTTTCGAGTTCCGCATAGGCAATCGAAATGGCTTTGCGCAGTTCATCGGGCATTTCGGCGCTGATGATCTTCTGCTGGATCTGGGCTGAAAGCGATAGAAGCTGGTCCATTTCTTCAACCGGCGATGATTGGATGAGCCGGTCTATCTCAACCTGGAGATCGTTGTGATCTATGAATTTGCGGTATGCCCCCGAAGAGATCACAAAGCCCGCCGGGACCCTTATGCCAAGGCGATTGCTTATTTCCCCGAGGTTCGCCATTTTGTTGCCCGCTTCATCCGATCTTGTTTTATCGACCTCGTGCAAGGGAATTATCAGCGGCCCGGCGCCCGCCTGCCTTCTTTCCGAAAGAATCTCGGCAATCCTTCCCTGAATCGACATGAAGCTTTCGTGCAGGTCGCCATATTTACCGGGCGCCAGTTCATCCATACTCTTTATCATGCGAAAAACGTCTACGGAGATCGCTGTGCAATTGGCGCGAATAAAGGACATGCCGAAGGGCGAATCCCCCTTGCAGGCCGCCTCGAGTTCAGCCACAATATGCAGGACCCGGTTGTTGGCGCTTAGCAGCAGCTTGAAATTATGGTACCTGGTCTGGAAGGCGGTGCGAAGGGCTTCTACGTCCCGAGGGGTGAGGTTGTTTTGCCTTCTCTTTGTCCTAAGTTTTTCCAACCATTTTTTCACGAATGACATGCAAGAGCCCACGACCGATCATCCCCGGCAAACCGACGGGTTCCGCAAGCGGGCAACGCTTTATTTGCCCAATGTGTCCAGCGTTTGCGGAAAATCAGCTCTTTCATTCAATTTCTTCCTCTTATACGCATCCTGTATTTTATACACCAGATCGTCGATTTCAATCGGTTTTGTCAGATAGTCGAAAGCTCCCATATCCATCCCTTCAATAGCGACCTCCATATTCGCATGGCCGGTCAGCATTATCACTTCCAGCAGACCGTAGTTTTTCTTTATTTGCCGCAAAACATCGAGACCGGTCATGCCCGGTATCTTAACGTCGAGCACGACTATGTCGACCTGAGCCTTCTTTAAAAATTCCAGGGCCGCCGGCCCCTCGGTCACCCCGTTTACATTCAGCTTTCTTTTCCTGAGCCTTTTGACCAGGGTATCGAGGAACTCAACCTCGTCATCCACAATCAGAACACTTATAGGTTCCACTTTTGCAGCCTCCGTGAAACAACGACATCAGCCGTGAACCGCCCGCGGTTTCACCAGATAGACGGAACAGTGAGAGTGTTTCACCACCTGGTTGGCGATGCTGCCTATCTTGAATATGGATGAGGTGCCCAGTCCGCGGCTCCCCATAATTATCAGGTCTATTTTTTCGGTTTTCGCAAAATCGATTATCGCATCGGGCACAGAAAGCATCGTCGTCACAATCTCCGAAAAACCGGGCTTGACCTGCTCTTTTACCATGAATTCGCGCGCGGTCTTGATCGCCTTATCGGCGAATTCTTTAACATGTTCCTCCTGAGATTGAAGCATACGCGGCGGTATTTCATGGTCCTCAATACCACCAATGGCAGCCGCCACGCTGATCACATAGATTTGCGCCTCCTTCATTTTCGCATAGTCAGCCGCAACTTCCAACGCCTTGAGAGAATGCTCGGAACCATCGACCGGGACCAGTATTTTCATCCTATCCTCCAGAGTTCCCAACGGAGATCGATAACAGCCGCTTTCAAAGTCGATCGTGGTTTTATACCTCCCTTTTCACTCTGGCTTTGGTCATGGCCATGCCGAAACCGTCAAACAGGAAATATATGGCAAAACCATACCACAGCGTATAGACCAGGTAAAAAACCAGGAGAAACGTTACAATGCCGGCCCTGTGGTTGATGCTCTCGGGCTGCACGCCGTAAAAATTGTAAGCCGGTTCTATACCCTTCGTCACTACCGCAAGAATGAGTTTGGACTCGGGGATATCTTTGCTTTTTTGCAGTTCTTTTGCCATGCTGTTCAGTCCGCGATGCCAGGCCAGCAGCACCTCTTTTCCGTCCACTCCATATCTGCCCACCACTTCATCCGCCTTGTTCAAATACATCGAATTGCAATCCTCCAAAACGGCGCCGAGCAACTTCGCCAGGTTCCCTTTGACATTGAGGACCGCCCCCTGCGCGGTGGTATCGGGGGCAGCCTTTGAAAAAATCTTCTGCGCCCTGGCTGCGTCTTCGGCTTTTTCCATATCGATTCTTACCGAAAGCTCCTTTTGGTTGAAACTCTCGATCATGTGTGAAAGCTCCGGAACAAAATAGGACGAACCTTTAGCCAGCCTGTTGAAAAGTCGATCAGAATACTTGAGGCCGTCCATGCCCCCGTATATCGGAGCAAAAATCAACGCGAGAATCCCGAAGAAACTTACCCCGAGTATCATCCCGAGCGTAGCTCTGCTCTTATTCGCAATAAGCATTTCATCTCTCCTGTGTCTATCCGCAAAAGCCGTTCCGACGGAACTCTCCCGGACCATCGTCTCCCGTTTTTGAGCATTTTGTCGAAGTTTATCCCCTATCCTTTTCTAGACAGCGGGTCCGGGTGTAGGTAGGGTGGGCACAAGCTTTATCGTGCCCACCAAGAAGTTTCCGGATGGAAATTAGCTCGGGCGCACAGCCTCGAATGACTTGCCCGCTACCGCCGCCGACTCTTCCCTCAAGATCTTCAACCCGGTGATGAATTTGTAAAAGAGCCACAGGGCGAAAATCGTGCACACGAGCCAGAAAAAAATGTCGCCCACCTTTTCGATTCCGACTACAAGCGCTTTGGGAAGGTGCAACGCACCCAACTGCTGCATCCTGCGAGGCAACACGAAAAGCCGGTCTACAAAACCGGCGAGGATCGCGACCGCATAAAAGCCCCGGATATGAATGCCTTTGATCACCTTGGTTGTGAGCGCGCCGATCTGGATGCCGACCAGGGAGCCCAGCAGCATCCCCATGGCTATCGAATAAAAGATATATCCGTAGACAGCGTATTGGGTGATGGACCCAAGGCCTGCCGTAAAGATAATCTGAAGTATGTCGGTCCCTACCGTCGTCATCGAAGAGACGCCGAAGACGTATACGAACATCGGGAAGGTGGCGAAACCGCCTCCCGCACCCATCATGGCCGAGAGCCCCCCCACAAGGAAACCGCCGACCGCCAGCATCACCCAGGAAATTTGTTTTCCCCCCGGGACAAAGTCCTCGTCGAATTTCACCATTGGCGGGATATTTACCGACTGAAATTTTACCGCTAGCTTGGTGGTCCCCGTATAGATGTGCGCCTCTCCTTTGGCTGCCGCAATTTTCCTGTGTTTTAAAAAATCATAGAGTGAGTAAAAGCCCAGCAAACCCAGCAGGACTACATACAGCGAACTGATGAAAGCATCGCTCAAGATGGGGTTTTTGTCATAAAGCGCCCTGTTGATCGCTCCTCCTATGTACACCCCTCCGCCCGAGCCCAGCATAAACGGTATCGCCAGCCCCAGGGAAACGTTGCCGAGCTTCCTGTGCACCGCTGTCCCCATGATCGCCTTTGCGAAAATATTAAAAAGGCTCGTCCCTACAGCCATGATCCCTTTTATGCCAACCGACATCAGAGCAGGAGTAATGACAAACCCGCCGCCCGCTCCGATACAACCGGTGATCAACCCGGCGACCAGGCCGATGGCAATCGAGCCAAAAAAGAGCGTCCCCGAAAAGTAAGAAGGCCCGTAAGCATTGTTGCCGCCGAGCGCCGGCGCCGCGTGAACTGTCGCCAGAATCAGAATCGGCGCGCAAAGAAGAAGTACAATGAACATTTTCTTCCGGCTTTTCAAAATCGACATCGACACTTCGTAATCCCATTGCCCCTCGGCAATGGCCAAAGCCTTCAGAAAATCGAAAACCCGTCTTGGCCCGCTCATTTGCATAAACCTCCACATGTCGAGTTCGAGAGGAAATGAGAAACAATAGAGATGCGAGGCGGCAACAACTCGCTGGTTACCAGGCTGAGACTTGGAGAGGCAACTTGCATGCCATCGGAGCCCATCTCCGCCTGTCGCATAATATATTGATTTCATTGTAATAATTAGATGACAATCGATTTTGCGTCTGCTCCACGGTGACAACGCAAAGTGTCACTTGCTTTGCAAACTGTACTCCCGATGAGCAATTGGCCGGGATTGGGGATGGAATAATTCAGAAATTGATGAATTGGCTGGTTCAGCTATTGGGGGACCGGGCTTGTCTAAAATACTGTATAACGAACCTTGTCGCCATCCCTCATGCCTCTGGCAAGCTCCATGTGCCTCAGCGTCGCGTAGCAGTTTTGAAATTGCGTCTCGTTTATCTGAAGTCGCCTGCATATCTCGGAGGCCGCAAGGGGCCCTTCGGTTTTGATCAGGTTGAGAATGCGGAATTGGAGCTCAGTCAACTGCGGCGCTGTCCCGCTCAACCTCTTAGCGCTGTATACGGCCCACGGATCGCACGTTACCGGCTTCATTTTTTGCTCGAGGAAACAATCCTCGCAGAGAATTTTGCCGGCGTTCTCATAGAGTTCGTCCGGATCGAGGGGCCCTCCGCATTTTTCGCAATTCTTCATCGTCGCTCCTTTTCAATCGGCGCCATTTTCCCATCTTTTGGCAAAAAAAGAAAGGTTGTATTTTCAGGCTTACCGGTGGGCAGGGGGGGATGGTTCGCCTCACTGAAACCAAAGTGAGACAATATGAAACCATGAGTAGACACCGGTTATCTGCTCACGCCACGGAGAAGTCGTCTATAAGCTTTCTTAGCGTGCAAACCATGACCGGCTTTATGAAGTAGCCGGCAGCGCCCTTTTCAATGGCGGTCCTTATGCCTTTCTTCTCGTTGACATAGGCATTGGCAATTACTATCGTACGGAAAGTCATCCCCTGAAGCGAGTCCAGCAGAAGAAAATGGTCGTTTTGGAGGATCGAAACATCGGCTAGAAGAAAGCTGAAAGGAATCTCGCCAAGCAGGCTTCTGGCCTGTTGAGAATTGCTGACCCAATAGCACTTGTAACCATCGCGGTGGTTTTCAAGCGCCCTGGAGAAAAGCTCGGCCGTGTCCCTTTCCGGATCCAGTATAAGGATATTTTTGCGGTTTTTCGTGACCATCTTGAACACCTGAAAGCTGGCTGTATTTTTATCTGAAAGGTAATGCACAGGATGAGGGAATAACGCAGGCCCCCCTCCTGCGCATGGCGTATATTCAAGCTTTATGCCAGTTTTTTTGCTCAATCGCAGACGGGCAGAACTATTTCGAAGGACGTTCCAGATGCTCCGGGAGATTCTTCTTCAGTGATACTTCGGCACCTTATCAGACCACCGTACCTGGTGATTATCCCATAGCTCACGGAAAGACCCAAACCGGTTCCCTGACCGACTTTTTTGGTGGTGAAAAAAGGGTCGAAAATCTTGGCCAGATGTTCTTTCCTTATCCCGCACCCCGTGTCCGAGATTACGGCTTCGACCATTTTCCCGCCCGAAACCGGGCGGGTTTCAATTTTGAGCCATCCCTCCCCTTCCATCGATTGCATGGCGTTGTTTATCAGATTGAGAAAGACCTGCTGAAGGCCGGTCGAATCCGCCTGCACGAACGGCAACCCCGATGTGAGTGAAAGCGCCAGTTTGACCCTGTTCATCTCGAGGTTGTGCTTCACAATGGACACGATAGACTCGATGCTCGCGTTCAAATCGCAGCACTCTTCCTGTTCATCCCGCATCCTCGCGAAGCTGAGCAGTCTTTCCACGATGCTCTTGCAGTGCAGGCCATGCCTTTCGATTGTCTTGAGGTCGCTATACTCCATCGAGCCGGGGTCCATTTTCTCCAGGAGCAGATCACAGAAGCCGAGCATGATGCCGATTGGATTATTTATCTCATGAGCCACACCGGCTGCCATCGTTCCGAGCGCAGCAAGCTTTTCGGTATTGATGAGCTGCTGTTCGATTTCCTTTCGTTCGGTAATGTCTCTTCCAATAGCCAGAACATACTGTTCGCTCTCCTCGCCGGTCACTGGAATATACTTGAAATCGAACCACAAATTCCCCGTGGGCAGGTTCAACCGCGCTTCGATTTTTTGCCCCTTCCCCGAAGCAAGAACTTCCCGAATACAGCTCAAAATATCGTCAGCCTGTTCGGCCGGCAAAAAGCGATACAGACTCTGGCCTGCAATGTCCCCGACGTTTATCCCGAAAATACGAGACACGTGCTGGTTCGCCGTCCCTATTTGCCCGTTTCGATCCAGGGTGCAAATCACGTCTTCGGCATTTTCCACAAGAGATCGGTACTTGGCCTCGGAGCTTTCCAGTTCATCGGCGTATTTTCGTATGTCCTCGGTCTTGGCCTCGACTTCATGCTCGAGCACGACGGACCACCTTCGTTCGTAGATCACGAAGAACAGGCAGCAAAGACCAATTACGAACACAACCAGCGCCTGGAGCAGAAACTGCCTCATATACACCGAATAGACCATGGATTCGACTTCATTGACCGGCGCGGCCACGGCAACCGCCCATAAATAATTCATAAAAGGTCCTTCGATGTGCACCGGAGCGAAGGCGATAAGCTTTTCCATAGGCTTTACAATTCCGCGGTTCCACCCCGAAATGTAGGTGCCGGCGCCTTCCTTGCCCTGCATCATTTCCTCTCGCTGTATCTTGTCGATCTTGGCGAACAGCATGTGCGGATTTCTGTTATGCCGCGCATTGAACGCGCTTTGGCCGATAAACGGCTTGTAGGGATGCCAGATGAACCTGCCGTGCGAGTCGATGACCCACGCGTAGCCGGTTTTCCCCGAACGGATGTCCGGCATAATCGTGCCCATCATATAAGTGGCGTCAATGGTCAGCCTGATATAACCGGCAAATGTTCCGGTAAGGGACAAGTTAGTCGCGTCCTCGGCGTTGGCATAAGTTGGGGTAATCAGGTCCAACACAAGGTCGCCCCTGTCTTTTTCCCCTTCTTTCAGATGCAGAGCGGTCCCCAATATTTTGCCCCTGTTCGCCGGATTTTTTGCCCAGGCCAGATACTGCGCGGGTTCCCGCTGCACCGGCCCGAGCTTGCCGGTGACAATGCCCTGCTCGCTCGCGCTGAAAATCCGCTTGCCTTCCGCATCGATTCGATAAATCGTAAGAATCGAGCTTTCGTTGAAAACCGGCAGTATGGCGAGAAGCAGAGTTTGGTAACGAAGGGGGTTGAAGTACTCGATTGCGGGAAGGGAGTTAAGGAGCTGCAAGTCGGCGATGGCGCTGTCCATGTGCGCTTCGATTCGCTGGGCGGCCAACCTCGCCAGGGCCAGTTGCTGCTCGTTAAACTGGTTTCTTACAGTGTCCTTCATGTACTCGGAAGTAGAGATGCCGAGCCATGCAGCCGCGCTAACAAGCAGGATGGCGGCGATAATGAGCACTTTCAAAGCCTTGAAACGGTTGGTCCGGGCCTTTGAGTACATTGTCTTTTCCGTGCGAGGAGTTAATTGGAGTCGATCAAAATCAAACTGCAACTTTTTATTGACATTTTATTTGACTCTTTGACAGAAGTGGAGCGAAAATTCTAAAAAAAGAACTCTCCGACAGGCCCGAGCCCGGGTATCCGGTTCTGCGAAGCCTCGCGAGGCAAAAAGGTGATAAGATGTCCTCAATTCTTGCTTTGGATGACGAACACGACATGTTGGCTCTTTTGAGCAGGATTATCTCCGAGAAGAGTTCCCACCAGTTGACCACGCTCAGCGATCCCCAGGAATTGTCACAGCTTCTGGAGCAGAAAAGCTTCGACGTGGTGCTGACCGATCTCAAAATGCCGGGTAAGAGCGGGATTCAGGTGATCGAGGAAATAAAACAGAAAAGCCCCCGCACCGCCGTAATCATAATGACCGCCTACGGGACGATCGAATCGGCCCTTCAAGCCACCCGCAAAGGGGCTTTTGATTACATTACCAAACCTTTCCGCAAGGAAAGGATTCTTCACGTAATCGAGCAGGCCCTTAACTGGCAGGAGCTGCAACAGGAAAATATCTATCTTCGCCAAAAACTCGAAGAAAAAACGAGCCTGCCCACTCTTGTGGGTTCAACTCCAGCAATGCAGTCTCTTTTCGAGCAAATTCAAAAAGTGGCCAAAACTTCTGCCACTGTGCTGATCACCGGCGATAGCGGCACCGGCAAGGAACTGGTCGCCCGCGCGCTTCATTCGCAAAGCGCAAGAAACTCTCAGCAGTTCATCCCGATCGACTGCAGCACAATTCCCGAATCGATCATCGAAAGCGAGTTGTTCGGCCACGTCAAGGGCTCCTTCACCGGTGCGATCCGCAACAAAAAAGGCATGGTCGAGGAGGCAAACCACGGGACTCTTTTCCTCGACGAGATCGCGGACCTCAATCCCTCCATGCAGGTAAAACTTCTGCGCCTCCTTCAGGAAGGCGAATATAAAGTCGTTGGATCCAATGCGATCTCCAAGGCGGACATCCGCTTCATTGCGGCTACCAACCGCAACCTGCCCGAAAAGATCAGAAACGGGGAGTTCAGAGAGGACCTGTTCTACCGGCTCAACGTGATAAATATCCGGCTTCCAAGCCTCGCGGAGAGAAAAGAGGACATCCCGCTTCTTGCCGGCCATTTTCTCGAAAAGTACAACAGCCTCTACTGTAAGAACGTAAAAAGGATATCCGACGATCTGATGCGGAACATGCTCGCCAGGGATTGGCCCGGCAACGTTCGCGAACTCGAGCACGCCATAGAAAGAGGCGTGATAATGGCCTCGGGAGACTGCCTGGAATTATCCGACATATCGGCCTCCGGAGTCTCCCTCAAGTCCTCCCCTCAAGAAATCGGAGAATGCTCCGAGCTCTTTTCCATGCCTTTCAAAGAAGCCAAGGATACCCTCATAGAACGGTTCCATTCCGAATACATTTCCAGGGTCCTGAGCCGCAACGCGGGAAATGTCTCCAAGGCCGCCCGTGAATCCGGACTAAAGCGCCAATATCTCCACAGACTTATGCGCGAAACCAGGCTCGATTCGAAATCCTTCAAGAAAAATCATCCGGATTAACAAGCGCCGCTAAGCGTCCTGGACATAGCCGTTCAATATTCCCAATCGGGTCATGGCCTCGAATGCAGCCTCGTATTCTTCCTCGCTCGTTTTCCTGTCAAAGGGCGGAGTAAACGGTCCCTTGTGAGCCGGAAAGTACTGGTTCATAAGGCTGACAAAGACTCGCGGCCCCATCCGACCGGCCAGAAATGAGAAACATTCGGCCGAACCCGCGAGGTTTTCCGGCAGCACCAGGTGGCGCACCATCATTCCCCTCACCGCGATTCCCGCATTATCGGTGCGCATCGGTCCCGCCTGCTTCCACATTTCCATAAGAGCTTTGCGGTTGTGGATAACATAATCCGAAGCGCCCGAGTATTTCCTGGCCGCCTCCTGATCGGAGTATTTGATATCCGGCAGGTAGATATCTATGATTTTATCGAGCAGCCTGAGCGTCTCGACCGACTCGTAGCCGCCCGAATTGAAGACCAGCGGGATTCGAAGCCCCTTTTTCGCAGCCCGAACAAGTGCGCGAACGACCGCCGGCATCTGGTGAGTGGAGCTGACCAGGTTTATGTTGTGGGCGCCCCTTCTTTGCAGGTCGAGCATTCCGCAAGCAAGCTCCTCGATGCTCATGTCGCGACCGACCCCCATTTGGCTGATCGGATAGTTCTGGCAAAAGATGCACCTCAGAGTGCAGCCTGAAAAAAATATCGTGCCCGATCCCCCCGTCCCCGAGATGGGAGGCTCCTCCCAATGATGAAGATTTATCGAAGCCACCCTGGGCAGGCTGCCCACACCGCAATAGCCCAATTTGGCGTTTTTTCGGTCAACCCCGCACGCGCGAGGGCACAGATCGCATTTTTCGAGCTTCGCATCCAAAGCTTGCGCTCTGCGCAACAGTTCGCCGCTTTCCAAAAGGTCCAAATAGCCGGGGCGCTCCTCACCCCCCGCTTCAGAAGCCTTAGACCCGTTTTTCGTCATTTAAGACGCCCATAGTCCCGCCGGAGTTCGAAACCGGTTTGTTCCCACTCGCTGCCGCCTCAAAACTTCTTGAAGCCAAACCGGTTGAAAAACTCGCTTCGAAAACGCTCGGCGCTTGCCAGGTTTACCTCCGCCACACGGACCTGTTCGAGTTCGTCCAGCTCCAGAACGGCCCAGTTTTCAATGTTGTTGGTCGATCTTGCCCAGCGATTGAAATCGTCTTTGTCCAACATCTTGGGAGGCTGCAGGATGAAACTGCCCCCGCCATGCTGATGGACGCGCTTTTCACCGTACATGGCGTTGTAATCGGCCGTGTTTATTCCTACTACCGGAACAAAATTATCGAAGGCCCTTACCAGTGCCCCCGTTTTCCAGTGACCGCGCAAAACCGAAAAGGCGCTCGGATTGAAAACGATATCTACACCCTGGTAGGAAAGCTGGCGACCGGCTTCCGGCTGTCCCCAGAAATCGATGCCGACTGGAATGCCTATTTTTCCGAAGTCGGTCTCGAAGACCCGGAATACCCCGTCGCCGGCAGAGATTCCCAGCCTCTCGCGCTCGATCGCTCCGACGCTGAACTTGCGCTGTCTGCCCGTCGGCCTTCCGGCTCTGTTGAAAAGCACCGAACTATTGTAGCGCTTTCCGCCTTCTTCTTCGATCATGCCGGCTATCACATAACTGTTCAGCCTGCGCGCCGCCGAACCGATCTCGCGCTCGCCAAGAGCGGGAAAATACTCCGGCAGGCAGACCACGTCGAGTTCCTCACCACGGCATTTTTCCACCAATTGAAGAGCGTGCCCGATATTGCGCGGATCTTCAGGAGAAGGGTAAGGTTTGGGCTGAATGATGGCTATTCGTATGTTTTCTTTCATGGGCTCTTTTCCTCAAAATGGCGAGTATACCAAATCCTGGGAAAATGAATAGTCGGTGAATGGGCGAACGGGGGCAATTCACTTGCGAAATCCCGCTTGTCGGTCCTGCGTCCCCCCGGATTGTGCGACAGCTCAGAGAGCCAACCGCCTTTTTGTGGTAAAATTGACAGGGCGCATCAGTATCCATCCGGGAACCCCGCTCTGAGGGGTATGAGTTCTTCTGTTGACATCGAGCTTTGAGCAGGCTATACTTCTTTTCGTTGTCGCGGGGTGGAGCAGTCAGGTAGCTCGTCGGGCTCATAACCCGAAGGTCCTTGGTTCAAATCCAAGCCCCGCTACCAGAAAATTCCGGGGGCTTAGTGAAAAGCTAAGTCCCCTGCTTCACACCTTCGATACCTTATTCTTTACAGTTTCCGCGCCCAAGTCAAAAAGCTGTTGTGAAAAATTCCTGTTGGGTTGCGCCACGCTTAGCCCAGCCGGGTCGTTGCGGAACCTTTTCATCGTTTCTGGGTGCCCTCGTGGGGACGTGAGTTACTGCTTTGAAAATCAAGTGGACTGCCAACAAGGAACAGGACTATTTCATCCCCCCGCTGGCCCCCTATGTCCAATGGGTAAAGGCCTACAATCAGCTCGTTTCTCTTCTCTACAACCAACACAAAACGGTACGAAAGGCATGGAAGGCTTTCAAAGATGCCGTACCCGGAATCGAAGGGCGGTTGGAGTTCTCCGTCTTCGAGCAAATCCTGCTGTTCAGCCTGTTCCTGACTGAATGGAATCAAAGTGACAAATCGCCCCTTTCCCGAAAGATCGACAGGCAGCATGCATCGAGCTCGGCTTCCGCTCTTTCGACGCCTCCCGATGACCGGTTGGAGCAGGTTATACAGAAGCTGCGGGAAACCATTGACGAAAGAGACAGGGCCCTGTGGCACATCAAAAATTATGAGAAGGACACCATGGCGCTAAAAGAGCGCAAGGAGCGCCTGGAAAGACAGGCGGCCGATTTCGATAAAGCCCTGGAGATCCTGCGAAACGATTTGAATGTGGCAAATGAACACTCCAACCGGGTTACACAAGAGTTGGACACAAGCCGCGCCGAACTCGCCTCGCTGAGGGAAGAAAACGAAACCCTGAAGAGCGAAAAAGCTTTTCTCGAAGAGCAAATTGAAAACCTCACCGTGAAAGCGCCCGATCGTCAGGAAGGACCCATCCAGCCGGTTACACAATGGCGCCCGCAGGCTACAGACCGTGGAGTTACACAAAACCCTCCCGGTTCTGCTCCCCTGAAAATAGGTAAGTGGAACGTGCAATTATCCAAGGACGGCTATTACCGACTCTTTAGAAAAGTCAGGGGAAGGCTTCATTCGATCTATCTCGGAAAAGAACTCGATATTGAAAAGGCGGAAATGAGGATAGCCGATAAAGAACGTGAGTTGTTCGGCCCGGCTTAGGTGCCATGCCGAAACGAGAGCGTCTCCGATCGCGGCCTCGTCCCCGTCAATCTTAATACAAGGCCCCCCCTGATCCTGTGTCTTTTGCTTTCTGCCTTTTACCTCAGACTTTCGCCTTTTTACTTTTGACATTTGCCTTCGCGAAGCGTTTGCCCTTTCTCGTTGCCGTTTCTATCGCCGCTTCTCGTTGCCGTTTCTCGTTGCCGCTTTGCGGCTCGAAGCACCTTCGTGCTATAAGCCTTGTGGATTCCAAGCGGAATCGAAGCACAGGCGTATCGCCCGTCGCACTCGGTAACGCCGCTCTTTGAAAAAAGAATCGTTCCGCAATGTTACGCATTCCCGGCCCGCTCATCGCTCATCACTGTTCACCGCACTTATCACTGCTGTTACCTCGCTGTTATCTATTGCTGTTATTCGCTGTTATTTTCGACCTCTAAATCCTGAAATATCAATTAAATCAACACAATATGGAAAATCAAAAATAAAAAAACGCTCTATTAACAGTGGAAACAGCATACGGGCCATTCAGCAAATGTGCACACTGGCAAATGGCAACGATCCGGCAGTATCCGACCGTTGGAATGTATCACAGATGGGGACGGAACAACGCCTTTTGCTCTTCCTTCGTGCTTCTCCCTACAACGACGGTTCATAGCTTGATGGAATAAATTAAATGTCGGTGAATTAACCGGTCCACACCGCAGATGGAGATCG
>JAJYTC010000105.1 GCA_021793275.1 Deltaproteobacteria bacterium | reverse complement strand
ATCAAAAAGTCTTTTGCTCCCCCTTCCCGCTCCTTGATTCTGCAGGGAATAATCCCGGGAGAACGAAATGAGTAATTATGAATATAAAGTTACCATCCATCCGGCCGAAGCTTTCAGGGAGATAGTTTTGTTTTGTTCCAGGGATGGGAACTGCAGCGCCGAGTTGGTCCCTTCGGAACAGATAAAGAAAATGGAGAGTTTGCTAAACCAAGGCGGGCTGGAGGGTTGGGAGTTGGTGCAGGCAAGTTTCGGAAAAGACGGCCTGCTCGTTTTTTGGAAAAGACAGCTCGTTTAAGCGGACAAGTTGTTTTTTACCACGAACGGCGCACTCCTACCCCGTTTCGTGAGAGGAAATTTTTTATCTCCCCGATGGTATAGGTCCCGTAGTGAACCATTGAAGCGATAAGCGCCGCGTCTGCGCGGCCGTGACTGAGAACGTCGAGCAGGTGCTGAGGTTCTCCGGCCCCTCCGGATGCGATGACCGGTATGCGAACACCGGTCGAAATCAGCCGGGTCAGTTCGAGTTCATAGCCGGCTTGTGTGCCGTCGGCATCTATCGAGTTGAGGCATATCTCGCCTGCGCCCAGTCGTTCGGCTTCCTTCGCCCACCACAGCGCATCTATTCCCATATGGGTCCTGCCGCCGTTTATGACGATTTCATAACCGCATGGTATCTTCTCCGAAGCCCCAACCTTCTTCACGTCCATTCCCAAAACTATGCACTGGTTGCCGAAAGCTTCGGCCCCCTGCCCAATAATATCCGGGTTGAGCACTGCTGCTGAGTTTACGCTGACCTTCTCAGCACCTGCAAGCAGAACGTCGCGCATGTCCTCCAAAGTCCGAATGCCGCCTCCGACTGAAAACGGTATAAAAATGGTCTCCGCCACCCGCCGGACCACGTCGAGCATGATGGGACGCCGGTCGCTCGATGCGGTGATGTCATAGAACACAATCTCATCGGCGCCCTGTTCGTAGTAGAAACGTCCCATTTCCACGGGATCGCCTATATCTATGTTGTCCCTGAATTTTATCCCCTTGGTCGTTCTGCCGTCACGAACGTCCAGACAAGGTATGATGCGTTTGCTCAGCATGGCAGGTCCAGTTTCTAGGAAACACCGCTCCAGCGGCAGAAGTTGTCAAGGAGCCTCAACCCCGGTTTTCCACTTTTCTCGGGATGAAATTGAACGGCAACAAGGTTTCGGAACGCAACGGCCGATGTGAAAGTTATTCCATATTCCGTTGTGCCGATGGAAATGTCTTCTCGTTCAGGTTGAGGATAATAGCTGTGAACAAAATAAAATTCGCTCCCGGCGGGGATATCTCGGAAGACGGGATGGTTTTTCCGGAATTTCACCTCATTCCAGCCCATATGCGGAATTTTGAGAAAATCCCCTTCATCGGAACGCATATTTTCCGGAAACCTCCGCACTGCACCGGGCAAAATCCCAAGACATCGCGTCTGATTCTCCTCGCTTAGATCGAAGAGCACCTGGAGTCCGACGCAGATGCCAAGGATAGGGACCTGCGCTGAAAAAAGCTCGCGAAGCAGCTTGTCCAACCCCAGTTCCCCCAGGCCTTCCATTGATTTCCCGGCTGCTCCGACACCCGGAAACACCACCCTGTCCGCCTTGCGGATTTCATCATGGGAGTTGGTGATCCGGCACGGGAAACCCAGATAGTCCAACGCCCGCATCACGCTGGTAAGGTTGCCGGCTTTATAATCCAGTATTGCAATCACGCCCGGGCTCTCCTTCAGAGATAATTGAACAGCCTGAAGAGAATATCCCAGATTCATGCCAAGGGTCAAGGGCGGGCTGCTCTCAGCCAGGGCGGATTAGGTCTAAACCCCAAAATCCACTGCAACCGTTTTAGACATCGCACGTCAAAATCTTCTTGACAGCGGGGCAGGCAAGGGGTAGCGATGTCTGTAATTATGGATTATGAATTATGAATATCGGGAGCCGGCCGTGGATAAAATTACCCCGCTCATCCTCTATCAGGAAGTCGCCGAACGTATTCGGCAAAGAATCTACAGCCACCACCTGCAGCCGGGAGAGTGGATAGACGAGCAAGCCCTGGCGCAATCCTTCGGCATTAGCCGTACTCCGCTCCGCGAGGCCCTCAAGGTGCTGAACAGCGAGGGCTTGGTGGTCCTGAAACCTCGCCAAGGCTGCTTCGTCGCCGAATTGACCGAGCAGGACCTGGACGAAATTTTCCCCGTCATGGCCCTGTTGGAAGGCCGCTGTGCTCATGATGCATCGCACAAGGCAACCGCGGCCGATCTTGAAGTTCTCGATGAACTCCACGCCAGGATGGAAGGTTTCGCCGCTGCCGGCGATATCGAACTCTATTACGAGCAGAACTACCTTTTCCACGCCGAAGTGCAAAAACTGGCCGGCAACCTCTGGCTTCAGAAGACCGTCGGTGATTTGCGCAAGTTCCTCAAGCTGCTGCGTGGCCGACAACTCTACCTGCCCGGCCGACTCGAAGATTCTCTAAAAGAACATCGGCTGATCATGGACGCTTTTCACAACCAGGACCCCTGCGCGGCCGAAAAGATCATGTACGACCACCTTATGGCGCAGCGCAAGGCCCTGGCCGTTTATGACTCAAAAGGTGAAGTAAAACTGACAAAACCGGTCAGAGGAGTCCGGCATTCAAGGTTGACGCCGAAGGCTTCATGACACCCGGCATCGATCCTTATTCGTTCTACAGCAAGAGGAGTGGCAAATGGAAGAATTATGGGATCAAAGATGGAGAGCGCTTTGGTTCGTCGCATTCCTGGGTTTTGTGTTTTCCGCCAACTACACCAACCATGGTCCGCTTGTCCCCACCCTGGTAAAACAGTTGGAGATCACCTTTGCCATGGCGGGGTTTTTGACCACCGCCATTTTCCTTACCCATGGCGCTCTGCAAATACCCGGCGGCGCACTGGCCGATAAATTCGGCGCCAAGAAGCTGGTCACGTACGCCCTCTTTATCATTGCCGCCGGGAACGTGTTGATCGGGCTTTCCAATACCTATTACGCCATTCTGGTTCTCAAATTCATCATCGGCATCGGTACCGGCATTTGTTTCATCTCCGGGGCCCGTTATGTCACCACTTTTTTCCTCGGCAAAGAAATCCAACGTGCTCAGGGAGTTTACGGCGGAACGATCCTGCTGGGATCCGGATTCGTGATCTACTGCATCCCCCAACTTCTGCCATTGGTGGGCTGGCACAACATTTTTATGATCACCGGCGGCATGGCTGCCGTACTGCTCGTCCTGTGGTTTTTCTTCGCCCCGAATACTCCGGCGGCCGCCACCAGCCAGGCGATAAACTGGAACAGCGTTTTTGGCAGCCGTAATATCTGGCTGCTCTCCCTGGCCCAGCTGGCGACTTTCGGGGAGATAATCGCCTGCGGTGTGTGGGTAAACACCCTGTTGATCAGGAGCATCCACCTCCATCCCAAAGCGGCGGGTATTATCGGATCAGCCGCCCTGCTCCTGGGAATTCTGTCGCGGCCCCTGGGAGGCTTGATCCTGGACCATAAGGTTATGTCTACCAGGAGGCTCCTGGTGGCCTCCTCTGCCGGGCTGGCTTTGGGGTTCGTCTGGATAGGATTTTCCTCCAGCGTGATCATGGCCGTCTCGGCCATTATCTTCACCGGCATCATGGCGGGACTGCCTTTCGCCGGAATCTTCAATGCCGCCAGGGACAACTGCCCGGATTGTCCCGGCGTGGCGATGGGCTTTGTCAATACCTGGGGCGCCATTGGCGTAATGATATTTCCGCCCGTCATCGGCTGGCTGGTGGATACCACCGGCACGTTTCTAAGCGGCTTTTTCGTTCTGGGAGCGGTAGCCTTGATCTCCGCTTTGGGATGCATGGCTTTATCCCTTGCAGACTCTTATATGGTCTCGAACATCGAGCCTGTCGCGAGACCGGAGTGAAGGCCGGGCAATGGGCGCGGAGTGATTTTGGAGGTCTCATGTCGATACTTCTCATAGAAAGAGCAGAACAGCATGCCGCACGAACGGCGATCATCGCTGCGGAAGGCAAGTTCACCTACCGTGATCTCCTGGATGCCTCCGGCCGGGTCGCGTCCTTTCTGCTCAACGGCAGGAGAGATTTAGAGGAGCAACCGGTGGCTTTCATGGCGCCTCCGGGATTTCATTACGTGGCGCTGCAATGGGGTATCTGGCGCGCGGGGGGCATCGCGGCGCCACTGTCGCTTTTTCATCCGCGCCCGGAGTTGGAATACGTCATCGAAGACACGCATCCTGCGGTCGTGATGGCGCATCCCGATTATGCCGCCCTGCTCGCTCCTCTGGCTGCGGAGCGCGGTCTGCGGTTCGGGCTGAGCAGTGAAGCCCTGGCCGGCCCGGAGGGACCGTTGCCTGAAGTAGCTGTCACTCGACGGTGCATGATCCTTTATACCAGCGGCACGACGGGCAAGCCGAAAGGAGTGGTGGCGACCCATGCCAACATCGCCGCTCAGGTCACCAGCCTGGTAACGGCCTGGGAGTGGAATGCCGCGGACTGGATCCTGGAAGTTCTGCCGCTCCATCACGTCCACGGCATCGTCAACGTCATTTCGTGCGCTCTTTGGGTGGGCGCAGTGTGTGAGATCCTTCCCCGTTTCGATGCGGAGCAGGTCTGGAACCGCATCGCCAGGCAGGAACCGACCCTTTTTATGGCCGTTCCGACTATTTACGTCAAGCTCATCGAATACTGGGAAAAGGCCGATGCTACGCGACGACAACAGCTTTCCGCTGCCTGCCGCCACATGCGCCTCATGGTTTCGGGTTCTGCTGCTTTACCGGTAACTGCGCTGGAAAAGTGGCGCGAGATCACCGGGCACACGCTCCTGGAAAGGTACGGCATGACTGAAATCGGGATGGCCCTGTCCAACCCCTTGCACGGGCGGCGGATTCCCGGTTCGGTGGGCACGCCCCTGCCCGGGGTGAGAGTGCGGCTGACGGATGAATCCGGGCAGACCGTTACGTCCGGCCAGCCCGGTGAGATCGAGGTGAAGAGCCCTGCAGTCTTTCTCGAGTACTGGGGTAAACCTATGGAAACCCGAAAATCGTTCCGGGAGGGATGGTTTTTGACCGGTGATGTCGCCGTGGAAGAGAACGGCAGCTTTCGAATCCTGGGCAGGAATAGCGTCGACATAATCAAAACCGGGGGTTACAAAGTATCGGCTCTGGAAATCGAGGAGGTGCTGCGGACCCACCCCAAAATCGAGGAATGCGCCGTCGTGGGGATGCCCGACCCGGTGTGGGGCGAGCGGATTTGTGCGGCCGTTATCCTCAAAAACGGCGAAGAACTGACGATCGAAGGGCTTCGCGACTGGGGTAAGGAACAACTGGCATCCTACAAGGTCCCCAAAGATTTGATCGTTGTCAAAGAGTTGCCCAGAAACGCCATGGGCAAGGTTTCCAAACCGAACGTGAAGAAGGTTATAGAGAGCCGTCGCTAGACGTCCCGTGTCTATCGTTTACTCTCAATCTCCCCTTCTTGACAGCGTCAGGGCATCGGCAACATTAATGGTAATCTCCATTTCGTCGGCCCTTGTCCCCAACTCCATAATAAGGCGGTTGACAGCCGATTCCTGTCCTTCTTCGTAGACCAGAAAAAGGGCTTTCATCTTTTGCTGCCCGGCAGGAACTGACTTTTTTGTGAAATTCCTCCTGTGCCAGAGCGCCATGAGCGCATCGAGAGCTTCGGCCGCGCTCGCGTACCGCTCCCCGGGTTCACGGCGACAGGCTTTGAGAATGAATTGTCGAAGCTCAGGCGGAAGGTCCGGCACTATTTTCCCCGGGTCGGGAATATCCATGGTGAGGTGTTTGAGTGTCTCGACATCTTCTTTTGCAAAGGGTTTTTCCCCGGTCACCATCTCGTATGCGGTGATTCCTAACGAATAGATATCGGTTCTCTGATCTACGACGTCTCCGTTGATCTGCTCCGGGGCTGTATACCACAGGGTCCCCGCCGCACCGTACTCGTCGGTTCCGATGGCGCATGCAAGCCCGAAATCGAGAATTTTCACATGATCGCCGGGTTCCACCATTATATTGCCGGGCGCTATGTCCCGATGGATGATTCCCATGCTATGGGCGTAATCGAGGCCTACCAGAGACTGGGCCAGGAAATCGACGGCAAGTCGCGGAGATATTCTCTTCAACCGTTCAATCATATCCCTCACCGTCTCGCCGTCGAGATACTCCATGATGATGAACACTGTCCGATACTTTTCTTCAATATCATATATCCGCACGATGTTGTCGTGTCTCAGGCTCGCAATGGTTTTGGCCTCATTGTGGAAACTGCTCAAAAAATCGGGGTCCATAGCCATATTGTGCCGCATCATTTTGATGGCTACGGGCATATTCAGTCCACTGTGGACGCCTTTATAGACGATAGCATACCCTCCGCTTCTTACGAAGCTTGTGGCGACATATTTGCCGATCACTCGGTGGGCGATCGGCCGTCTCGAATCAAACCGCTCAGCCACAAGTTCGGTGAGAAATCTCATCAACTCGGGATCTTCATTGGATATATTTTCAAAGAGGTCTCTATTGACAACCCAGAGGTCCATATCGGTTTCAGCCTCGACATGGGGCCCCTGCGGTTCACCGGTCAAGATCGCTATCACCCCGACTATATCGCCTTTTCCGTAATGGCCCACCGGCAGCATGGCATCATCTTTTTCCACAAAGGCAAGACACGAACCTCTCTGAATAATGTAGGCGGCATCTACCTGCTGACCTTGTCGAAGAAAGCGTTCTCCTGCACGCACGTGTCTGAAGCCCATTTTCTTTAAGATCGAAGTGCTGGCTTCCTCGGAAACAAATTGCAGGAATTTGACCTTATGGCTATTCGTCCCCTCTTCTCGCTGCACCTGCTTGAAGAAGTCACATTCGAGACACGTCCCTCTTTTTTCGGCAAAACTTCCCTGGACTTTGTCCCCGCAGAAGGTCCCGGCGATGGCCCAGCAGATCCTGCCTCCATTTTGCCCGCCATTTATCCCGTCGAAGGAAGCTTCCGATGCGGCCGGGCAAACACCGAATCCCTCGGAATTGTTTCCGCAGGACTCCCGTCCGCATTTCGAGTATTCCCAACAGTTAAGCCTTTCAATGGCCATAGAGTTTTTCCCCTCAAGCACTAACTCAGGTTCACTCTTACGGGCTAACCGCAAAGCCGGGCGGGCCATATTGCCGCAGGCCATTGATTCATCGCCTTCAAAAGCCTGCTATGGTGAGCCGGCGCCCTCGAACTCAGCAGACTTTTCCTGCGGTCCGCGTCTTTTCATCCTCTATGCCCCTCTGCACCAGACTCCAAAGGGTCAAAGATTCGAGCTTGTCGTTCATTGCCTGCCTGGCTTCCATCCATACCTGACGGGTCAGGCAGGTGTCGGAGCGACTACAGGTCTGCGGATAGTCGATGCATCTCATGATGGAAATGCCGCCCTCCAAAAGCCTCACAATTTCGGCCACGGTGATCTCTTTAGGAGATTTGGCCAGGAGATGCCCCCCCTTCGGGCCCCGCACGCTCTTGATAAGCTTGGCTTTTTTAAGGGAGATGATGATCTGTTCGAGGTATTTCAAGGAAATTTTCTGACGGTTGGCGATATCTCCGAGTTTGATGGGCCCCTGCTCGTAGTGTTGGGCCATGTCCAGCATGAGCCTCGTGCCGTATCTGATGCGAGTGGATATTTTCATTTTGACCATTCTCTCCATGAATTTTACCACACCATAACCTACCGAGGCATTCTATATCACTTCTGTAGATCTTTTTCATCTTCGAGTTCAAGCAAAAGCTCAAAAGACGGACGGATTTTCTGCGCTAAGTCCTGTCAAGCAGCATCAATCCGGCGCCAGGGAGGCGCCGTTCTACTCCCAGGATATGTTCATGGCTTCCTGCCACAGGCACAGGTTCACTAAAGGCCACGCAAGAATGGCGTAAACCGGTTCGTTCAGGTTGGCCACCAGCGTTTCCACCGACTCTGCCCGCAGCCAGTTTCGAGCCCAGGGGTTTTCTCGCAGATGGCTTTCGACCATGCTGCGCAAAGGACCTCCAAACCATTCGCGAAACGGAACCGGGAAACTCATTTTGGACCGGTTCAGGATACTTTTCGGCACCACGTCGGCAAAAGCGGCGCGCAATATTATTTTACTCCTGATAAGTCCCTGCGCGGCGGCTTCGAGTGTATTGAGATTTTGGATTTCGGCTTTGTTCGTATCTGCGGACCAGTCCATTTTATAGTGATCGGGGAGCGAGAAAAGTAGACTGACAAGGCGAGGGTCTGTGAATGGCACCCGACCTTCCACGGAGGCGGCCATGGTGCTCGAATCCAGGCGGAAAAGCAGGTTTTGCAGGTTTTTCTCCAGGAACAGCCGCATGTAGGCGTCGAAAGGCGTGCGGTTCTTCATGGTTTCGAAGCGCTCGACGTAGTGAACAAGCAGAGCCTCGTCGTTTTTTAGCGCCTCCTGCCAATCCGGCCGCAGCAGCCAGAATTTGACGCCGAAATTCATGAAACTGACAACCCGAAAATAATGATCTAACAGGGAAGTGAAACTATCGGTTCCGTACATGCGCTTCAACGCTGCAGAGAGAGCTTCCCTTTCGCCTGTAGAAAGCCGGCCCAGTTGCTGTGCGCGCACGAAATCCGTTACCGAAAAATAGGCCTCGGTATATCCGCCGAAGACCTCGTCGGCCCCTTCGCCGCTCAAGGCTACGGTGAAGTCCTGCCGCAAGGCCATGGCCAGCTTGTAGATGCACACCTCGTTGGGTGTGCTCAGGGGTTGACCCTTTTCCGCAATGAGAAATTCCCAGTCCCGCGGATAATCCGATTCTTCCAGGACGATTTCTTTGCATCCAATGCCGTAGAAAGCCGCGGCTTCGCGAATGTAAGGCCATTCGTAATAGGATTCGCCCGCGGACGATTCGCACTCGTAGCCCACGCTATAGGCGCTGAAGGGGTGTTGGCTGAGTTTGGACGCTTGAGAGGCGATAATGGTTGAATCGATGCCTCCGCTGAGAAAGCCCCCCAGCGGCACATCGCTGACCAGTTGACGGCGCACCGAGTCGTGCACAAGTTCGCGTGTCAGCGCCGCCGCATGTTTGAAAGACGGCGCATCCGTGCGCTGGTCGGGAAGCTGCCAGTAACGCACGGGTTTGGGCGGGTGCTCCGCGAAATCGCGCCGCACCTCCAACCAGGTGCCCGGCTCCAGGCAGCATACGCCTTTTACCAGAGTGCGGGCGCCCATCAGGACATGGGTTGTTGTAAGATAGTGGGAGATCCCTACCGGATCCGCCACTGCGGGCACCTCTTGAAAGGCCAGCAGCGCTGCCATCGATGAAGCGAAATAAAACCCCCTTTGACCCGCATAATAAAAGAGCGGTTTGATGCCCAGGTGGTCTCGGGCCAGAAAAACGCTGTCCCGCGCAGAATCGTAGATTGCCAGGGCGAACATGCCGTTGAACCTTTTGAGGCAAGCCGGTCCCCGGGCCATCCAGGCTTTCAGAACCACCTCGGTGTCCGAAGTCGTCGCAAACACCTGCCCGGCTGCCCGCAACTCTTCCCTCAAATCCTGGTAGTTGTAAAGCTCACCGTTGTAGCTGATCACGCCGCCCGCGTCCTCGAAGGGCTGCGCTCCGCCCCGCAGGTCGATGACCGCCAAACGCCGATGCCCGAATGCCCAGCCCCGGCCGCTACTGATCCCTTGACCGTCGGGGCCCCGCCGGGCCAGGCGGCTCAGAACGGGCAAAAGGTAAGGCTCGGCATCGAAGCCTTCGGTCCTACGCAAAAACACACCCGCAATACCACACATATTGGAACGAACTCCTCTCATTCTTTAAACTCAAAATGATAGCCGGAAATTCGTTTTTGGCAAGCCTGCCTCTTTTGAGCAGCGGTGGACCGAGTCATCTAAATAGGTAGAAAAAATCTCCTGGTAAGGGGAACTTTTCAGGGGGATAATCAAAAACGACGAAACCAGGGAATCGAGCGCCGATTCGTTTTCATTTCAGGCCGCTTCGGATAAGATGGAAAATCACTCACAGCGATTGGAACGAATGGTGGATAAGATAGCAAAGGGAGCTGAGATCGAGCTTCGGATAGATAAGCTGGCGTTTGGCGGAAAGGCCCTGGCCAGGGTGGATGGGTTTGTGGTCTTCCTCGACAGGGCCGTTCCCGGTCAGACGGTTAAGGCCCTCATAACCAGGAAGAAGCGAAATTACGCTGAGGCCAAAGTAATCGAAACGATTTCCCAGTCACCGGGGTACAGGCCTCCGGTTTGCCCCCATTTCGGGGTCTGCGGAGGTTGTTTGTGGCAGGACATATCCTACGAAGAGCAACTTTTCTGGAAAAAGGCCCATATCGCGGAGTGCCTCGAGCACATTGCCGGGGCCGCTGAAATGGATATCAAACCGGTCACTGCCTCCCCGGAGGTTTTCCACTACAGAAACAAAATGGAATTCACCTTCTCCGACAGGCGCTGGCTTCTCGCCGAAGAACTGGAGCGCGACTTCGATCCCCGATCCCTTTTCGGTCTCGGCCTTCATGTAAGGGGTCTTTTCGATAAGGTCCTCAATATCGATACCTGCTTTCTACAGTCGCCCGATGCCGGCGCTATCCTCAGGGAAGTCAGACAGTGGACGGCGACAAGCGGTCTTCCTGCCTACAGCGTGCGCACCCACGAGGGCTTTTGGCGCTTCCTGGTAATAAGGGAGGCAAAGAGCACAGGCCAGATCCTTGTACATCTCATTACATCCGGGCACCCGGGTGCAGCCGGCGCCGTTGACCTTCTCGTCGAGCATCTGCGGTCGAAATTTCCTCGCATCACAACCCTCATCCACTCGGTAAGCGACAAGAGTTCCCAGGTCGCCGTCGGGGATTCGAGCCGTGTGGCGTTCGGGCCCGGATATATTGAAGAAGCGCTTGGGGAGCTTCGGTTCCGGATATCGGCCCATTCCTTTTTTCAAACCAATACCCTGGCAGCGCTTAAGCTCTATGAAACCATCGGCCGGCTCGCCGGATTCGAGGGCCCCGAAAAGGTCTGGGATCTCTATTGCGGAACGGGCAGCATCGGGCTATATATCGCCTCGCGTGTGAGAAGCGTTATCGGCATCGAGCTTGTCGAGGAAGCCGTGCGTGATGCGCGCGAGAACTGCCTTATAAATAATATCGGCAACTGCTCATTTCTTGGCGGCGATCTGAAGGAGGTGATCGGCAAAGCTTCTCAGATGGGACGCCCGGACGTTGTCATAGTGGATCCTCCGAGGGCCGGGATGCATCCGAAGGTGGTCAAAAGCCTGCTCGAGACGCTTCCGGAGCGAATCATTGCCGTATCGTGCAACCCTGCCAGCCTGGCCAGAGACGCGGCCCTCCTCCTGGATGCCTACGATATCCGGGAGGTTCAGCCTATTGACCTTTTCCCGCATACGCCTCATCTGGAGTGCGTTGTCAGGTTCGACAGAAAGAATTAGGAATTGCGAATTATGAATTACTAATTAGGGGTTGGAGGTTAGGGGTTGGGAATTCGTAATTCCTGATTCCTAATTCCTAATTAGAAAGACGGCATGGAGCTTTTCATCAAAAAACGCAAGAGGCGGAGATATCTGCTGTGGGGTCTATCCCTGTTCCTGTTCCTTTGTGTTATTTCCGCTGCCTGCTTTGCCTACTACCTCTACAATAGAATCGAGCAGCGCTTTGCATCGAGACGATGGAGCGTTCCCACCATAGTCTTTTCTTCGACCGTTCCGGTTTATCGAGGGCAACCGCTTTCACTCGACCGGCTCAGGCGTATGCTCGATGAGCGCCGTTACACTCAAGCCCCGACCGCCCCGGTGCTTGCCGGGGAATTCATGTCTTCGGGCAACGTGTTGACGGCCCACCTGAGGGCTTTCCAGTTTCCCGGCATGCATCTGCCCTCCAGGCTCGTTAAGTTCACTTTCAAGGGAAACAAGATTTCCAATATCGAAAGTTCGGACAAAGAGT
Organism: Deltaproteobacteria bacterium; assembly: GCA_021793275.1. Lineage (GTDB taxonomy): Bacteria > Desulfobacterota > Syntrophobacteria > Syntrophobacterales > Syntrophobacteraceae > SbD1. The sequence continues at coordinate 3,728 of JAJYTC010000105.1, read as the reverse complement.
TGCCGTTTCTCGAACTGGAACCGGTGGAATTGGCCCGACTCTACGGGCCTAAACGCGAGACCAGGATCCTTATCAATATCCGCCAGGTCCCCCAGCATCTTATAGACGCCGTTCTGGCGATCGAGGACCGCAGGTTCTACGAACATGGAGCCGTCGATGTCAGGGGAATTCTGCGGGCGATGTTCGTCGATATAAGGGCGGGCCGGATCCTTCAGGGCGGCTCAACGATAACACAGCAACTGGTAAAGAACTGCTTCCTGAATCCCGCACGCACTTTTCGCAGAAAACTTGTCGAAGCCGCCATGTCCATTATCATGAATGCGCTGTACACAAAAGACGACATACTGGAGATGTACCTCAATGAAATATATATGGGGCAGGTAGGAAGCGCCTCCATCCATGGAATCGGCGAAGCCGCCCTGTATTACTTCGGGCGCAACGTCCAGGACCTGACCCTTGCGCAGTCGGCCCTGCTCGCCGGGATGATCAGTGCGCCCAACTATTATTCACCGCTCATAAACCGCACGGCCGCCCTGGAGCGCAGAAACGAGGTCCTGGAGCATATGCTTGCCCTCGGCATGATTTCTCCATCGCAATACAATAGAGCGCTGGTGTCAGTCTTGAGGCTGGCCCCCGCGACAAATTCCGCCCAACTGGCCCCCTATCTTGTAGACTATGTCCGAATGCAGGCCCGGGTCCTCTACAATCCCCGAAAGCTCTCCTCCGCCGGCCTCAACATCTATACGACCATCCAGCCTGAGATGGCCGCGGCCGCCCAGACCGCGATCCGCGACGGCCTGGCCGACATCGAGAATGAGCCTGTCGAAGGGGGTGGTTCCAATGAATCCTCTCCGGAGCCCCTGGAGGCCGCTCTGGTGGCCTTGCAGCCCGAGACGGGCGATATCTATGCGCTGGTTGGCGGCAAAGACTATGAACGCAGCAGCTTCGACAGGGCGCTCGACGGGCACTACGCGGCAGGCGCCGCCATACGGCCTTTCATCTATCTTGCGGCCCTCGATCGTTACAAGCCCTCCGACTGGCTTTTGGACCTTCCGATACCTTATGAACTTGCGGGCATTTCATGGACGCCGAAAAACACCGACGGCATGTACTGGGGGAAAGTCTCCTTCCGCCAGGCCCTGGAACAGTCACTGAATGCCGCCACGGTTAACCTTGCCGTTCAAACGGGTGTCAACGCCATTATCGGGACGCTCGAAAGCGTTGGTATCCAATCGCCTCCCGAAGACGTGCCGTCGCTTGTGCTGGGCTCGTTCGACGTTACCCCCATGCAACTGGCAAGGGCCTACACCGTTCTGGCCGACGGCGGGGAAATGCCGTTTCTACACAGCCTTAAAGAGGTTGTGGCGGCGAACGGGAAAATCATCGATCGGCAGCACATAGGTTTTTCTACCGTTACGTCTGCCGCAAAAGCCTTTCTCATCACCAACATTCTGGAAAGGTCGGTCGAGGAAGGCGCATCGGACGGAGTGAGACGGCTCGGAATCGACTTCGATTGCGCGGGGCAGACAGGCGAGACGATCGGATCGGGCGGGGCATGGTTCATCGGATATATGCCCGACCTGGTGACCGTGGTCTGGGTCGGCCATGACGACAACAGTCCGACCGGCCTTAACGTGGCGCAGGGCGCCGAAGAGATCTGGGCGCGGTTCATGCGCCGCGTAAGACCATGGATTCAACCTCGACGGTTCCAGGCGCCGCCCGGCGTCGTCAAGGAAATGATTTGCCCGCAAACGGGTTTGCAGGCGACTTTTTCCTGCCCAAACCCGAAACCTGAGTATTTTTTATCCACTAACATGCCTGCCGGCCAATGAACACCTCGATAAGGAGCCGACTCCAATGGCCAACTACGACACCAACGGGAAGGGAAACGGGAGAGCAAAGGGCTACAGGATTTTTCTGCTGGCACTTCTGGCGGCTTCTCTCTACCTCGCCTACCTGATTCTTTTCCCCTTCATAAATGTCCTGATCATGGCGATTATCCTGGCTTCCATTTTCAATCCCCTCCAGATTTACCTGGAACGGGTGTTCGAAGGGCGAAAAAACCTGGCGGCCCTTATAATCGTTCTAATAATAACGTTCGCGATCGCAATCCCCGTTTTAGCTTTCACATCCACTCTCGTCACCCAGGGGCTCGAGATTGTAAACAAAACCAACGACTGGCTGGAGGCGGGCAAATTGCATAAACTGATACAGGACCCGCGGCTTAACATGTACCTGGCCAAAGTGCACGAACGGTTTCCTTTCCTGGAAGTGGACAAGGCAAACATCGCAAAAGACCTCCTCACCCTCAGCAAGAGCCTGGGCCAGTTTTTGCTCGGCAAAGTCGCCGTCGTGCTGAGCAACGTGGTAAACCTTGTCGCGCAGTTTTTCGTGATGGTTTTCATCGCTTTTTACCTGGTAAGAGACGGAAGGGAAATGGCCGGCAACGTCCTGTATTACATACCTCTAAGGACGGAGCAGGAGGACAGGATCATCGACGGCATCAGGGTTGTGGTTAAGTCCGTACTGCTGGGCACCTTTATTACAGCGGTCTGCCAGGGGTTCGTGGGGGGCCTCGCCCTTCATTTCCTGGGTTTTCCGGGGCTTTTCTGGGGGACGATGATGGCCCTTGCCTCGCTCATCCCGATCGTCGGGTCCTCCCTGATATGGGTCCCCATCGTGGTCTACCTCGCTTTTATGGGCCAGATCAAATCGGCCCTTTTTCTGGCTGCCTGGTCGGTTGTACTGCTCGGAATCATCGATAATTTTCTCCGCCCCTTTTTTATGAAAGGCAAGTCGAAGATGTCGCCTTTCTACATCTTCCTGGCCATCCTCGGCGGGGTCCAATATTTCGGATTCAAAGGCATCCTTTACGGCCCCCTCATTTTGAGCTTCGCCATGATAATGCTTTTCATTTACGGCTCGGAATACCGTGAGGAGCTGATCGAATACAAAACCGAAGGCGATGCCGGTGAAATGAATGAGACAGGGGATGCTGGGTAGACGCGGGTCGCTTTTTTGCTCAAGACGGATTCCTCCTATCTCCCCTGATCTTCCCGCCTCGGGGTTGCAGACGCCCCTCAGGGCCGCAGGGTTTTTTCTCCGTCAATATTTTGGCAACCATCGGTTCCCAAGCTGCGAATTCAAGTGCGCATGAGCCCAAGAGGAAAGCCTTCTGCCGAGACGGGGGCAGATGGCACCTATTTTGCTTGCCTCTGTGGGGTCGCAGGCGCCTTTTCGTCTCAGCGATCACCGGGGCTGCCTGCCTTACGATGGCTGCATCGCCTTCGTCTTGCAGTTAAAAACGCAAAATCGGAACCAATCCATGATTATCGACAGTTTCCTTTTTAACGGCGAATTGGACATGCTGGAGTTTCGGCTCGGGATGTTATGGGACCACGTCGATAAATTCGTAATTGTCGAGAGTGATCATACCTTCTCGGGTATGCCCAAACCCTTTCATTTCCGGGACAATTTCACGCGCTTCCAGTGGGCTGAGAAAAAAATCGTCTACTCCGGGGCATCCTTCACGCCCGACCAAAACCCATGGAAAAATGAAGCCGGCCATAGAGAGCAAATTGTCAGCGCATGCCGCCAATTTTCGGATAATGACCTGCTTATCATCAGCGATGTTGATGAGATACCTACGCCGGCAGCCATCAGGTTCGAGGTGGAATCGGGTTGTCCCACGCGCGTTTGCGAGCAGTTTTTCTTCTACTACAACCTCC
>JAJYTC010000104.1 GCA_021793275.1 Deltaproteobacteria bacterium | reverse complement strand
CTCGCTTGGGCTGCTCGGTGTAATAACCGGCAGGGCCATCTACGAGGGAACACTCGATTTGAAGGAAGCAATAGCGCGGGCCCGGGAGGCCGGCCCGAGTGCTGTTTGAAAGTGAGGCGGGCTATGGAACTGTATCAAAAGGTGGAAGAAGCTCTTAAAGAGGCTATCCGCGAGAGAAACGAAACTGCCAAGGACGCCTTGCGGATGTTGCTCACCGCGTTGAAGGTGAAAGAAAAAGAAATAAAGCGTCAGCCGGTCGAATCCGAAATCCACCAGGTCATATCAAACCTTGTGAAGCAGCGGCACGACTCCGCCGAGCAGTTCAGAGCGGGCGGACGGGCGGAGCTTGCGGCAAAAGAGGAAGATGAAATCCGGGTCCTCGAAAATTTTCTGCCCCCTCAGCTCTCCATCGAAGAACTGGAAAAAATGGTCGATGAAGCTGTTTCCAAGTCGGGGGCCTCTTCGATGAAAGATATGGGGCGGGTGATGAAGCTGCTCATGCCTGAAGTGGGCGGCCGCGCCGACGGTAAAGTGGTAAACGAACTGGTACGGCGAAAGCTCGGCTGATTCGGGCCCGCAGTTCGAAGGCTAAAAGCGCGGGGAGCTGTGCCCCCCGCACCCCCCCCGGAGTCCGGATCATCGTGCTTGCCGCAACCCATCAGTGCCTTTCCCGTTTTGCCCGCGGCGATTTTGCAAGCGGGCCATGTCGACTGCGGCGGCACGCCGCCAAGCGGGCATGTCGGTAGCGGCAGCTTGCCGCCCGCGGCCAAAAAAAACTTGATTTAGAGGATGCCAGAGGCTACAAATCTGTGATTTTCACCTTCTTTGCCCGCGGCGATTTTGCAAGCGGGCATGTCGGGTGCGGTGGCACACCGCCAGGGAAGGCTTGCCGAGTGACAGGTTCCGGAATCGCCTCTTTAGTCAAGCAGTCGGTGGACATTGTCGAAGAAATTGGCCGTGCGGTCCGTCTGCGCAGGTCGGGCAATCGTCATATTGGCTTGTGTCCGTTTCATCAGGAGAAGACCCCTTCTTTCCAGGTGGACGCGGATAGTCAGCTCTACTATTGCTTCGGGTGCGGAAGCGGTGGCGATGTCCTGAGTTTTGTGATGAAACACCGCAATCTGGCGTTTCCGGATGCGGTTAAATATTTAGCTGACCGATATAATATTCCTCTGCCCGAGAAGGACCATGCACGTGATGAGCTGTTTGAGGCAAGCCGGGAGGAGCGCAAGCGAATCCTTGCCGCCGTTGAATGTGCGGCTGAGTTCTTTTACCGTCAGCTTCATATGTCCGCCGAGGGCAGGGCGGCGCGGGACTATATTGCCGCGCGGGGACTGCCGGCGCAGGTTGTCGAAGCGCAAAAGCTCGGATATGCGCCCGGGGGAAGAGACCGGCTTTTCGAGCACCTGAGGAAGAGCGGAATCGAGCCCGCTCTTGCCGTAAAGGCGGGCCTTCTGGGGCAGAATGCGAACGATCCTTCAAAATTTTATGATCGATTCAGAAATCGGCTGATTTTTCCGATAAGAGATGAACGCGATACGGTTGTTGCCTTCGGCGGGAGGATTTTGCCTCAGGGTGACGGGAACGAGCCCAAATATCTGAACAGTCCCGAAACTCCCGTCTACCACAAAGGAAGAATGCTTTATCAGTATTCGGTGGCGCGGCAGGCTTGCGGCAAAGTAAGGCAGGCGCTTCTGGTGGAAGGATACATGGACCTTTTGTCCTTTCATGCGCAGGGGTTCTACAGGGTTGTTGCGACCCTTGGAACGGCGCTCACCGCTCAGCAGGTGCGGTTGCTTGGCAGGATGAGCGATGAAGTCGTTTTGGCTTACGACGGCGACGATGCGGGGGAAAGGGCGATGCTGCGGGCACTGCCCCTGTTTTTATCCGAGGAGCTTTCGGTAAGCTGCATCCGGTTCCCCGGAGGACTGGACCCGGACGATTTTTTGAAAAAATTTGGCTTGTCCGAACTCGAGCGCCTCATAGGGCAGAGGGAGGAGCTGGGGGCCTATACGGTTCGCAAGGCTGTTTCCTCCTGGGACGGCAGTTCGGCCGGAAAGATGCGGATCTTCTCGGAGCTTCAGCCCGTGTTCCAAAGTGTACGGCAGCCGCTTCTGAGGTCGGAATACCTTCGCATCATTGCCGACCGCTTTTTGATTAGTGAAAAAGTGGCTGAAGATCAGCTTTTGTACGACAAGCAGGGCAGGGTTGAACCGGTGCGCGCTTACGCCAGGCCCTCCGGTTATCGGAAACAGCCGCAAATCGAGTCCCTGGAGGAAAAGGTCCTGAGGCTCATGATCAAGTATCCTGCCCTGGTCCGGTGTGTGCGCGAGTCCGACGTGCTCGGCTGTTTCGAGGAACCGGGGTTTGCCGCAATGGCCGGGTTGCTTTGCCAGGCGGGCTTTTGCAGCGCCGAAGATTCCGACCCCTCTTCTGTCTACGATTTGCTCAGGGAGTCGGACCTGCACGAGCTCTATACGCGATATCTTCTGGAGCCTTATGATCTGGAGGAGCCGGAAATCCAGTTGCGCGACTGGCTCGAAGCCCTGGCCAGGAGGGCGACCAAAAAGAGGAAAAAAGAGTTGGAGAGATCTTTGCGGGAGGCCGAAAGAACGGGAGATCGGGACCGGGTCGCAAGCCTTCTGGTAGAGATCAGAAATCTCGGGGTCAAGACCAATATGGGTGATCTTTAACGTTTAGGAGTCAGGTGATGACCGAAAAGGAAGCCAAGCAGAGGCGCGATCCGGCGCTGGGCAAATCGGAAATAGACGATCTGAACCGTTTGATTGCGACCGGCAAGGAGAAGGGCTTTCTTACGCTGGACGAAGTTAACGAAGCTCTCCCGGAAGAAATCGTCTCTGCTGACAAGCTCGACGAGATGATGATGATTTTCGATGAAATGGATATCGCCATCGTCGATTCCGACCAGCAGGTGCGGGTTGTGCGGGATGCGGTCTCCGATTCCGACGGGCTTATCGAGGAAGAGGAGGACGAACTGCAGCTTGAAGCCGATTCGGCTACCCGGGTGACCGATCCGGTGAAGATGTACCTGAGGGAAATGGGGCAGGTCTCCCTGCTTACGCGGGACGGAGAGGTCGAAATAGCCAAGCGGATCGAGGCGGGAGAGCGCGAGATATTTAATGCCATCATGGAGTCTTCCATAGGCATAAAGCAGATGATAAGTCTGCGGGACAGGCTTCAGGGAGAACTGCACGGCCTCGATGATGTCGTTCCCGAAATGGATGAGGAAATCAACGAGGAAGAGGAAGTCGCCCATAAGAACCGCATGATAGCCATTCTCGATGAAGTTGAGCGACTGGACGAAGAGAACAAGTCCATGCAGGCGCTTCTTGCGGCGCAAAGCGTCGAGGCTGAAAAAAAGTTCGAGCTGAAAAACCTCATTCAGCAGAATAAGGAACAGATAGTAAGCCTTCTTAAAGGGATGCAGCTTAGCCGCCGTCATATTGACGAGGTCATCGAAAAGCTGAACGGCCATCTTGCGGCCATCGAAGATGCCGAAAGAAGCCTCAAGAAATGCACGCAGCGCTTAGGCGTTAGGTGCGACCGTCATGGGCAGAATCTCGCTCATATTTGCCGGGAGGAAAACAGGGACGCTCTGGCGGCTGCCTGCGGCCTTTCCAGGGAAGAATGCGACAGGGTTTTAGCCTTGGCCGCGAAAGCCATAGAGCGGATCGCCAGTCTGGAAGCCGAAGCGAAGATGGATTCCTCTTCTCTGAGGCAACTGCTAAACCGTGTCAAAGATGGGACTTTGCGCTCGAAGCTTGCCAAAAGCGAGCTTATTGAGGCCAACCTGCGCCTTGTCGTAAGCATTGCAAAAAAGTACACCAACCGCGGGCTCCAGTTCCTCGACCTCATCCAGGAAGGAAATATCGGCCTCATGAAGGCCGTTGACAAGTTCGAATATCAGCGCGGCTACAAGTTCAGCACCTACGCTACATGGTGGATTCGCCAAGCCATTACCAGGGCTATTGCAGACCAGGCGAGAACCATCCGCATTCCGGTCCATATGATCGAAACGATCAACAAACTCATCCGGACTTCCCGCTATCTGGTCCAGGAACTCGGACGCGAGCCGGTGCCCGAGGAAATCGCTGAAAAAATGGAGTTTCCGGTCGATAAGGTGCGCAAGGTGTTGAAAATCGCCAAGGAGCCCATCAGCCTCGAAACACCGATAGGCGAAGAGGAAGACAGCCATTTGGGCGACTTTATAGAGGACAAGCGCGTGGCTTCGCCCGTGGATGCGGTAATAAACCTCAACCTGAGCGAACAGACCAGGAAAGCCTTGGCCACCCTTACTCCAAGAGAAGAAAAAGTCCTGCGCATGCGCTTCGGGATCGGCGAAAAGGCCGACCATACTCTCGAAGAGGTCGGGCAGGATTTTACGGTTACAAGGGAGCGCATCAGGCAGATTGAAGCCAAGGCCCTTCGCAAGCTTCGTCATCCAAGTCGGCGCAAGGAGCTGAAGAGTTTTATTGAAACGTAGTTGTAAGCACGTTTTACTTGACAGTTATGCATCTCCGAAATTATACTTTTTAATCTGTCGTTTTAGTTCGGGCCCATAGCTCAGTTTGGTAGAGCTCCCGGCTCATAACCGGATGGTCCCTGGTTCGAGGCCAGGTGGGCCCACCATAGGTAATTCCGAATGGCAAATGGCATCAGGCAGGTCGCTCAGGAGATGGAGTATTCCTTATTCGGAGGGTTTGTCGGCAATAAGAAAAAAGACCCTGCGCCGCAACACAGGGACCGCAGGGTAGATATAAGAAAAAATAAAGTAAGAGGGGTGCTCCGGTCGGAGCACCCCTCTTACTTTATTTTGGAGCTCATAGCATGGTCCGGGTAAAGGATATTCTCGGGTGGATCGATTCCTGGGCGCCTTTCCGTTTTGCCGAGTCATGGGACAACTGTGGCCTCCAGGTGGGAAACCTCGAATCTTCGGTCGCTCGACTTCTTGTGGCTCTGGACCCCTCGACTTGCGTGTTGGCCGAGGCCGGGGACCTGGGGTGCCAGTGTCTCGTAACGCACCATCCTCTGCTCCTCCATCCTCTCAGCTCCATCCGTACCGATTGCTGGCCTGGATCGATTGTTGGGCGGGCGGTGGTTTCGGGCATCAGCATAATTGCGGCTCACACCAACCTTGATGCAGCCCGTCACGGCACAAATGCGCAACTCGTAGAGTTGCTCGGCCTGGAGGTTACAGGGCCTCTGGATGCTCAGCCCTCGTTGTGCGGCGATGACCGGTACGGGGGCATGGGACTGGTGGGGGTGCTGCCCGGCGAAGCCACGCCTGAGTCGCTTGCGGCTGCCTTGAGTGCGGCGCTTGGCGGGGCCTCGGTGCGTATCGCAGGAGATTGGAAAAAAAAGGTTAGAAGCGTCGCTGTTTGCGCCGGAAGCGGTGGAAGCCTTATCGGGAAGGCGATCGCCTCGGGTGCGGGGCTTTTCGTCACAGGGGATTTGAAATACCACGATGCCAGATTTGCCGAAGAAAACGGCATCGTGGTCATTGACATAGGACATTTTGCCTCGGAGAAGCCGGTTCTTTCGCCTTTGGGCGACTTTTTGCGCTCTAAGGCCGAATCTGAGGCAGCAGAGCTGGAGGTCTTTGTCTCCAAATCGGAGACTGATCCGTTCAGGTCCGTGGCCTGAGCGGATGGGCTGAAAAGATGAACGGCTCATGAACCGACGGCGTCAGGAGGTATTGAATTGCTTGACCAACTCAAGTGTCTGATTGAGTACCAGAAGATCGAAGACAAGAAAAACCAGTTGATGCGAAGCTACGAAGAAGGCCCGCGCCGCATTGCCGAATTGGAAAAGGAATTTGAATATTTCGAAGGGCAGTTTTTTTCAAAAAATGAAGAATGGGACAATGCGAAGAAAGCGCACCGCGAGATCGAACAGGAGATGGAAGATTTGCGGGGGCGTATGGGGCGTCAGAAAACGCGTCTTAATGAAGTGAAGACAAACAAGGAATACCAGGCGATCCTCAAGGAGATCGAGGAAACCAAGAAGGATGTTTCCAAGAATGAAGAAAGCGCCCTGGAACTTATGGACAAGATCGAAATTCTCGGCAGGGAGGTCGCCGAGCTTGAGAAGGACTTGTCCGAAAGACGCAGTGTGCTCGAGGAGCAAAGGGCTGTTTTGCTGCGGGAGAGCGGTGAGTTGAAGGCCCGCCTGGACCGGCTCGAAGAGATCCGTCAACAGGTGCGGGATCGTGTAAAGCCCGATCTATTGAGGAAGACCGATTTCCTTTTCACCAAACAGGCCGGAATCGCGGTTTCGGCGGTCGAAAACGGTGTTTGCAAGGTTTGCCACATGAACATTCCGCCTCAAAAATTCATAGAACTGCAGCGGGACGAAAACATCCTCCAATGTCCCCACTGTCACCGTTTCCTTTACTGGGAGGGTCATGAAGGATATTGCGTGACAGCAGAAGACATTGACAGCATTTGACCGGCGGGGCTGGGGTTGCTCATCTGAAATATGAAAACGACATGAGGTGGTAAGCATGGCTGTTTACGGATTGAAAGTTTTCGCGGGGAACAGTAATCCCGCGCTGGTCAGGAGTATATGCGAAATCCTCGAAATACCTCTTGGCAAATCCCTTATCGGAAAATTCAGCGATGGTGAAATCAGACTTGAAATTGGCGAGAACGTAAGAGGCGCCGATGTTTTCGTCATTCAAAGCGGTGCGGCCCCTGTTAACGATAACCTGATGGAGCTGCTGGTGATGATCGATGCGTGCAAGCGCTCCTCGGCCCACCGGGTCACAGCCGTTATGCCCTATTACTGCTACGCTCGCCAGGACAGAAAGAACAAGCCGAGGGTCCCGATCACGGCTCGTCTGGTTGCCGATCTCATCACCCGGGTCGGCGCCGACCGTATCGTGACCATGGACCTTCATGCCGGACAGATTCAGGGTTTTTTCAACGTCCCGGTCGATAACCTGTATGCCTCTTCCATTTTGCTTCCCTATATCAAAGAGCATTTTCACGAAAACATGGTGATTGTGTCGCCGGATGCCGGCGGCGTGCCCCGGGCGCGGGCTTATGCGAAACTGCTCAAATCCGGGCTGGCAATGATCGATAAACGCCGTACCGACCCCAACAAGGCCGAAGCCCTGAACATCATAGGCGAGGTGGAAGACAAGACGGCCATAATTTTGGACGATATGGTCGATACTGCCGGCACGCTCGTGGAGGCGACCAAGACCCTGCTGGAAAGAGGCGCAAAAGAAGTATTCGCCTGCGCGACCCACGCGGTGCTCTCCGGACCTGCCGTCGAGCGCGTCCAGCATAGTCCCCTTAAGAGTCTGATCGTTACGGACACCCTTCCTTTGAAGGAAGAAATCACCAGCAACGGGAAGATCACGTGCGTATCGGCTGCGAGGCTCTTTGCCCAGGCCATCCGCAACATCCACAACGAAGACTCGATCAGCACTCTTTTCGAGATTTTGCATTGATCGACCGGCCTGCGTGTTTCTCGATTCTGCTGTTCGGGGATTGGGGAAATCAGGATGAGGTTTCCTATGAGCAATGCGAGAGAAGAATTGTGTCCCCGATGCGGGCATGTCGTGCGGTTGTACCGGAACCCGCTGTTGACGGTGGATATAATAATCGAGATGCCTGGACAGGGGATTGTTCTTATCGAACGCAAAAATCCGCCTTTTGGCTGGGCCATCCCCGGGGGCTTCGTGGACTACGGCGAAAGCCTTGAGGCGGCTGCGATCAGGGAAGCAAGGGAAGAAACGGGAATGGATTTGGTGAATCTGAAGCAGTTTCATGCCTATTCGGACCCGCAAAGAGACCCGAGGGGGCACACGGTGAGCGTTGTTTTCACGGCTCTTGGAAATGGCGTTCCCAAAGCGGGCGATGATGCGAAAAATCTGCAGATATTCTCCTTGGACAGGCTGCCTGAAAACCTGGTGTTTGATCATGCTTTGATCCTGTCGCACTACTCGCAAGCCAAAAGCAAAAGGTAAGAAGAAAAATTGGATATGATTCGCAAGGCCAGAATAGCCGATGTAGTCGAGATTCAAAAAATGCTTCGGGATTTCGCGGCGCAGGGAGTTCTTCTGCCCCGCTCCCTTAGCGAGCTTTATACCACCCTGCGGGACCTGGTTGTCTTTGAGGACGAGACGGGCCGGGTCGCCGGGTGCTGCGGCCTTCACATTATCTGGGCGGACCTGGCGGAGATTCGTTCCCTGGCCGTTCTCAAGTCTGAGCAGCGGCGCGGCATAGGGCGCAAGCTCGTGGAATCGTGCATAACGGAGGCAAAATCCCTCGGCATTTACAAACTCTTCGCGCTTACCTATGAAGTGGACTTCTTCAGACATATGGGGTTTCAGTTGGTTGATAAGAACATGTTTCCTCAAAAAGTGTGGGCTGACTGTGTTCACTGTCCCAAATTCCCGAATTGTGACGAATCAGCGCTTCTGTTGGATATTGCCTGAAAATATGGTATTCTGAGCTGATTTCCGACTATCGCCGTCCTTTTCGGAGGGAAACTCTTAAATGGGAATAGTTGAAGTTTTAAAGAAGATATTCGGAAGCCAGAACGAGCGCACCCTGAAAAGGCTTGCGCCTGTTGTGAGCGAAATTAACGACTTTGAGCCGGAGATGCAAAAGCTGAGCGACGAACAGCTCAGGGGCAAGACCGCCGAGTTCAGGCAGCGCCTCGAAAACGGGCAGGAACTCGAAGATCTTCTTCCGGAAGCTTTTGCCGTCGCGCGGGAGGCTTCCGTTCGCGCCCTCGGCATGCGTCCATTCGACGTCCAGCTTATAGGAGGCATCGTTCTTCACCAGGGCACAATCGCCGAAATGAAGACCGGTGAAGGCAAGACCCTCGTGGCCACAATGCCCGTCTACCTCAATGCTCTGAGCGGCAAGGGGGTCCATCTGGTAACGGTCAACGATTACCTTGCTAAACGCGACAGCGAGTGGATGGGGAAGTTATACAAATTCCTCGGGCTGAACGTCGGCTGCATAGTTCACGGGCTCGACGACAACGAAAGGCAGCAAGCCTACAACGCCGACATAACATATGGGACCAACAATGAATTCGGGTTCGATTATCTGCGGGACAACATGAAGTTCCGAAAGGAGGAACTTGTTCAGCGCGAACTCAACTACGCCATCGTTGACGAAGTGGACAGCATTCTGATCGATGAAGCGAGGACGCCGCTCATCATATCCGGGCCGGCCGAAAAATCGACCGAGCTTTACTACCGGGTAAACCGTATTATCCCGCCTCTTCGCGAAGAGGAACATTACACCAAGGAAGAAAAAAGCAAGACCGTTGCCCTCACCGAGGAAGGCGTCGCCAGGGTGGAACGGCTGCTCGGGATCGAAAACCTCTACGATCCCGCCCATATGACCATAAACCATCACGTGCAGCAGGCCCTGAGGGCCCATGTGCTTTTCAAGCGCGACGTCGATTATATCGTAAAGGACGGCGAGGTCGTCATTGTTGACGAGTTCACGGGCCGTCTCATGCCCGGCAGGCGTTACAGCGAAGGGCTTCACCAAGCGCTCGAGGCCAAGGAGGCTGTGAAGGTCGAAAATGAAAACCAGACCCTCGCTTCCATTACCTTTCAAAACTACTTCCGCATGTACGATAAGCTTGCAGGCATGACGGGCACCGCCGAGACCGAAGCGGCGGAATTTGCAAAGATTTACAAGCTCGACGTCTTGGTCGTCCCGACACACATGAAGATGATCCGCAAGGACCACCCCGATTGTATCTACCGTACCGAATCCGAGAAGTTCAAGGCCGTAGCCAGGGAAATCAAGGAGCTCTATGAAATAAAAAGGCCGGTGCTGGTTGGAACGATAAGCATCACCAAGTCGGAAAAATTGAGCGAAATGCTCAAACGCACCGGAATTCCGCACCAGGTGCTCAACGCCAAGCAGCACGAAAAGGAAGCCGAAATCGTGGCCAGGGCCGGTCAGCCCGGTTCGGTCACAATCTCGACCAACATGGCGGGCCGCGGGACGGACATCGTCCTCGGGCCGGGGGTTGTCGACCTTGGGGGACTGCACATAATAGGCACCGAGCGTCACGAGTCCAGGCGCATAGATAACCAGCTAAGGGGCCGTTCGGGACGCCAGGGCGACCCCGGATCCTCACGATTTTACCTTTCGCTCGAAGACGATCTGATGCGGATTTTTGCCGCCGACCGGCTTTCGGGCCTCATGCAGCGGATCGGTATGGCTGAAGACGAACCCATCGAACACGGTCTTATAAGCAAGGCCATCGAAAATGCTCAAAGCCGTGTCGAAGATCACAACTTCAGCATCCGTAAAAACATCATCGAATACGACGATGTGATGAACCAGCAGCGCGAGATAATATACCGGCAGAGACGGGAAGCGCTCCAGGGCGACAATCTGAGGCCCGAAATTTTCGATATGATAGAAGATTGCATCGATTCCATCATCCAGGATAACACGGCGGAGAAGACTTATGCCGAAGACTGGAACCTGGATGCGATTAAAAGTGAGATGTCCCGTATTTTCGGATTGCAGCCCGATCTATCCCCGGAGAGCCTTGGGGACATGATCCCCGAGGAGCTCAGAGAATATCTGTTCGAGCTGCTCGAGAAGCGTTATGAAGAAAGGGAACGTGAATTCAGCGAGCCGATCATGCGCGACCTTGAAAATTTCATCCTTCTTCAGACCGTGGATACGCTCTGGAAAGACCACCTGCTCAACATGGATTACCTGAAAGAGGGCATCGGCCTTCGCGGCTACGGGCAGCAGGACCCGCTCGTAGCCTATAAGCGGGAAGGTCACCAGATGTTCCAGGAGATGATCGCGCGCATAAAGGAAGAAACGCTCCAGAAGCTTTATCATATCCAGATTCAACGAGAGGACCAGTTGCAGGAGATGAGGGCGGAACACGAAGATCAGCCCATGTTTTTCGGGCCGCCCGAAGAACCCGCTCAGCAACAGGCTGTTCGAAAAAACGCAAAGGTTGGAAGAAATGACCCGTGTCCCTGCGGAAGCGGTAAAAAATACAAGAAGTGCCATGGTAGATAGAGGCCCCTTTGAGGTCCCCGGTTTTGTCACCGGCGCCGCCGAATCGGGCATGCGCTACAGCGGCAGGGCAGACCTTGCACTGATCTGTTCTGTTAATCCCGAGGGGTGCGCTGCGGCCGGCGTTTTCACCCGGAACCGGTTTTGTGCCGCCCCCGTGGAACTTTGCCGGGAGCGTCTTGAAGCCGGAAAAGCGAAGGCAATTCTTGCCAATGCGGGAATCGCCAACGCGTGCACGGGCGAAGAAGGGAAAATCCGCGCGGCTCAAATGGCCGAACTGGCCTCTGAAGCGCTGGGATGTCCTGCGAGTTCGGTGCTCGTGTGCTCGACCGGCGTCATCGGACGACAGTTGGACGTGCGGCCGGTCGCCCGCTGCATGCCCGACCTTGTCGGATCGTTGCGAGTTGACGGATGGCAGGATGCCGCAAGGGCCATCATGACGACGGATACAGTCGAAAAGATGGCGAGCGTCCGAATCGAACTGGAAGCAGGTCTTAAAGTGACGATAGGTGGCATAGCCAAGGGCTCCGGAATGATAGCTCCGGACATGGCGACTCTGCTCGTGTTCGTCTGTACAGACGCAGCCGTTGCTCCCGAAGTTCTGCGGCACTGGACCCGCGTCGGAGCGGAAGAGTCGTTTAACTGCATAACGGTTGACGGAGATACGAGCACCAATGACTCGCTCATCGTGCTCGCCGGCGGCGTGGCGGGAAATACGGTCATAGCCGATATCGGAAGCGCGCAAAGCCAGGCTTTCGGCAGTGCGCTGGGAGCTGTCCTGCGTGATCTGGCGATCCAGATTGTGATGGATGCCGAAGGCGCAACCAGGCTGATCGAAATCGAGATAAGCGGTGCGCCCGACCGTGAAAGCGCAAAGCAGATCGCCTTTGCTATCGCAAATTCGCCCTTGGTGAAAACCGCCTTTTTCGGCGCAGACGCAAACTGGGGAAGAATAGTCGCCGCCGCCGGTAGGGCCGGCGTGCCCCTTGCTCCCGAGCGGGTGAGCCTTTTTTTCGCAGACCTTTGCGTATTCCAAAACGGCGTCCCGGTCCCGGGAGAAGAAGTCGAACAGGAAGCCTCCCGTATATTCAGCCAAAAAGAAATTCGCCTCCGCCTGGATCTCGGCGCCGGAAAAAGTTCCTTCACCGCCTGGACCTGCGATCTTTCCTTTGACTACATCAAGATAAACGTTTCGTACAGGACATAGGCGACAATTGAGGATTTCGGGCATTGCTCATTCACCCCCTCGCGCATGTGCATATGCTTTCATCCGCGCAATAAAATTAAATATCCCGCAAAAATAGGGTGAAATACTTATTTAAATGTACACTGAACACCCTACATTTATTATGGACTCTTTGTTGCTTCTCGCCGGGAGGAGTCGAGAGGCCAAGTTCCCGAATCTTAAGGCGGAAAGGAGGCTGGATCGGGCCGAAGGCTTAGGGAAGCATTGTAGAAGAAGGGTCGGAAAAGAAAGTACCGGGAAACAGCGGAAAGCGGCGCCGCGATTTTATACCCGGCACTGGGCCTTTCACTCCAGCCTGCAGCTAGCTCCTGTGCTCCGTCATGGCTGAGTGGAGGGTTGGAAAGGAGAGATAAAAATGAGAAAAGTCCTGGTTTTGCTAATCGCGTTATCGCTGGTTCTCATCTGCGGCGCGTTTTTGAGCGGCCGGGCGAGTTGCTTCGGTTTTCTCTCTCCCTATAACTGGCACTGGCCGTCCTTCCAGACGTGCCAATACGCTGCGGCGGCAGAAGTACCGGAGGGAGTGAAGACCCCTGCGGCAAAGACTCCGGCCCAGCAGCCCCCCGGCGGTTCGGACTGGCGCAATCCCTGTAACTGGCCGTGGCCAACCTGCCAGAGGGGTTGTCCGAAGTAGTAGAGCCAACCATTGGCGGCCCGGCAGCCAATGGGCTTAAGCGAAATGGCGGTCCTGCTTATGTGCCGGCAGGGAAAAATCCAAACTCCCGGATAGAAAGGAGCGCGAGCGTTGAGGATTGAAAAGTAGGGCTTCCTTCCTGCGAAATACCGGGAAGGAAGCCTTTTTTCGGCAATTCATTTAAAGAGGTCAATCCCGGCCTGAAGGGGGAGTGAATGTCACCCTGAAAGTAGTGCCCCGAGGCCCGGAATGAAAGGAAATCCCCCATCCGTGGATAGTTTCTAGGATCAGCTTTGTCGAATATAATCCCAGACCCGTTCCGTCTTTTTTCCCGTGCGTTACGTAGGGAGAGAAGATGATACCCTGTATGTCTTCGGGAATAGGTTTTCCACCGTTGTGGATCTCAAGCACAGGAACTCCCCGTTCGCCCTCTCCAAGCGTCATTTCAACAGAATTGGAAAAATCTTCCGCTTCGACCGCGTTCTTGAGCAGGTTCTCGATGGCGCGTTCGAGCAGCGACCTGTCCGCCTGGAGAGTAAACTTTCGATGACAACGGTTGCGAAAGGCGACTTTCACTCCCCTGGCGGCCGCCACAGGCTGGATTTGTACGGCTTTAAGCTCTAGAAGCCGTGCCAGTTCGACCGTTTCGTCCTTACGTTTGTATTCCCCCGTTTCCAGAAGAATAAGTTCCTTGGTGGAGTCGAGCAGTTCAATCAATCCCTTCGATTCCTCCAGGATTATTTCCGTGTACTTGCCGGCCTGTGATTTTTCGTCGGGAACCAGGCCCTTGGAGAGCCTCTGCGCCGCCAGAGAGACAATGACCAGCTTGTTTTTGAGATCGTGGCGCGTGATGCGTTCGAGCCGATCTCGCATCAACTCGTAACGCTTACGCAGGGAAATGTCCCGGACAATGGCTGTGATGAAGAATTCCTCGTCGTCCATCTTCACCAGGGAGTGCGCCAACTCGATGGGAAAGATTTCGCCGTTTTTGCGGAGCGCCTCGAATTCATGGGTCTCCGAGACGTAGGAGTTACGCACGGCGATGGAGTTGATGAAAGCCTCGTAGCCTGCCCGATGCCTTTGGCGATAGATCGGCGGTATGATGGCCTCAAAGCCGGCCTTTTCTATCTCCGCCTTGTCATAGCCGAACATGGTTTCCGCCATTTTGTTCCAGATGACGATTTTCTTGTTCCGGTCAATGGTAATCAACGCCTCCGAAAGAAAATCCACTATCTGATCGAAAATAGGATATTTCATCTTTTCTCCAAACGGGAGTCGGTCCGGCGGGAGGCGCCGGCAACTCTTCGGATCAGGTTTGATCTATATTCGGTCTAATTTTATAGTGAACAGGGAACGGTGAACAGTGAATAGTGGGTCGGCGAATAGGTGAATAGGAAACAGCTCGGCAGTGGGGGCTAACCTGGTCCATAGCCGTAAGGGATGTTTCATGTCCCGGGAACTGTACTTTTTCTGAGGGTAAGGAGCCATATAACCGTGGCAACCGCTCCAAGAGCCGTTCCCGCGATACAGACTCCATCCCAGCCGAAATGGGCGTAAGCAAAGGAAGAGAGCGCCGAGCCGAAAACTCCGCCGGCAAAGTAGCAGGCCATGTAGGCCGAAGTGATTCGGCTGCGCGCATCCGGGTGCAGGCTGTAAATTTCGCTCTGGTTGGTTATGTGCAGTCCCTGGACGGCAAAGTCAAGCAGCAGGATGCCGAATACAAGGATCAAAACCGAGTGGTCGCCCAGTTTCAGAGGGAGCCATGAGAGTGCAAGAAGAGACGATGTGATCCCCGTCATCGGGCCAACCTGGCCCATATCGGACATCCGGCCGGCCAGAGAAGCCGAAAGCGTACCGGCTACACCGGCCAGACCAAACATCCCGATCGTTCCGGAAGAAAAGCGGTAGGGAGGCCTGGAAAGCATCATGGCCAGAGGGGTCCACAGCACGCTGAACGAAGCGAATCCAATCGCGCCGTAAACGGATCGAAGGCGCAGCAGAGGTTCTTCCATCAGCAAAGAGAATACGGACTTCATCAATGCAGGGTAGCTTACCGCGACATGGGCGCGGTACGGAGGCAGTCCTCGATAAAGCACGAGTGCAAGCACGACCATGAATGCCGAAGCGGCCGCGAAGACCGCTCTCCAGCCTTCGAGTTGCGCCAGATAACCTGCCGCGATGCGGGCGAGAAGAATGCCGAGCAGAAGCCCGCTCATAACACTGCCGACAACCCGTCCTATTTCGGCTGGACCGGCCAGTGTGGCCGCAAAGGCGACGATAACCTGAGCAACCGCCGAGAGCGCGCCCACCATGAGGGCGGCCGCAAGCAGCATCGAAGAGGAAGGAGCAAAGGCCATTGCCGCCAGACAGGCAGAGATTCCAACGGTCATTGCGACCACCAGAATCCGGCGCTCCACAAGATCGCCCAGCGGCACCAGGAAGGTCAGCCCCAAACCGTAGCCGAGCTGGGATGCCGTGACGATAAGGCCCGTTGCGGTAACGGACATCCCGAGGCCTTGGCGGATCACATCAAGCAGGGGTTGGGCGTAGTAAATGTTTGCGACCGCTAACCCGGCGGCTGCGGCCATCAGCAAGACGAGCGCCCGGCTCATCCTGGAGGCGCCCGCGGTTCTTGATTCAATTGCGATTCCGGAAGACGTCATTTTTAAAATAATAGCTCTTTTGACCAATCCGGTCAACGAGCACTTTGACTCGGTCCCAGGTAAAGAGATCGGTACACAGGGCCGCTTCCTCCGGGCATGGTCCGAACAGATCGGTCAACTCCTCCAGGCTGA
>JAJYTC010000276.1 GCA_021793275.1 Deltaproteobacteria bacterium | reverse complement strand
CGCCTGGCCGGATTGGCCGATATTTACGTAAACGATGCTTTTGCCGTTTCTCACCGCGCCCACGCTTCGGTTGAGGGCATAACGCGGTTTGCGCCCGTCTGCGTCGCGGGCTATCAGCTTCAAAAAGAGATCGATTATTTCAGGAAGGCCATGGACGATCCCAAGCGCCCGGTGGCTATCATTGTTGGCGGCGCCAAGGTTTCGAGCAAGCTCGGGCTGCTTGAAAACCTCATTCCCGGGACCGATTACCTGATTATCGGGGGAGCGATGGCCAATACGTTCTTCAAGGCCAGGGGTCTTAAAACAGGCAAATCCCTGGTTGAAGACGACTTCGTTGAAAAGGCCGCTCAGTTGCTCGATGCGGGAAACAAAAGAGGGGTCACGATACTTCTGCCTGTCGATGTAGTTGTTTCAGCCG
The DNA here is from genome assembly GCA_021793275.1 of Deltaproteobacteria bacterium. Lineage (GTDB taxonomy): Bacteria > Desulfobacterota > Syntrophobacteria > Syntrophobacterales > Syntrophobacteraceae > SbD1. The sequence goes on along the minus strand of JAJYTC010000276.1, from coordinate 2,447 downwards.
ACGAGACAGCCGGCGCGCAAGCTCGACAGGTCCCGATCGACAATGTCCCCGAAGATATGCGGATTCTCGACATCGGCGATAGATCGGTCGAAGTCTTCAAAACGGCCCTGAGGAATTGCCGGACCATCATCTGGAACGGACCGATGGGGGTTTTCGAAGCGCCTCCTTTCAACAAAGGCACCTTCGCTCTCGCCGAATTCATGGGATCGCTCGATGCCCTTACGATTGTCGGGGGCGGGGATTCGGCTGCGGCCGTAAGGCAGGCGAACGCCGAGAACAAGGTCAGCTATATCTCGACAGGAGGCGGCGCTTTTCTGGAGATGCTGGAGGGTAAAGAGCTTCCGGGCGTCTTGGCCCTTGAGAAATGCTGAATCCAAGAGTTGCACACCCCGTGACCCATAGGAGACACGAATGAATCCGGACAGAAGGCCTCTTATCGCGGCCAACTGGAAAATGCACAAGACCCTGGCCGAAGCGATTTCTTTCGTCGAATCGATCCAGAGGGAAACGGGCCCGTGCTCGGACCGCGAAGTGCTGATAGGCCCTCCTTTCACCGCCCTGAAAGCGATACGGGATAATCTGAAGCAGCAGGGCTACAGCCTCGGAGCGCAGAATTGCCATTGGGAGGAAAAGGGCGCATACACGGGCGAAATTTCTCCGTTGATGCTCAAGGACCTCGGATGTGCTTACGTGATAGTGGGCCATTCGGAGCGCCGCCAACTGTTCGGCGAAACCGACGAAACGGTGAGGTTGAAAACTGCGGCGGTTATCAAGGCCGGGATGGCCCCCGTTGTGTGCGTCGGGGAAGTACTGGGCGAGCGCGAAGGGGGAAAGACTTTTGAAGTTGTCGGCAGACAGGTTGAAGGGGCGCTTGGAGGCTTGAGCGCAGAGCAGATGGACGGGGTTGTGATTGCATACGAGCCGGTTTGGGCGATCGGCACCGGCAGGACAGCAACCCCCGGGCAGGCGCAGGAAGTCCATGCCTACATTCGAGCGAGGATTTCATCGCTTTTCAACAAAGCTGTTGAAAAAAATGTGAGAATATTATATGGTGGTTCGGTTAAGCCGTCTAATATAGACGCGCTCATGGCCGAACCGGATATAGACGGAGCGCTGGTTGGAGGCGCAAGCCTGGAAGTCGGTTCCTTTAAAAGCCTCGTTCAATTCAACGTTTAGGCGGAAGAGAAATCTTGATTACCACCTTAATTATAGTGTTGCACGTATTGGTTTGTATTGCGCTTGTCGTCATCGTTTTGCTCCAGTCCGGCAAAGGCGCCGAGATGGGGGCGGCGTTCGGAGGCGCCTCGCAAACACTTTTCGGCGGGTCGGGGGGCAGTTCCTTCATGAGTAAGCTGACCACGGGCGCGGCCGTCGTGTTCATGATAACCTGTCTGCTCCTTTCCATGATATCCAAGCGCGGGCTCCGGGAAAGCAACTCCCTTATGAACGTCAGGCCTCCTGTAACACGGCAGCAGACCAAGCCGCCGGCGCAGCCCCTGGTCCCCCAGGCACTCCCGGTGCGCCCCGCTCCCTCAGCCAAGTAAGGGCAAAATCACAATCGTATTCCTCCAGGCCGGCACAGCGTTAAACCGCTTCCCGGCCTGAGAAGATCTTTTAGACCTGCATGCCGGTCCAAAACGATGACAACGATCGCCAGTCGTGTCCCTTTATTGACTTTGCCCGAAAGGAGAACAACATGAAAGACAAAGGAGCGCAGATGCTTGAAATTATGTGCGCAGCCCTTGAAATAAAGGAAAAAATGAAATCGTTTTATTCCGATGCAGCGGGCAAATGCAGCGACCGCGTGGGCACGGAAACTTTCCAGATGCTAAAAGACATCGAGCAGAAGCACCTCGAAAGGCTCCAGCAAATATATGCCGATCTCTCCAAGGGGGGAAGCGACGTCGACGCCTGCCGTTTCTACGATATCGAAGCCCCCGACAGGGCCGAGGTGCTGCGAAAGCTCAGGCAAAAGCGTAAGACGGTCGCCGAGGCATGCCTGGACGACGTCGCGGCGATCGAAAGCGGCATGGAGCTGGAAAACAAGGGTATAGACATGTTTTCGGCCTGGCTCAAAGAGGCTTCCGGACCGGCCGAACGTGAATTTCTAAACCACATGATAGCCGAGGAAAGATCTCACTATATTCTTCTGGCCGATCTGAAATTCTATTATATCGATACTGAGCACTGGCTTATGGAAAAATCGAAGTCCGGCCTGGACGGCGCGTGATGCAGCAGGGTCGCTGTCTTACTTTACGGCTTGCGCCGCAATCCACCGCAGTCCTTCGTGTTGCAGGCGGGACCCCCTGAAACGACGCGAGGTTCCATTCCCTGCGCGTCTTCGCGTGAGGCACCTTTTCAAAGCAGCTGCGTATTTTACCGCTGAACATCCGGAAAACTCGTCTCTTGTCGGAGCGGCTTCCAGCCGCGACTCGATTTGGTCGCGG
>JAJYTC010000103.1 GCA_021793275.1 Deltaproteobacteria bacterium | reverse complement strand
ATCGTGGCATGGACCGTAGATACGCTGATCAGCGCGGAGCGGCCTGAAACCGAGTGGAGCAACGGCGGCGCGGAAGCTATGCCGGTTGTCGCCCCGGAGCTTGGCCTCGACAAAGGGTGGCAGCGCCGTGTTCTGAAGGCGGTCGGAAATTACGGAGACATATTCTATCGCAATCTCGGCAAGGGGTCTCCGCTAAAGCTGGAGCGCGGCTTGAATGCAAACCGGGTGAACGGCGGACTGCTTCTTGCCCCGTTTATCGAATAGCGGAAATATTACATGAGCCCTCTTAGCATTACTCCAGTGAACGTTTGACGGAGTGGAAAGCAAATGCGCCGGCCACGCTCTCTACGCTCCATCTTGAAGAGTCTGCCGTGAATGTTCAGGTTTTCGCGTACTGTGAGTTCATTATGGAGATTGATATTCTGCTGACACCTTTGAGAGCTTCGATGCGGTTGTATTTCTTGTGCAAATTCTCAAATCTAATCATAATGAGGTAGAGGAGGCGGAAAGCCGGCGATCCGTCGGGGCCGCGCCCATAGGCGCTGGCTTAGGGTATGGCACCAGCCCTGCGAGCGTCCACTCCGTCATTCCGGCAGTCATTAAGCCGGAATCAAGTCAAATGATCGCGCGATACAAATCCTTCCAATCTGGATTCGTTCTCTCAATAAGATGCAGTTTCCACTCACGTTTCCAGTCTTTCAATCGTTTTTCCCGCTGGATAGCAGACTCCATGCTTTCGTGAAGTTCATACCAAACCAGATTATGGACTCCACATCTTTTGGTGAACCCTTCCACGAAGTTGTTTCTATGTTCCCAAACTCGTTCGACGAGGTTTGAAGTGACACCTATGTAAAGGGTGCCGTTTTTTTTGTTCGCAAGCATGTATACCGCTGGTTGCCTGCTCATTTCGTTCTCCTGGATTCCGGCTTAAAGACTGCCGAAATGACGAATCGCATTTCACAATCATCGGCGTATATGTTCGCTTCATAGGCAGAACGGCAAATTAGAAGATATCACCTCAGTCCAGGTGGGGTGGACAAAAGCTTTGTCGTGCCCACCAGGAAGTTTCCGGATGGACAGCGATTAACGCTTGCGGCGCCTCGCCCTCTTTAATCTTTTTTTCTGCTTTCTTCGAAGCGACGGACGGCATCGATAATATCGCTGAGTTTGAAGGGCTTGGCTACAAAATCGAAAGCCCCCTTTCTGAAGGATTCCTTGGCGGTCTCCGAGGTGGCAAATCCGGTTATGACAATTACGCCTGTGTCGGGAGAAATCTCTTTGATCCGCGCGAGGAAATGCATTCCATCGATGCCTTCCATCTTAAGGTCGGTAATCACGACATCGAAGCGCTTTTCTTCGATCCTGGCCATGGCGGAAGCGCTGTCGGTGAAGGTTTCAACGTCGTAGCCGGCCTTCTGGAAGGCTGGTTTGAGCCTTTTGCAAACTATAGGCTCATCATCGAGGATCAAAATCTGAGTCTCCCGGGCGCAATTGGCACACGGCGGCATCGTCGCTCACCTCCTTAAGAACCTGAATCCTTTGCATGAAATCGGCCAGATAAAAATCTATCTTTTCATCGCCTGTCATGGTGACATCGAGTTGGCGCGTATAGCCTATCAGGCCGCCAAGGACTTTCATCCTGCCGACCATTCTCTGCCGGGGCAATTTTTTGAGCCTGCCGACAATCAAATCTCCGTGAATTTCGACACGAAAATCGAATCCCTCCATTACGTCGGCGATAAACTTCGCCCGGCGCGAGCGACGTTCGATGTTGGAGACACCTCCCAGAAAGCGGAAATAGATATAGTTATCGTTAAGCTCCTCCCCGATGTATGCGTCCAGGATATTGAAGTGATAGCCCAGTCTGAGGTGCAGGTTCATGTAGTTATCGGACAGGACCGCCAGGTTGCGGCCAACATCCTCCGGACGGGCCATCGAGGAACTGAAAGTGCGGGTAAAGCTCGACATGAAGCTGTCAAGATCCACCGCGACCGGCGCAGTCTCCCACATACCGCTTTCCAGGAGTCCTTGCAAGAGCGCTTTCATGGGTGTCGATTCAACCTGCTCGAGCGTCATGGACCGGGAGTCGGGCGGCGTGCTCGTTCCTTTGCCAATGTCAATTATCGCCAGGCCGAGCGGAATTGAAAACTCCAGCCGCTTGGACGTCCTGTCGTGGAAACGCTGATAATTTTCGCTCAAATCTATAAGACTCTCAACCGCTTTTTCATGAACGAACCGGGTGATGTCGTGATAGGTTTGGCAGCGAGCGGCCCTGAAGAATTCGCTGTTCGGGTCTACGAGGTTGAGCGGGGTCACCTTTTTAAGCACCCTTTTCAGCATGCGGTATTCGTAAGTTTCCTCGAAGACCTCCTCCTGGGTGATCTCAAAGTCGCTCAATTCTTTGACCGTGCCTGCGTAGACAACATTCTGGATAGCGTCCAGCGTCACTTCGTCTCCCGTTTTGAGCACCCTGGTGGCGACCCCGGTATCCACCACCGTGGGGACGCGGTATTCTCGAGCCAGGGTGGCCATATGGCCCGTGGCCGAACCAATATCGGTAAGTATTGCCCGCGCCTTGCGCATGATGCGTGAATACTTGGGAGAGGTGAAGCGGGCGACCAGGACGGCCCCGAAGGGGAAATCCTTCAAATCGTCGTCGGTCGAGGAAACGTAGACTTTTCCGGACGCCACGCCCCCCTGAACCACGGTCCCCTGGCCCGAGAAAAGCACCTGCGCAGACAGGGCGACGTTGTCTATATGCGGCCTGTGGCGTTCGGGCTGGTCAGGGCGCACATTGAGAGGCCTCGATTGCAGGATATAAAGATTCCCTTGCCTGTCAAAGGCCCACTCGACATCCTGCGGGCGCCGGTAGTATTTTTCGATCATTACCGCCGCCTGGGCGAGCCTCTGGATATAGTCGCCGGAAAGGCACGTCGCATCCTGAAGGTCAGCTGGGACATCGACCCAGGCCGTCCCGCCGTTTCGTTCCCCGATCATTTTAGTTGCTTTGCGCCCCGACTCGATAGACAGGACGCGGTGAGGAGGAAGCCTGTCGAGAAAAATGGTGTCCGATTCGGCAAGGCCGCTCACAACGGCAACGCCAAGGCCCCAGGCGGCGCTTATCACCATTGCTTCCTGTTCCGGCGCGACCGGGGCGTACGTGTACATCGCGCCGCTCACCTCGGCTTCAACCATCAACTGGCAGCCGACAGCCATGGCCGTTTCGCTCTCGCGGTAGCCCCTGTGAAGCCTGTAGCGCAAAGCTTCAGGCGTGTAGGCGCTCGCCGCCACCTGCCGCCAGGCATCGAGAATTCCCTTTCTCGGGACATTCAGCACGCTTTCATACTGCCCGGCAAAACTGAACTCGGCATCCTCGCCCCAGGCGCTGCTGCGCACGGCAAAAGCGAGAGGGCTTCCCCGATTCCTGTCACAGATGATATCGAGCGCCGCATTAACGGCTGAAACTACATGCCTGGGCATGGTCCCGGCCAAAATCCGGTGACGCACCTTATCGCTAAAAGCCTCCAGGGCGGACTCGTCAGCCAAATCCAACCGGGCAAGCCCGGGCTGTATAAGTTTAAAGAGGTCGTTTGCCTCCATGAAATCGAAAAAAGCCCTGGTCGTTACGACGAAACCATCCATGGTGGGCAGGCCCAGAGTATTTCGGATTTCTCCCAGGTTGGCGAACTTGTTGCCGGCCTCCTCCTTTAAGTCACTATTGAGTTCGTCCAACAGGAGCACGGGCTTTGTCACCGGCACCGCCCTCCTGCCGGCCAGCTCTTCCTGGATTTCAAATTGAATTCGTTCGAAGGCGACAAAAAGGTCTACTATCTCGCTCTGCGTCATGACGCACAGGTCGGAGATCAGCTTGAACACCAGGTCGCTGATTTTCTCGCTGATGTCTATGACATACTGCCTGTCGAATATATATTCTCCTCCCAGCTTGTCGCCCATGTCGGCCATGAGTTCCAGAATAAGGTTGTTGCGCTCCAGGATGCTCCTGAATTTCTTGAAGAGCACGGTGAAAGGCAAAACCGGGTTCGAAGAGGACCGGAAGGAGAAAAACTTTTTCAGCCCGCGAACGATATCCATTTGTTTCTATACTCCCCGTAGGGGTGCGGGGGCACAGCTCCCCGCGCTTCTGTCCCCGGCTCTTTTCCGACCACCACTGCGTCGCCTCAATGGGCGCCCTTGCTCTGAAAAACAATTCCGATCCCAAGGCCGGCAAGCAGCGCGATGAGCGAAGCGAAGATCCCGTAGAGGAACGAGTGATGGAAAGCCAGAGGGGCCATAAAGGCCGGCAGACCATCGAGTTTGGCATCGAGCGTCCCTTCGCCTCGGGCGACGATTTGGCCGTTTCTTACTGCGGAGACATCAACCGTATAAACCCCGGGTTTAAGGCGGGAGGGAAGCGGAATAAGAGCCCGAAAAGTTTTAAACCCGTTTGAAGCCTTCGCATACGAGATATTGCCGGATATCTCACGGTAGAGCCCTTCCTTTTTTTTCAGTTTGACGAATTCAGCGAAAATACCATTATCCCGGCTTCCCTGCGCATCGATCAGGATGGAGCTCTTCAAACCGGCGAGACTCAAGTCGTCGACCGCATCCGCCCTGGCCTCCAGGTGCTTCAAATCCACCGCCGAGGAGACAATGCAGACAGAGGGCGCTTTTTCGAAAGTGACCGAACCCTGGTTCATCCATATTACACCCCCAACTTTTCCCACCTGCTTCATGTGAATCTCGGAGGGGGCGCCGATGAACCGGACAACGGCTTCGCTGTCGGCAGGGACCCTTCCGGTTGCCGTAACGGTGGTTCCGTTGTAGAAGGTCCCAATACCGATAGCTTGCGGCCTGAGGGTCAGGCGGACGTCATCCTGCGCCGCGGCTGAGGAGGCCGTAAGCAGACATAAGAGCGCCGGGAGTATGAAGTGTCGGATTTTCATTTTCAGTGCCCCTTTACGTAGGACAGAAGAATGTCAGGTCGAGCGACGAGCCCGTAGAGCATCTGGAACCAGACGAGGATTACGATGGAAGCCAGGAGAATTTTCAGCTGATCGCCCCGCAGTTTCCTGCCGAGCCTTGCGCCCACCTGTGCGCCGACCGAGGACCCGACCAGCAGCAACAGGGCGAGGACAAAGTCAACCGTGTGGTTCTGCCACGCCTGCATAATAGTAACATCGGCGCAGGTGAAAAGAATCTGGAAAAGACTCGTTCCCACAACGACGTGCATCGGCATGCGCAACAGGTAGACCATTACCGGCACCATGATAAATCCGCCTCCAACGCCCATTATCGCGGCAAGGATTCCGACAAAGGTCCCCAGTATGAAGGGCATCAACACCGAGAGGCGCACGCCGGAGCGCGCGAATTCGGTCTGCCAGGGGAGTTTTCTCACGATGCGCCCGTAGAGGGATTCTTTTTTGACCTCGGGCCGGGCAGAAACTTTCCGGGTCTTGCGCAAGGACTGTAAACTCTCGGCGAACATGTAGGCCCCGATCACCCCGAGCATGACCACGTAGCAGATTTGGATCAGGAAATTGGCGTTGCCCATCGCCCGGAGGACCTTGATGATTCCAACTCCCGCCGTGCCGCCGAAGACACCTCCGAGGAGCAGCAACGCCCCCATTTTGAAGTCGACGTTTCCCAGACGAAAATGGGCCAGGGTGCCCGATGTCGAAGCCCCGACGATCTGATTGGAATCGGTGGCCGCGGCTACGGTCGGCGGAATGCCGATCATTATCAGCAGCGGCGTCATCAGGAACCCGCCGCCAACGCCGAAAAGACCGGACAGCAGCCCTACGCCGATCCCCAAGCCCAGGATCAAAAGGATGTTGACGCTGTTTCCCGCAATTGGAAGATACCAGTGGAATAGGCTCATGACGGTTGATTCCTCCTTTGCTCCGGATGTTGTTTGCGCGGCCTGACCAGCTCGACCCGGCAGGATATGCGATGTTGCATTCTGCGAATCCGCGCGAGTTTCCGCTCAGACAGAGGGTCTTTCTCATCGGGCCGCTCGACTATTACCAGCGTAACCCGCTTACGTTCGACGAACCGGCTGACTTCTTCCTCATAATCTCCCTCGGAGACGACGCACTCGATTTGGACGTTGTCCGATCTTGCCGCCCGGACGAGATTTTCGAGCCGCTTCAGCGCACCCCCGCAGGTTTTAGCGGCCTTGACTTCGCAGGCTTCCCCTGTCGATGGCGGCATTACCAGCAGGGCATAGACTTTTGCCTCTATCCTCCCGGACAGTGAAATGGCTCTCGATAGCGCGTCCCAGCCCCAGCTTAGGCAATCCATGCTCACAAGAATTCGTTCCATAGGCATTTTCCCTTTTGTAGAGAGCTACAGGCAATCGACGTGCCAAGCGGGAAGAAGCCTAAAACAATGTTCGTTTACTTGAAGCGACGGACGTCATATAATTGGGTAGTTAGAGGACGGTTGTTTCAAAATGGAACGACCTGTTGCGCCAGGGTCGCGGTCGCGTGTCATTTTGAAACATGCCATCGGCACGCCTATTTTGACGCACATCCGGGCTGCATAACAGCCTGCCGGGAAGAAGCTCATGAGCGGACCCAGCCCTTTGCCGCATCCTCCGCGTTTTCTTCGAACTCAGCCGTTGAGATGGCTGTTTGGTTCCATAAAAGGGCAAATATTCGTTCTTTTTACTGTTACCTTCCTATCGGTTTGCGCACTAACGCTCATGGACTTTTGGGACCTTTCGATGTTAAAGCGCCATCTTCTGCTGGAAGACCGCTATTACGAGCTGCTAAATAATGTACTGGAAGTGCGCCGATACGAAAAGAATTACCTTCTCTACAAAGACCGTGCAAATCTTCTGGAGGGAAGACGCTACCTCCAAAAGATCGATTCCCTTGTTTTGAGTCTATCGCATGACATTGTCAATATCACCGACTGGAAAAAGTTCGAAGAGTTCCGTGACGTCCTGGTTGGTTACGAAAGAACGCACAGGCTTTATCTTGACCTTGCGCGCGGGCAGAGTGCGGGCGAGGGCGAGCTGATGCGCCGCCAGGGCAGGGAGCTGACCGATTTTGCCACGATGTTTCTCAGGATAAAACAGCAGGAAACTCGAAAGGCCATCGGAAACGTCATGTTTTTGCCCTTCGCCTTCCTCGGGGTTTTTTTCCTGCTCATGCTCCTGGTGATGAGGCTGGTAACCCTTGGTTTGCTGCGCCCTTTGAAAGTGCTCCAAACCACTATCCAGGGCGTGGCCAGAGGCAACTACAGCCCTGCCAGCTACGAGGGATTGCAGACAGACGAGATGCACGGGCTGATAGACGCCTTCGACAGGATGGCCCGGGAACTGGAAGTCCACCAGGAGCACCTGCTGCAGGCAAGGAAAATGGCGGCGCTGGGGACCTTTACCGCCGGTGTGGCCCATGAACTCAACAACCCTCTGAACAATATTTCGCTGACCGCCGAGACCTATCTGGAACAATACGAAGACCGGATGGATGCCGGGGCGAGGGAGTTGATCGGAGATATTCTCACGCAGTCGGAGAGGGCATGCGATATCGTGAAAAGTCTTCTGGACTTCTCGCGCACCGAATATATGCCAAGATCGAGTATCGAGCCCTCGGAAATCATCCGCAGCACGGTGGCCCTCGTCAAAAAGCAGGTTGCGCTCGCGGGAGTAAGGCTTGAGCTTCGCATCGGCGAGGTGTCGCGGCCGATATACGGAAGCATGAGGAGCCTGCAACAGGTCTTTTCAAACCTTTTGTTAAACGGTGTGCAGGCAATGCCGAACGGTGGGACCATAACGGTCGAGGTGAGGGATGAGCCCCCCGACCTTGTGCGTTTCGATGTGCGGGATACCGGGGCGGGTATGGATCCCGAGACGCTGGAGCGCATCTTCGAACCCTTTTTTACCACAAAGGAGGCGGGCCGCGGGACCGGGCTGGGGCTGGCCGTCGTTTATTCCATCGTTAAAAGGCACGGAGGTCGCATCGATGTGAAAAGCGAAGTCGGCGGAGGAACTGTTTTTTCGGTCCTGCTGCCCGCCGCCGGGATGGAGGGTAAACCGGCGGGACCGGAATAGGAAAGAAGCGAAAATGCAGCACGTGCGGGTGGCGATAATTGACGACGAGGTTGTCGTTTGCCGCAGACTGAGCCAGGCCCTTTCCAAGGACGGCCTGGAGGTCGAAGCGTTTACGAACGGACAACCATACCTGGAGCGGATGCGTGAGGCCCCGTTCGACGTGGTGTTCTGCGATCTGAACCTGCCGGATGCGAACGGAATGGACATTCTTGCCCGCAGCAAGGCGTTTCGAAATGAAACGGAAGTGATCATCATAACGGGCCATGGGAGCATCGACAGTGCTGTTGAGGCCATCAAGAAAGGCGCCTACCATTATGTGGCAAAGCCTTTGAAGCTGAATGAAGTTCGAGCGTTGTGCCGGAGCGCTCTTGCCAGGGCCGGCATGTACCGGGAAAACCCTTTGCTCTGCGGTGCGCTCAAGGGATCGGACGATCTGGGCGCAATCGGGCTGAGCACGATCGTGGGGACCAGCCCTGCTGTCAGGAAGATATTTTCGATGGTTCAAAGAATCGCCCCGGTTGACTGCAATATCCTGCTCCAGGGGGCGAGCGGCACGGGCAAAGCCTTGGTGGCGCGGGCGATCCACGAGATGAGTCCGAGGAAAAACCATCCTTTCGTCTGCTTCAACTGCGGAGGATTCACAGATGAACTGATCGCGAGCGAGCTTTTCGGCTACGAAAAGGGAGCGTTCACGGGCGCTGCGGCTGCCAAGATCGGTTTGCTTGAATCCGCGACCAAAGGTACGGTATTCCTGGACGAGGTCGGCGAGATGCCGCCGGCCATGCAGGTGAAGCTGCTCCATGTCATTCAGGACAGGCGCATACTGCGCGTGGGCGGTATTCGCCCCATAGACCTGGACATCCGCATCATCGCGGCCACGAACAGGGACTTGAAACATGAAGTAGCGCTTGGCACCTTCCGGGAGGACCTTTTCTACCGGCTAAACGTCGTTAGCATTACTCTGCCGGCCTTAAGCGAGCGGAGCAAGGACATTCCGCTTCTGGTCGATCATTTCATCGAAAAATACAGCCTGGCTTTTCGGAAAAAAGTGAGGTCCATAGAGCCCCAGGCCCTCAATATCCTTTTGAGCTATACTTTCCCCGGGAATATAAGAGAGCTTGAAAACATCATCGAGAGGGCTGTCGCCCTCACCGACTGCGATCAGATACGCCAGAGCGATCTGCCCCGGGACATCCGGAACCTCGAGTTCAACACTGTCGAAGGCGAGGGGCTACTGCCGCTCGCCGAGTTCGAAAAGCGCTATATCGGCAAAGTGCTCGAAAGGACCGGTTACAACAAGGGGCTGGCGGCCAGGCTGCTGAACATCCCGCGCACCACCCTGTGGCGAAAGCTGAAGGAATACAACCTGTGAGCGATGGCGTATCAGGTGAGGCTGCAGCAGCAGCGGGCAAGGAAAGGTCCAAATTAACAGTGAACGGTGAGAAGCCGGTGAACGTAAAGCGAGAAGAACCCGCAGGCAGGTCTAAAGAGGCGGCGCGCCCCGCGCCGGCCGGCCGAGGCGGCGGGGCGATGGAGAAATATTTGGGCCAGGAAGGAATCCTGGCTTCAAAAGTCGAGGGCTTCGAGAGCCGTCCGGGCCAGCTTGAAATGGCCCAGGCGGTTTTCCAAGCCTTTCGTTCGAGCGGCACGCTCATGGCGGAGGCGGGCACGGGCACCGGCAAAACATGGGCATATCTTGTTCCGGCAATACTCAGCGGCAAGAAAGTGGTGGTATCGACGGGCACTAAAACTCTCCAGGACCAGATCCTGGATCACGACATCCCGTTTCTCAGGAAGAACATCGACTCCGGGCTTAAGGTCGTCTGCCTCAAGGGGCGCAGGAATTATCTGTGCAAGCGCCGATTTCTGGAGTTTTGCTATCAGCCGACGCTTTGGAGCAGGGAGGAAACCGGACTTATAAGGCGGTTCCAGAAATGGGCGTCGACATCGAATTCGGGCGACCGTTCGGAAATACGTTGGCTGCCCGATAACTTCCGGGCGTGGAATGATGTATGTTCGAGTTCGGAATACTGTCTCGGGCGTCAGTGCCCTGAATTTTCGCGGTGTCACCTGACCCGGCTGAGAAACGATGCGGCCCGCGCCGATATAGTGGTCGTAAATCATCACCTGTTTTTTGCCGACATGGCGCTTCGTCAAAAGGGCCTCGACGGAGTGATCCCGGAATATGAAGCGGTTGTTTTCGACGAGGCCCACCAGTTGGAAGATGTGGCAGGCGAATATTTCGGCATCCATTTCAGCAGCTTCGCTCTGGGCCAGCTTTCAAGGGATATATTGAAGGCGTGCGGCGGTGCGGACAAGGCGGATTTTAGCGCAGTCCAGGCCGTGGGGAAGCAGCTCGATGTATTGAGCCGTCTTTTTTCACTGGGCCTCACCCAGGCGGGTAAAGGGAGCGGCCGTTTCCGGTTCGAACCGGAAAAAGCGGGCAGTGATTTTGCCGGTGTGTGCGATCAGATTGTCCATGCCCTGGGCGAGCTTCCCGCGATGGTCAAGCCTTTTGAGGAAAAGGCTCAAAATCTGGCATGCGCCGGAGGACGGGCAAGCGAGTTGTCTACGGCTCTGACATCGCTTATCGAGCAGAAGGACCAGTCTCTTGTCTATTGGCAGGAGGTAACGCCGCAGGGAGTTTTCCTGAAAGCGACGCCCATCGAAATCGGGCCAATTTTAAACGAGCTTCTCTTCTCCAACGTTTCCACCGTTGTAATGACGTCGGCCACGCTGTCGGTGGCGGGGGCTTTTGATTTTGTGCGCAACGCGCTCGGCGTTCCGGCCGGAGGTCGCGAGTTATTGGTGCATTCGCCTTTCGAATATGAGCGGCAGGCCATAGCTTATATACCGAGGCGGTTTCCGGCGCCAAACGACGGGTCCTTTTGCGCCCGAATGGCCGACGAGGCGGCTGCAATAATTGAAAAGACCTGCGGGCGCACGCTCTTGCTTTTCACCAGCTATCGAAACATGCACGAGGTTCATAAAATACTGGAGGGAAGGATTTCTTTTCCGCTTCTCGTTCAGGGACAAAAGACCAAGCGGGCTCTTTTGCAGGAATTCAAAGACAGGGTGGAGTCGGTGCTTCTTGCGACAAGTTCTTTCTGGCAGGGGATCGATGTGCCGGGGGAAGCGCTCAGTTGTGTGATAATCGACAAATTGCCGTTCGAGGTCCCCGACGATCCGGTGACCGCCTCCAGGCTGGATCGAATCGCGAGGCAGGGCGGCAATGGTTTCTATGAATACCAGGTGCCGAGGGCCGCAATCCAGTTGAAACAGGGAATAGGGCGGCTCATTCGGTCTTCGGGGGACCGCGGGATTATAGCTGTTTTCGACATCCGGATGCTCACCAAAAGCTACGGCCAGGTTTTCGTTAAAAGCCTTCCGCCCTGCCGGATTGTCCACTCCCTCGATCAAATCGACACTTTCTTAAGGGGTTTTTAACTTCATGAAATCAAGGGGGAAAGGTATGCAGAAAGTACTTATGGCGGTAGATGGAACTTCCAGGGGGCTCGAAATGGTGTCGGTGCTGGGCCGGCTGCTCAAGGACAGGAAAGACATCGAGGTGGTGCTCTTTCATTGCGTCCAGAACATTGCGGCCCTCCTTCCGGAAGACATCTGCATGGATGTGGTGGAGAGCTGCAACCTTGCTTACGATACACAGGAGAGATTGGGGCAGGCCGTTCTGAAGGCGTCTTCTGACAGGTTGACCGAAGCCGGTTTCCCGCAGTCCAACATAGAGCTTCGCCTCAAAGTCGACAGCAGTGACCCGGCCCTGGACATAATCGAGCAGGCAAATATCGAGAAAATCCGCACAATAGCCGTAGGCAGGCGGGGAAGAAGCCAGGTTGGAGCGCTGCTGCTGGGAAGCGTTTCCGCGAAGGTGGCGCAATATGCAGGAGACAAGGTCGTTTGGGTTGTGGACGTACCCGTAAACGATTCCATGGAAGTGCTCATTGCAATGGAAGGGACGCCGGAATCGCGGGCGCTCTCCGAGTATACGGCCGAGTTTTTCGCACCCTGCCAGGGGTTGCGCTATTCCTTCCTGCACATTGTACCTCCTCTGCCTCCCGAATTCTGGGATGACGGTCACATACTAACCGAATCCGAACAGGAACAGAGGCGAGAGCGGGTCGAAAAATGGAGGGCGGATTGGACCGGCGCCGTCGAGCGCAGCATGTCCGAGGGAGGCGATATTCTTGCCGATCACGGCGTTAACCTGCAGAAGGTGGAGACCCTGATTCTGCGGACACGTGAAGGCATTGCCCGCGATCTCCTCAATGAAATCGAGGCGCACAAATTCCGCATAGTGGTAATGGGGAGGAAGAGCTACCCGGGGGAAAAGCCCTTTTTGTTGGGGGGGCACGCATCGAGGATACTCCAGCATTCCAAGGGAGTCATTCTCTGCCTGGTAGGCTAGATCAGCATGTCCAACACGGATGCACATTTATAGAGACAGAGGCGACCGACATTGTCGGGCGCCTTTGTCCCGGCCTTCCAAATCCACCGCAAAAGAGAATACCCGCCAGGTTCCACGTCGCGATGGACACTCCTGCTGTCCGGCTGAGAGTTTCCCTTAAGGGCCTGTAGAGGACTTGCACGTCCAAGTGCGTGAGTCCTTTCGGGCGAACCGATAAAAAAGGCAGGGCCGTATGGGCCCTGCCTTTTGTCAGCTTATAAATACGCAAGGTTATTTGTTGTGCGTTTTTTTTCTGGATACCGCCGCCAAACCCAGCAGACCCACGCCGACGAGCAGGATTGTTGCGGGTTCGGGGACGGGGTCGGCCTTATATGAGAAGGTGGCCCCACCGTAATACCAGGTGGTCTGAGTTACGCTCCCAACTGAAGAACCTAGCGTCGTCTGATTTTGATGATACCATCCAGTCAAACTAGGCTTGGTTTCAATGCTGATCAAGCCGCCCCCATCACTAGTAGTCCCCGTCGAACCAAAAGAGGGATTTGTATTTGCAGCTTTGTTAGTAGTCCAATATCCCGCGGCGGCGATCGAGTAACCATTAGCCGGATTCAGAGTCAGCGGAGTGGTCAAAGTCACGAAGCCGTAGTTGCCGCTCTGAGTCGCTGAAGATTTTATTGTCTGTAGGCTTCCGGACACAAGACTGCCGCTCGAATCGTATATTGCCACTTGAAAGCCGGTACTGCCCAGGTTATTAAGAACACCGTTGTCGAAAACGCCGAGTTCCGTCACTTCTATGGGCTTGTTTACATTGAAGTAATTACCCAATGCTCCATTAAAACTATCCGTTGCCCCACTCAAATCAAACGCCTGGTATGTCGTATCCGCCTTTGCCACTGCCGTCAGGCCGGGAAGAACGGAAAGCAAAACGAACCCAAAGACCGATACGAACATGGATGTCAAAGCGAATTTTTTCATGTTTTTCATCCTCAAATTTCAAACAAGCAGCCGTCGGGCCACACCGTACATGATGGTCCCTGTTGCCTTTTTGCCGCTATCCATTGGAGGGTTCGATTCTACCGGCCCATACATTCGATTACGCCTTGCGTGCAGACAGGCTTGCCCATGGACCGCTCGCTGCCCGATGTATAAAGCAAAGAGCATGCCACTGCTGTATTTGGCCCCCCGCCGTTACATTATGTGGCGGGAAATATTAGAAAATTAAGACCGTGGGCTATGGGAGTGTCAATGGCCGGCCATTCTGACTATGTAAACTGTACCGACACCCGGAAGGGGAAACGGAGGATAAATATACAGATACATCAACCAAATCAATAGATTATGCCTATTTTTAATTCTGTAAATTTCTCCGACGGTCGGAAGAAGAACGGAGGGGAACGTACGCAAATGGATGCTTACTCGAAGAGTTGTCCTGATTTTTTCCGAATCGGTAACATTTCCCGACAGTCTCTGCAACAAGGCCGCTGAGCAGGGTGAATATCTTGGGGGTAGTTGGCGTGATGAGGAAAAAATAAGAAAACTCGCTTTAGTGGTCATTTTCCCATCGATCCTTTGGTTCGTTTTGGTCTTGCGAACTGAAGGGGATTTTAGAGCCCGAGCTTGACAGCACAGGTTATCCGGCTCCGGGAGCGGTGGTGAAGATGTTCGGATATCACGATGGCACAGCGAGGTTAGCCAAAAAGTTTGTTGATTTAAAAAACTAATAATACAAATTTGTCCACGCCGCCGGAGTACGATTGGTGCGGAATGTGCGTTCGAGGACCTGACCTGTGGCAAATTTGTTGAGGATGCAACGGGGCCGCTCCGTCTTGCGCCGACTTAAGCCTCCAGCTCAGGACGGCCGAAAAAAAAGGCAGGGCCGTTTGTATCCCGCCTTTTGTCAGCCGATAGATGCAGAGGCTTTTTAGCTGTGCAATTTCCTTCCAAGGACTGCCAACCCCAGCAGTCCAACGCCGACGAGCAAGATTGTGGCGGGTTCGGGAGTGGGGGTGCCGCTGATCTGGTCCAGGGCGAAATAGCCGTCGCTCCCAGTGTTGGCGGCGTTAAAGGTGATTGCATTATTGCCCGTTGCATTTAGAATATAGCTGTACTCATGCCACACTCCGTGGTACGGGTCGTTCCATTGGCCGCTTGCGTTCTTGCCGCCATAAATCGTGAGGCTCCCTCCAGTGAAGGTGCTGGTGGTGGCGGTCGCCGGCGTCTCGTCGAGAACCCAAAAGTTTATCGAGTAATTATGCCCAGCTGTGTCGCTGACAGTCTGACCCAGTATTGCGTTGCTGATGGGGGAGCTAAACACGGCTGCGTAGTCCGAGCTTGACTCGAGCCCACCGGCTACCGGTACCTCCGCGGTTACGCCGCCAAAAGGAGCACTCCAGTCCTCCAGGCTTCCCGGGCTCGGAATGTCAAAGCTTGGATTTAAAATTGTAATCGAGTCCGCCTTTGCCACAGCGGGCAGTCCGACAAGTACGGAGGTCAGAGCCACGCCGAGCAAAGATACGAACATGAATATCAGCGCTATTTTTTTCATGTTTAACCCTTTCAAGCCTACTTTTAGCAAACGATCTTCAACACCCTGAATATGAGGAGCCCGCCTTGTGCACAGGCAGTCTTCCCCATGGGGCTATTACCCGCCCAATACTTAAAGCATAGGTCATGCCAGTGCCGTATTTGGTTGTTATCCGTTGCGTATATTCCTGAAGTTATTAAAGAACTAAGACCGACATCGACAGGGTCGTCCAGGGGCGGGCGTTCTGAATATGTAAACTTTACCGACACTCTGGTGGGGGGACAGAGGATTAGTATTCCAAAATGCCAACTTAATCAATCTCTTATCCCTATTCCCATATCTGTAAAATATACCGACATCAGGCATGGGGGTGGAGGGTGAATACGCTAAAATGCTTAATTAATCAAGGGATTATCCCAATTTCCCAAACCTGTAAAACATGCCGACGCCAGGCGGCGGGCTGAGGGCGGATATGCACAGACACCTGTTTATTGTCCCTCCGGGGGGCTCTATTTTCCTGTTATTTGGCAAAATAACGATTTTGAGATTGCGTTTCCTCGATTTCGCTCAATCATTGGATTAGAACGGTAAGAGAGGCGAGCGCGGCGTTGACCCGCAGCAGGTGGAGACCCTCCCCGTTGCAATCGAGGCGCGCAAATTCCGCATAGTGATAATGGCCAGAAAAAGATGCCGGGGAAAAAAGCCCTTTCTGTCGGGGGGCAACGCCTCCGGGATACTCCGGCATTCCAAAGGAGTCATTCTCTACCTGGTAAGCTAAAAAAGGAGACAAAGGCGCCTGACACTGTCAGGCGCCTTTCTCGCCTTTGGCCC
>JAJYTC010000102.1 GCA_021793275.1 Deltaproteobacteria bacterium | reverse complement strand
TGGACGTTGAACCGCGCCAGGCGCAAAGCGCCGCAGGCCATGAAAACGAAGGCCGCCAGCCAGCCTACCCGCCCGTAGGGCTTGAGCGCCATAAGGTAGATCAGCAAACCCGGCGAAACGCCGAACGCCACCAGATCGGCCAGCGAGTCGTATTCAACCCCGAAGCGGCTTGTCCCTCCGGTCATCCTGGCGACCTTGCCGTCAAGAATGTCGAAAATACACGACATAAGAACCGCAATGGCCGCCAGTTCGAATTTGCCGTCGATCGATTTGACGATCCCGAAAAAACCGCTCAAAAGGTTTGCCGTCGTAAACAGATTGGGCCAGATATGTGTCCCGCGGAAAACCTCGCCTTCTCTGCGCCACCTCTTTCGGCGCGGGCGGCGCTTCTTTACGGGTTCAATCTGCATAAGACCGTTTCTCCCGCATAGACATGCTTGCCTTGGAACACCAGGATTTCACTGTCTTCAGGCACATAGACGTCCATCCGGGAACCGAACCGGATCATTCCGAATCGCTCCGCTTGAACCACCCGGTCCCCGATTTTCGGCCAGCAAACGATACGGCGGGCTATAAGCCCCGCTACCTGGGTAATCACGACGTCCAGGCCTGAGTCGGATTTTATCCAGAGCCAGTTCTGTTCATTTTCCTCGCCGGCCTCGGCAAGGTTGGCGGCCATGTAGCGGCCTTTCCGGTAGTACATGCCCTCGATCGTTCCCGAAATCGGGACCCGATTGACATGTACATCCAGGACCGACATGAAGATACTGATCTTCACCGCGGGTTTATCCAGGAATCTGACCGAAGGCACGTTCTTTACCGAAATTACCCGCCCATCGGCCGGAGATATGATTTCACTTTCACCCGCGTTCGAAACCCTTTCAGGGTCCCGGAAAAAGTGGCCGATCAAAAGGGTGAGGGCCAGGAGCACAACACAGATCAATCCCCAGCCCAGCACCGCAGCGATCAGAGTGGAAAACATTGCAGCAAGGATAAAAGGAAGCCCTTCCCTGGCAATGGGGACATGGTATCGCTTTTCCCTGAAATCCCCGACCGACAATGTGCACTCCTTCCGTTTAAACCATCTTCACAGCATCGAGAAAAGGCATCATGGCGCGCAGCTTGGCGCCTACTTGCTCGACCAGCAGCGCTTTTTCCCGGTTTCTGATCGATTGGAACATGGGGCGCCCTGCCTGGTTTTCGAGGATCCATTCCCGAGCGAAACTCCCGGATTGAATCTCTTCGAGAATCTTTTTCATCTCGGCCCGGGTCTGATCATTTACGACGCGCTTTCCGCGCGAAAAGTCCCCGTACTCCGCCGTATCGCTGATGGAGTAGCGCATGTAGGCAAGACCGCCCCGGTAGATGAGGTCTACGATCAGCTTGAGTTCGTGCATGCATTCAAAAAAAGCGATTTCCGGCTGGTAGCCTGCCTGGACAAGCGTATCGAACCCTGCCTTTATCAGTTCGGAAACCCCGCCGCAAAGCACGGCCTGCTCGCCGAAAAGGTCCGTTTCGGTTTCTTCCTTGAAACTGGTTTCGATAACCCCGGCGCGTGTTGCACCTATGCCGGCGGCATAGGCCAGGGCCGTCTGAAGGGCGTTACTCGATGCGTCCTGGTGCACGGCCACCAAGGCCGGAACTCCGGCGCCCCGCACATATTCGCTCCTCACCAGGTGCCCGGGGCCCTTGGGGGCGACCATCACCACGTCGGCTTCCGCCGGAGGCAGAATCTGGCCGTAGTGAATATTGAAACCGTGTGAAAAAAGAAGGGTCTTGCCTGCGCCCATCGAGGGGGCGACGTCGTTTCGATAGAGCGCTGCCTGACCGTGGTCCGGGGTAAGGAGCTGGATGACATCGGCCTGCTCGGCGGCTTCGCGCGCCGATACCGGGCTGAACCCGTCCTCGACCGCCTTCTCATAGCCGGGGCCGCCCGAGCGTGCCCCCACCACTACCTGAAGTCCTGAATCACGCAAATTCTGAGCCTGCGCATGACCCTGGCTTCCATATCCTATAATCGCGATCTTCTTGCCGCGCAAAATATCCATGTTGGCGTCAGTGTCGTAAAATATTCGCATCGATTACCTCCTTATTATTTTGATTCGGTTAGTTATTTCTTGCTGCGCGCAAGAGCCGCTTTACCCG
This sequence comes from Deltaproteobacteria bacterium, assembly GCA_021793275.1. Taxonomy (GTDB): domain Bacteria; phylum Desulfobacterota; class Syntrophobacteria; order Syntrophobacterales; family Syntrophobacteraceae; genus SbD1. The sequence continues at coordinate 13,748 of JAJYTC010000102.1, read as the reverse complement.
TTCGCGCAATCTCCGCTATTCCAATTTGCTCCAGAAGCTCCACTATGGCCGAAAGTTTTCCCTCGTTTCCGGTAACTTCGAGCGTATAAAAATGAGGGCTTACATCGACCACCTTGGCGCGAAAAATATCTGCTATGCGAAGAACCTCGGCCCGGCTTTCCTGTTCGGCGCGGACCTTGATAAGGGCCATTTCCCGATCGACGAACTCGGTTTCAGAAAAATCGAATACCTTAATGACGTTAACCAGTTTGTTCAGTTGCTTTACAATCTGAGAGAGCACCCGCTCATCGCCCGTCGTAACGATGGTAATGCGCGTCAGCCCTTTTTCGTTGGTCTCCGCAGCCGTGACCGTTTCAATGTTGTACCCCCGGCCGCTGAAAAGGCCAACGATTCTTGCCAGGACCCCCGGGACATTCTGGGCCAAAATCCCTATCGTATACCGTCTGTCATTTGTGACAATCATCGGAAAATCCCTGCGTTTAGAGCTGCGTAAGAAGCATGTCGGTGATGCTCTTTCCGGGCGGCACGATCGGGTAGACGTTTTCCTCCGCCGCTACCAGGAAATCCATGAAAACGGGCGCCTTTATCGAAAAGCCCTTTCGCAGGACCGCGTCGACCTGTTCGGGCCGCTCGGCCCTCAGTCCCACCGCCCCGTATGCTTCGGCCAGCTTGACGAAATCGGGTGCCCCTTCTATGCAGGACCCGGTGTAGTTTTTATCGTAGAACAGCTCCTGCCATTGGCGCGGCAGACCCAGATAGGTATTGTTGATTATCACCACTTTCACCGGGATATTGTTGCAGACCGCCGTGCACAGCTCCTGAATATTCATCTGGATGCTTCCATCGCCCGCTATGTCTATCACAAGTTTGTCCGGAAAGGCCACCTGTGCTCCGATTGCCGCCGGAAAGCCGTAGCCCATCGTGCCCAGCCCCCCCGAAGTGAGCAGCGTGCGCGGGCGGTTGAACTTGTAGAATTGGGCGGTCCACATCTGGTGCTGGCCCACCTCGGTGGTAATTATGGCGTCCTCGCCCGCAAGCTCATCGATCTTTTCGATGACGTATTGCGGTTTTATCAACTCCTCAGACGCGCAGTAGGTCAGAGGGTGTTCTTTTGCCCAGCGGGCTATCTGGTCGAACCACGGGGCCCTGGTCTCGGCAAGTCCCTCGATCGGCTCTTTTTCGAAAAACTCCAGAAACTGGAGCAAAGCATTCTTGCAGTCGCCCACTATGGGAACGTCAACCTCAACGTTTTTGCTTATGCTGGTCGGATCGATATCGACGTGTATAATCCGGGCCTTCGGAGCAAATGTGCTGATCTTTCCGGTCACCCGGTCGTCGAAACGAGCGCCGATCGCCAAAATGACATCCGCATGAGATAAGGCCATGTTTGCCTGGTATGTGCCGTGCATCCCCGGCATTCCGAGCCATAGCGGATCGGGGCGCCTGCGGCCTTCCTCCGAGAGCATGGAGGCGGGAAAGCCTCCCAACCCCAAAAGTGAGCAGGTTACCGGCGCCTGGATGAGCCGGGCCAGCCGGGTGAGTTCTTCGGAGGATTCTGAAATGATTATGCCTCCACCACCGAAAATGACCGGCGATTTGGCCTTGGCTATAAGCTGGCATGCCTTCCTGATCTGGCCCGAATGCGCCTCCAGTGTGGGCCGGTAGCCGGGCAGGTCGACCTTTTTGGGATATTTGAAGTCCGCATGCGCCTGGAGCACGTCTTTTGGCAGGTCTACGAGAACCGGTCCGGGGCGTCCCGTGCGCGCGAGGTAAAACGCCTCCTTTATGACTGTCGCCAGATCGTTTACGTCTCGCACCAGATAGCTGTGCTTTGTGCAAGGCCGGGTGATCCCTATGATGTCCACTTCCTGGAAAGCGTCGTCTCCGATGAGCGGCGTTGGCACCTGGCCGGTGAATACGACCATCGGCACAGAATCCATGTAGGCGGTGGCTACGCCGGTTACGGTGTTGGTCGCCCCCGGACCCGAGGTCACGAGACACACGCCCACGCGGCCGGATGCTCTTGCATACCCGTCGGCCATGTGTGCGGCCCCCTGCTCATGGCGGACCAGGATGTGCCTTATGTTGTGCCCGGCCATTTCATGATAGATGTCCAGAACGGCGCCGCCCGGAAATCCGAACACAACTTCCACACCCTCTTTTTTCAGGCATTCGAAAAATATCTGCGCGCCTTTGAGTTTCATAAACGACCCTCGATTGGTCGGCCCGGACACGAAAAATAATGACGGCGCCTGCGGGCAGACCGGAAATCAGCCGGTTTTTTATAGCTTCTCTGATAGAAGAAATTAAAATTCTAACAACAAGCGATCCAAGGTGTCAATCATAACAGTAAGGAGTTTGGGCTAAACAGGGCTTTTCCGGACGGACGTGAGCTTACCGAAGATATATTACCATTTGAAGCGATAAACAAGTTTTGGGTGGAAATCCGGTCTCTCAATCCAATGCAATGGGCTTTTTTTCCTGTTTGACGGCAACCCCTTTTTTTGGGTATGAAGCTCATTATCAGGGGATTGATTCTCACTTCCTTTAAAAAGAAAACCAAAAACGTTCAAAAAAGGGTAAAATTATGGAAAACCTGGAGGCTGTGGCAGTTTCCTCCTATGGCGGCGAAGATTACAGCGCGGAGTCGAAGCAATCCGCGGGGGCGGGGCAGCAGATGGCTTTAACACTAACTCCTAACGCACAAATAGTATTAAAAAAGCGCTACCTGATCAAGGATGGTTCGGATGAGCCGGTAGAGACTCCCGAGGACCTTTTCAGGAGGGTGGCCCTTGCCATTGCGCAGCCCGATGCCCTTTACGAGGGGCCCGATAAAGTCCAGGAGACCGCCCGCAGGTTTTACAATCTGATGACATCCCTTGATTTCATGCCCAATTCTCCTACCCTGATGAACGCCGGCCGCCAGTTGGGACAGCTTTCCGCCTGCTTCGTTCTTCCTGTCGATGATTCCATCGACAGTATTTTTGAAGCCATAAAGCATGCCGCGATGATCCACAAAAGCGGAGGCGGGACCGGATTTTCCTTTTCCAGGATCCGCCCCGAAAAGGATAAGGTCCTTTCCACTCAGGGAGTTGCCAGCGGACCGGTTTCCTTCATGTCCGTCTTCGACGTCGCAACCGAAACCATTAAGCAGGGCGGTACGCGGCGGGGCGCAAATATGGGCATCCTGCGCGTCGACCACCCCGATATCCTCAAGTTCATAACCTGCAAGACAGACAATCAGCGAATGACAAACTTCAACATCTCGGTTGCCGTTACCGATGATTTCATGCAGGCGGTAGAAACCGGGACGCAATATTCGTTGCGAAATCCCCGCACCGGCGAAGAAGTCGAGAAGATGTCCGCGCGGGAGGTCTTCGACACTATAGTAAAATCGGCATGGAAAAACGGGGAGCCGGGCATCATCTTCATAGACGCCATGAACCGGGCCAATCCAACGCCGAAGATCGGGCGGATCGAGAGCACAAACCCGTGCGGCGAACAACCCCTGCTTCCCTACGAATCGTGCAATCTCGGTTCGATCAATCTGGCCGGAATGTACTCCGGCGGGCAGATCGACTACAACCGGCTAAAGGCCGTTATATGGGATGTGGTCCATTTCCTCGATAACGTCATCGAGGCCAACAAGTACCCGCTTCCCAAAATAGAGGAACTGACCAAAGGGAACCGCAAAATCGGCCTTGGTATCATGGGGTTTGCCGATCTTCTCCTTGCCCTCGGTATTCCCTACAATTCCGAGGAAGCGGTGGAGACCGCCGAAGTTGTGATGAGTTTTATCCAGAAGGAGTCCAAGGCCGCATCCGCTCACCTTGGCAAGACCAGGGGTAATTTCCCGAACTACCCGGGTTCGGTCTACGACTCGCCCGAAACCCCTTTCATGAGGCATGCCACGACGACGACAATCGCCCCCACGGGCACCATAAGCATTATCGCGGGGTGTTCGAGCGGAATCGAACCGATTTTTGCGATCAGTTTCGTGCGCAAGGTCCTGGACGGTGAAGAACTGGTGGAAGCGCACCCGCTGTTCCGCAAAGTGGCGCAGGAACGCGGTTTCTATTCCGAAGATCTGATGAAACGAATAGCGCAGCAGGGGAGCATCAAGGATTTTGCCGAGATTCCCGAGGATGTGCGCCGTGTTTTCGTAGTCTCCCACGACGTAGACCCGTCCTGGCATATTCGCATCCAGGCGGCGTTCCAGAAATATACCGACAACGCGGTCAGCAAAACGATCAACTTCCCGTTTTCGGCCACCCCGGAAGACGTCCACCAGGCTTACCTTACAGCCTTCAAGCTGGGTTGCAAGGGGCTGACAATCTACCGCGACGGCAGCCGTGAGGCCCAAGTGCTAAATATCCAGCGCAAGCCCCAATATCCGCAGGTTGAGCCTCGGCCCCGGCCGGATATGACTCAGGGCATAACCGAGCGCGTAAACACGGGCTGTGGCAATCTCTACGTGACCATAAACTCCGACGAATACGGGTTCTGCGAGGTTTTCGCACAGATGGGCAAGGCGGGAGGCTGTGCGTACTCACAGATAGAAGCGACGAGCAGGCTTATATCCCTTGCCCTGCGCTCGGGCGTAAAGGTGGAGGCGATAATAAAGCAGCTTGTGGGCATCCGCTGCCCCTCGCCCGCCTGGGGAAACGGCGAGCAGGTCGTTTCCTGTGCCGATGGTATAGCCAAGGTCCTCAATCATCACTCGCATTCGCACATAAGCTCGGCCCTGGCCGACCAAATGGGCGCCTGTCCGGACTGCGGCGGTGCAGTGGAACATGAGGGCGGATGCATCGTGTGCCGGTCGTGCGGTTTTTCGAGGTGCGCTTAGAGGTCTGAATTTGGAACTGCATAGCTGGACACTTTCAGCTAAAGAAGCCATAAGCCTCCAGAAGACACTGGCCGAGCAGGTCCTCATTCAGCCTCTTCCCGCCAGGCTGAAAATCCTCGGCGCTGAGGATCTGTCGTATTCGAAGCACAGCGATCTTCTATTTGCAGTCATTCTTACGTTCAAATGGCCCGGTCTTGATTTGATCGAGTCCGTCCACCACGTCTGCAAGGCTTCTTTTCCGTATGTGCCCGGTCTTCTCTCATTTCGAGAAGTTCCGCCCCTTATCGAGGCCTACGGCAAACTCGGGCAAAAACCCGACGTGCTGCTGTGCGACGCACAGGGAATCGCCCACCCGCGAAAGCTCGGGTTAGCCGCCCATCTGGGACTTTGCCTCGGCATTCCGACTGTTGGATGCGCAAAGAGCAGGCTTTGCGGTACTCACGATGATCCGCCCCTCAAAAAAGGATCGAGCAGGCCGCTTATGCTCGACGGAGAGCAGGTCGGGATCGTATTTCGCTCCAGGGACGGCGTAAAGCCCATCTATATATCCCCGGGCCACCTCGCGGACGTTCAATCTTCAAAAAAGCTCGTGTACCGTTGCCTTCGCCGCTACAGGATACCCGAACCGCTTCGACTTGCCCATATCGAGGCAAACAGGCGAAGGATGGAAATTGAGGAAGAGTCAAAAGTCCAAAGTCAAAAGGCGAATGTAAAGACGTGAGGTCTTTTCCTGGAGGGGTAAATGGCGGATTCGGCGGATAGTATAAAAAAATACAGGGAGATTCTTGATCTCGATCCCGGGTCGCGGGTGTTTGTTATGCTGGCCGAGGAGCTTTGCGCGGCGGGCGAATGGGAAGAAGCGGTGGAAGTCTGCAGAAATGGCCTTCATTTTCATCCCGAACACTTAGGGGCGCGGATACTGCTCGGACGGGCGCTCATGGAAATGGGAGATCCCGACGAGTCCGAGCGGATTCTTTCTAATGTAGCGGAAGAAATCCGCAAGAACTCCTTTATCTTCAAGCTCCTCTCAGAGCTTGCCGCAATATCGGGAAAAATGGAAAGCGCCGGTGAATATGCCCGGATTTACGAGGCTTTCGGTAACACCCCACCCCTTCAGGCGCCCACCTCCGAGTCCGAAGGCCCGGGAGCTGTTGCCGCTCCGCCAAAAGAGCCTGCCGAACCCGATGATTCCAATGTGGAGGCGGTTGAGAATCTTGATGCCGAGGCTTCCGATGTCCAGGTGGAACTGCCAAGCGGCGAGGAAATCACGTTCTCAGACATCCTCCGCCATCTTGCCCAAAGGCTCGATGGGCGCTTGCCCCACACTGCCGAGGAGCCCCCGGCTATTTTGTCCGAAAACGACAAGGATATGCTAAAAGAAAGGATTATCGCGCTTTTGGGAGCTTGAACGCTTTTCCCCCGGCCTTATCGACCGGGGGAAAGATACGATCGGGTTTTGCAGCCCTTACTTTGACTGTACGGTTATTTTCCTCGGTTTTGCCGCCTCGGCCTTTGGCAGCACCAGCCTTAGCACCCCGTCCTTCATCGATGCCTGTATCTTTGCGCGGTCGATGTCGCTTGAGAGGGTAAACTGCCGGTAGTAATCTCCATAGGTGAATTCCTTGAAAATTATTTTTCCCTTCTCCTCCCGTTCAGGCACCGTTCCCCGTATCGTGAGCTGGTCTGCCTCCAGGTCTATGTCGATTTTATCGATCGGAACGCCCGGCATGTCCGCAAGAAGCGTCAGGGCATTTTCCGATTCATATATGTCCACGGCGGGGACAAATACCGGGACGTCGCGGGTGCTTTCCCCCGTAGCCTGCACAGCTTTTTTTTCTTCGATCTGCAAATCCGTGTCAGCCATGGTAACCTCCTTGTCCAACCTTGCCTATTGACCTTGGATCGTTATTTTCCGGGGCTTAACGTGCTCTGGTTTGGGCAAAACGAGCTTTAGAAGCCCGTCTTTGCATTCGGCCAGAACCGCTTCCGTATTGACGTCCTCCGGCAGCGTGAGCGCCTTGCGAAAACTGCCCCATTTACGCTCCCTGCGATGATAATTGACGTTTTGCGCCTCTTCGGGCTTGCGTTCACCGCTAATGGTAAGGGTCCTGCCGACAACGGATATATCCAGATCTTCGGCTTTTATTCCCGAAATTTCCGCCTCTACGTAAATTTTGTCCTCGTCTTCGGAAACGATCACCGGCGGGAACACGCCCGAAGATGCAACGGTCTCGCCCCCTCCGGAAAAAACTGAGAGAAGACGGTCCATCTGCCTGCGTGCTTTTTCAAAGTCTTCCCGCGCTCCGGGTAAATCCGGCCAGCGCCAGCCGGGATACCTAAAAATGGCCATGGTCAACCTCCTCTTAGAATGGTAATTTCCATTTTCCTGCGTTAGCAGCCACAAGCTAAGACTGCTAGTTATTCGTGTCAACTCCGCCTCTCTTCCCCAGCTCCCTAAATTTTCCACCCCGCCCCGAATTCAAAAAATCTCATGAATCCGCATGGTCAAACTAACTCTTTTTGCGTATAAACAAGCCTTGAACTAAATGCGCGAAAGGTTGACCAAAGAAACACCATGCCAGCAGGTCCGCATTACAGTCCAAACGACTCGAAGCCAAAGCCCGTAGCCGGCAGGCCGCTACGAATCGCCCTCGTATTTCCTCCGGCAGTTTTACCGACAAGCCCTCCGCTGGGAATCGCGAGCCTTAAAGCCTGGCTTCAGTCGGTTGGTCTTGATGCGAGCGTCGAGGTGCGTAATTTCGACCTCAATCTCGCCTATTTCGAGCAGGCCGCCCGGTGGCTGGACGACCGGCGATTGCAAATGAGCCTGCGTAAAATCGACATTGAAACCACTGCCCGAAAAGTCAAGGCCGCAGTAGACTTTTTCTGCGGCAAAGAGGCCGAAGCCTTTTTCGATCTGAGTCTATACGATGAACATGCCTCCATCTATACCGGCTTCGGTTCGGTTTTGAACGGACTTTTCGATAATTTTGCGCGAAAGATTCTTCTCGATCTCCCGGTGCCGGCCCTTGCCGGCGGATTCTTTGAAGACCTCCTCGGGCCCGTAAAGGCCTTCGAACCCGACCTGACAGGTTTTTCCATTCTTTTCAGCCAGCAGCTTTTTTTCGCTCTTGCACTCGCAAAACTGTGCAAAGGATGGAACGGCCCCCGAAAAGTTTCGGACCAGGGGCCGCCGAAGATCGCATTCGGGGGCGCTACCTTTTCAGTCATGCCCGATCCGGGGAGGCTTCTTGCTTCCATTCCCGTCCCCGTCGGGGGCGGGCAGGGGAAAGTCGATGCCGGAAGGCTCATCGATTATCTCATCGTGGGGGAGGGGGAAAAGGGGCTGGAAGCGCTGGCGAAATCGCTCCTTTGTCCGAATGACGGCGTGCCTGGTCTTGTGCATCGAAAAGATGGAAAAATAATGACAAACCCGGCTCAAGGAGTTTCCGACCTCGATGCGCTTCCTCTTCCGGACTTCTCCGATATGCCTCCGGGCCGATACCACTCGCCCACTCCCGTTTTGCCCTACCTTTCTTCTCGCGGATGTCCCTGGAGACGCTGTGCGTTTTGCACGCATCAAAAGACTTACCTGCACTACCGCGAGGAGCATGCCGCAGCTACGGCTGCGAGGCTTTCCTTGCTCCAGGAAAGCTATGGGGTAAGTCATTTCTGCCTCGTTGACGAGATGCTGCGTCCGCGAAGGCTCGACAAGATTGCAGAGGAATTGATCCGAAGAAATACGCGAGTGCGCTTTTCGGCCTACGCCAGGCCTTCCGGATTTTCGCCCCGCGTGCTTGAAAAGGCCCACAGGGCAGGGCTGCGCGTTCTGATGTGGGGAGTCGAATCGGCAAGCCGGCGCGTGCTTGATCTCATGGGGAAGGGGACAAACCCGCAGGAGGTCGAAACTATTCTTCACTCCGCCGAGAGCGCCGGCATATGGAACCTGCTCTTCGTTATATTCGGCTTTCCAACCGAGACCAAAGCCGAGTGGCTGAGCACTCTCGATTTCCTCGATTCATGCCGCGAGTCGATTCATGCGCTTTCCCGTTCCCGCTTTATTTTGCTCGAAGGCTCCAAGGTCTTTCTAAATCCTCGACGCTACGGCATAAGCCGTATAATCGACCGGCCTCAAAGAGACCCCGTCTCCATAGCCTACGACTATGAAGTAACCGAGGGCCTCACCGTGGAAGAGGCCTCGGTTATGTTCAAAGAGAGCCTTGCGCGGCTATCGGCAGTAGGGCGCTCTCCCCGGTTCGGACAGTTGAGGGAACACTTGCTGCTCTATGCTTCACGCCCGTCTCCCGGCGCCATCAGCTCAAATCCTCCGGTGTCGGAGTAAAGGAGGCCAGGTTTCCAATTCCAAGGCCGTTCTCATAGGAGGCAATCTTTTGGAGTGTTTCATCCAGGCCGTCCCGGCCAATCAGGTTGGTTTCCGCTGCCTGGACCTCGGAGCTTAGCCGGGCATAGGATTTGCCTGGATCGACAACGCGCAGCAGGGGAAAAAGAGTCGTATCTTCCCACGATTCGTGCGCCTGTGACATTCGGGTCAAAAGATGTATCATCTTTACCGTCTCGCGCCGTTTTTCCTCGTCATTTTGCGAAAAGTTCACGCAAAGCGGCTTCAAGATGCCGGTCAACTTCGAGGCTGCATCATGCTGCTTACGGAGCACCGCGATAAGGTCAGCCGTTTTCTGCGTTCCGGCGAAGGCCGGGAAAACGAACTTTTCCTCCATCAACTGGTGACATTTGATCATAAAAGTTTCGATCACCCCAACGGCGCCTCCCGCTATTTCCGGGGAAATATCCATCTGGGCGTTAATTTCATTCTTTATAGTGTCCAATATAGCCAAAGCTCGGCGGTTGATTCCGTGCTGCCGTTCGAGGATCTCGATTGCGGTGTAGGTAGTTTCCACGGGCCGGCGCGACTTGGAGCATCCCTCCAAAAGCCCGGCGCCGGACGCTCCGGCCAGAACCAAAAAATTTCGTCTGGAAAGAAGGTTTTTAGAAAACATCGATTCTCCAGGAAAATAATGATGTAATATTTAAGATAAGCGGGCGGGCGGGAGCCCGGCGCGCGTGGTCGTCGTTTTTCTCATTTCTGTAACACGGACGTCTGAGTAGTGGATTTGAACCTCTGTGTCAATAAGCTTGATTCGGGCATCGATTTCGAATCGCTTTCATTGAAGGACCATGATCAGCGTAATAATTCCCACTTTTAACCGGGCAAAGCTTGTTGTGGACGCCGTGCGCTCCGTTCTCGATCAAAAGGAGGTCCCTGAGAAGGTCGAGGTCATAGTGGTGGACGATGGTTCGACCGATGATACCGAACAAACGCTCGCGAAAGTAAACGGTGAGATAGAGTACATCCGCCGTGAGCACTCGGGGGTCAGCGCGGCCAGAAATCTCGGCATCTCGATCTCCCGGGGCGAATGGATCGCGTTTCTCGACTCCGACGATCTCTGGCTTCCGGGTAAGCTGCGCGAACAGATGAAGTTTTTTGCCGCTCATCCCGACATTTTTCTCTGCCAGACAGAAGAGATCTGGATAAGAAACGGAAAGCGGATAAATCCTCGAAAATATCACGGGAAGCCAAGCGGAGACTGTTTCCCGCTGCTGCTCGAAAGGTGCCTTGTAAGCCCTTCGGCCGTTGTCGTCCACCGCGGTCTTTTCGATTTTGCGGGGCTTTTTGACGAATCCTTGCCCGCCTGCGAAGACTACGATCTGTGGCTGCGAATCGGCTGCCGTTTTCCCTTAGGTCTGGTCGAAAAACCCCTTGTGATAAAGCGCGGCGGCCACGAAGGCCAGCTCTCGGCAACCATTGCGAGCCTTGACAGATACCGTATCGAGGCCATTGTTAAATCGATCCGCTCGGGCCGGCTAAGCCCCGAGCAAAGAAATGCGGCTCAAAAGATCCTCGATGACAAGCGTCGGATTTATTGCAACGGGTGCCGTAAGCGTGGGAATTTCAGCGAAGCCTCAAGAGTCGAAGCGCTCGTGCAGAGGGCGCTGCGCGATTGATTCAACCAAATGCTGAGAAGGGGGGCGGCAGAAATAATAAAAAGCTTGCAGCGTCGAGGTGCAGGAGCATGCCCGAGATTATTTTACGAAAAGCTACGAGGGACGGGGGTGCCCCGGACACACGGTGTCCGGGGCGCGAAGCGCAAAGAGGCCTCGGAGTCTGCAGGGAGGGTTAAGCGGGTGGGCGGGCGGGCCGCAACCCGCCATCAACTTTTCGATACAGAGGAGCAGAGTGCTCCAGGCAATGACGGTATATCAAATGGGTTGCGTTTTGCCTTTGCCACCTTCTATAATGACTGGGTGCAATTTCGCCGCAAATACCGTAGGAACATAACCGAAACGAAAGGAGACGATATGCTTTTTATGGCTATATTCAGTTACTCACCGGAGGATAGAAACCTGGTCATAGAACGTGGACTGGGGGCGGAAAAATCGGCTGGAATCAACGTCATCGGTGAGTGGTTCGATATATCCGGCCACAGGGTGTTCCGGTTGTTCGAGGCCGAAGACGATACGCATCTTGCCTCGTCCGTATTTGGCTGGAGTGACTTGGGCGTAGCGGAAGTCATTCCCGTGATGGAGACGGAAAAAGCGTTGAAGTTGCTTAAAAAATCCGGGAAAAAGTGCTGAGGAAATATTTCCCTTTCAGTTGCCGAAGATGAAGAATCCTCCCGGTCCGGTATATTTGGGCCCGGAGGATTTTTCTTTCATCCCGGAAACCGGGGGTAACGACCTGTTCCACTGTTGCGGCGCTGGTGAATGAGGTGGGCATAGAGAGAAAAGAAATGTTCGAGGGGCTTTCTCCGAACTGGTCCAGGATGCCGATCCGCAATATTGCGGCAGAGCTTCTCGAGATCTTTTGCGAACTGGTTGCCTCTGCCGAAACGATGCTCAATGATCCCGAGGCCGCAAAGTTTTTCATTCGCCTTGCATCAAAAATGGATGCGAACCTTTTGGCCTGGCTTTTCGAAAAAAGATTTCCTCTGCGTCCCTTTATTAACAGCATCGATCCGAAGAGAATATTTCCGGGTGCATCCGGACCCTCCCACCGTCATCCAGCCGGCCCCCATCCCCTTCACCGTCATGCCGCAGGCAGCCATCCCTCTCATCGTCATCCCGGCAGCGTTTCTGAGCCGGGATCCACGCCTGGTTCCACAACGCTAAGGAAAAGATGGAGGCTCCTGAAAAAACGGTTGAACTCCGTGGCTGATGCGGCCTGCAACGTGCTACCGGCCCAAAGTCATATCTGTAGCGACAACTCTGCTCCCGACCGGTCTGCGAACCGGGCTTTCGATACGACGCTCGCAGACCTTAGGCCCCTGGTAAGCTTCCACGGGCGTGCCGAACGCGTCAAAGCCGCATGGAGAATCCATGGAAGGGCGGTAACGGCCAGAGTTGCAGCTTCTCCTGATGCGTTTTCCCCTGTGATCAAGCACCTGTACTGGGAAGGGGCAGGGCGCCGAAAGATCGCTTTCTGGGAAAGGCTCGTTCACTGCCAGGCCGGGGAACTGACGGAAATCAGGCGGTTTGCGCATGAAGTAAGCCGTAGAACCGGCCGCGTAGTGCTTAGCTGGCACAATGCTTCGCTTGGCGCTGCCGGGGGCTGGGCCTTCGATGATTTGGCCGCCCCGTTCGAAAGCCCCGCACTCTACAGCAGTTTTGTCCGTGAGGTGCTAAAGGACACTGCGAGGATTCGAGAATCATTCGACCTGGCTTCGGCCATGGAACTTTGCTCGTTTAGGGGCAAACGACTGTTCGCCCCTAAACTCGCCCGTGCACTTGAAAACCGATCGATTGCAGCCGAGGGCTTCTGGCGCGGTTTTAAAGTTGCCGAATTGCCCGGGACCGGGGAATCCGCCACCACGAATCGAAACAAACATGAATGGCCGGGGGCGCTTGCCCCTCACCAGCAAATATCTTGCGGGCTGGTCCCGGCGTGGATCGAAAGCGCCCGGAAATCATGGGCCGATGGTCTAAGCCTTCTTTTTGCGCTTGCAAACCAGGGGCAGCGGATGCTCGATGCCGGCGTAATCGACTCGCTGGTGCTGCCCTGGATAGACAAGTTTTTCATCTCATCGCGATGGCAGGCGGACATCGATTACCTTGGCGGCCTTTTTCGATTCGTATCGGCGAATATCCAAAGTCCGCTGGTCCTGTTTTGGGACGATACGCCCCATGCAAGGGCGCCAAGTCTCGGGCTCGCCCTGGATCGCATGGCCGAAGGCGGTCTTCCCTTCAGAGGCCTTGGCATCTTCAATGCGGGCATAGCGGAAGGGCATGCGGCGGAGCGTAGCGAGGCTGCTAAAATCATCGCCGGGCAATATCCGCAAAAAGCGCTTTTTGCCCTTCGCCCGATCAATGAAAACCATTGTCCCGGAGCATTCCGACGGATTTTCGAAGATCGCGATGAAAGCTTCTTTTCCAACTACGATTCCTCCTGGAAGGACAACCTGGCTTTTCTGTATGCGGGAACGCAGGTTTTCCCCCTGCTCGGGACCCAGACGGAGATGGAATCCGTGTCCCCCTGGGTTGTCCTTCAGGGAAAACGATATGCTTTTGGCGCATGGTTCAGGCGAATTCTTCGCCATGTTTCGCTCGGCGGGAGCCCTGAGCCCTCCGTCCATCTTCACAGGGCGTACTGCTCGTGGGCAAATCTGCTCTGAGCGCGAATCCCGGCGCATTTTAATTCTCTTCTTGCTTTATCTTTTTGAATTTTGGAAAAAGTTTTATAGTATCAATATGTTCGTCAAGGAATGTCAGGCAGGGGGCAAGGGGTGTTCGTCGGAATGGAAATAAGGGTATGGTGAATTTCAAGAAGGCTCGTGAACGGATGGTGGAAGCCCAGGTAATGGCCCGGGGCGTTCACGATGAGCGGGTCCTC
>JAJYTC010000101.1 GCA_021793275.1 Deltaproteobacteria bacterium | reverse complement strand
CATATCAGGCGGCTGTTTATATACAAGTACGGCGCCTGGTCTCATCTTGCGCAGTTCCTGGTGGTCGGGGGGCTTGGCACCGTCGTCAACCTCGCAGTACTCACCCTGCTCGTAGCCCTTGGCGTCGGAGACAAAGTATCGATCGGCGCCGCCATTGCGGTTTCCATGGTGTTCAATTTCGTGTTGAACCGCCGTTTTACATTTGACTATGCGCGAAACGGCTCAATCGTCAAGCAATTCTTCGGGTATGTGGGAGCCTGTTCGCTCGGTGCGCTTTTCAACTATCTTGTAACATCCGAATTGACCGCTAAATTTCCCGTTCTTTATCCGCAGGCGGCGGCTTTAGCCGGGATTGCCGTCGGGGTGGGCGTGAATTTTCTGGTCAACCGGTTCGCCGTATTCAAACCGGAAGCAAGCGATACGACATCGAGCGTGGAACGGGCAACCATCTGATCAGACTGTCGAGCCTAAGCTCTACCTCGCCTTCTCAGCCTGCATCCGACAAGACAGGCAAGACCAAAGCCGACAAGCAGCAGGGTGGGCGGTTCGGGAGTTGCAGTAGGAGTGGGACCACCGGAGATGAATTCCTGGTTGGCCGTGTCTACGGGCGTGTAAATGCGAACGGAGCTATAATTGAGGTTTCCCTCCAGGACCGCAGTCGCCGCCTCAGCCATCCAGGTGTTTTCAATCTTACGATCTTCATAAGACACCCAACCACGAGTACTGCGGGCATCGGGGGTAAAAATTCGCCATACGGCAAACTGCATTTCGCCGATTTGGGTTGGGTTTTTCGCCATTTGTCCGACAAGCCATGATGCTTCTTCATAATCGAAGAGTGCATTGGGGTCGGCTCCAAATCTTACATTCGTCATATCCCCGGGTGAGAGTTCGCTCACATAGACGCTGAACCCCGGGTTAGGCACGCTGGTCTGCGCGTTAATATCGTCGCAGACTATTCCGCCGGGAATCGCATTTCCGTTGAGTGTGGCTCCAATCGGCCCGGCATATTCTCCTCCAAAATAGGTCAGGCTCCCGACACCACCGGGTATTGCGAGTACGGAACCGGCGAAAGCAGGCATGGCGAGAAACAGAGAGGCATTGAGGCATATAGCAAGAACCAGGATTTTAAATTTGCTTCCCATAGAATTCACCCTTACAAAAATGCCGGATGACCTGTTTTCTCAGGCCACCCGACCGCTCTACCCAGAAGACCCGCGGCTTTCCTTCACCACCTCGCGATGGGTTTGGCCTTATCGGGGGTCCCCCCTCCTTCGCACCCGGCACAAAGCGCAGTCGCAGCCTCCGGATGCAGACTTCGCGCCGAACACGCTAATCCAAATAATATCAATCGCTTAGATTATTTCAGGGCGCCTTTGGGATAGCTTTGAATTTCAGGACTGTATTTTGAACAACCATATCGAATTACAAAGTCGAACTAATGGAAAGCCGGTGAGCCGATGCCCGGGGATGACGTCAGCACTGTTCGAGTACTTTTTCGAAAAGCCTGCCGAGGGTGCGGCCTGACGATGCAGCCGTCTGTATGATATCTTCGATCACCGCCGGCTTGTAGGCGTCAGGAAGGTTTACATTGGTTATTACCGAAACCGCCAGTACATCCATGCCCGCGTGGACCGCCGTTATGACTTCCATGATTGTGGACATCCCCACCGCATCGGCCCCGGCTATCCTTAGAAAACGGGTTTCGGCAGCGGTTTCAAGGCTCGGGCCGAGCACTGCGGCATACACGCCCCGGTGCAGTTTGATTCCCTGTTTGAGGGCGGTTTTTTCCGTGAGATCGACAAGGCCCTTGTTATATGGCTCCGTCATGTCCGGGAATCGCACTCCCCAATCGTCTTCATTGGGGCCAACGAGAGGATTTTGGCCCGTAAAATTAATGTGGTCGCTTATCACCATCAGGTCTCCGGCCTGGAAATTGGGGTTCAACCCGCCTGCGGCGTTCGAAATCACGAGCATTTTCGTGCCAAGCGCCCTGAGGACCCTGATCGGAAAGGAAATCGTTTTCGGCGTGAAGCCTTCGTAGAGGTGAAAACGCCCGTCCAGGGCGATTACGGACCTTCCGGCCCACTTGCCCAAGATCATTCGTCCCTGATGACCCGGGGCTGTGCAGACCGGATGATGCGGTATGTCGCCGTAAGGGATTGCGACACCCTTTTCGATGGCATCCACAATGCCGCCAAGGCCCGTACCGAGGACCAATCCTATCGCCTGTTCACCCTTGAGATGAGGCCTTATCGAATCTGCGGCCTCCTCCACTTTTCTTTTGATCTCCGTCATAGCAACCTCGAATTATTCAGCGATCCGCGATCCGTGCTGAGTGTGTTTTTTCCGTTACCTCTTCACTATTCACTGTTCACTGCTCATTGACACAAGCCCCGGCTTTTGTAAAGATGCTTAGCGCGATGAAACGCCAAATGATTTAATTTTCGATTTGAGCCAGGGACAAGTTATATTTACTCACGATGATCTCTTCTCCTTCCAAGACAAGGCCCGATATTTCGGAATCGTTTACGCCCCCCTACCCTTCCGACCTGCCCATCATGGAATGGCGCGAAAGAATCGTCGACGCCGTTCGGGAGCACCAGGTCGTGGTGATCACAGGCGAGACCGGCTCTGGCAAGAGCACGCAGGTCCCCAAGTTTTGCATGGAGGCTGGACGAGGCAGGTCGGGCATGATCGGATGTACGCAGCCGCGCCGCATAGCCGCGATTACACTTGCTGCGCGCGTATCCGAAGAAATCGGGCCCCGCGGGCCGGCCCTTGTCGGGTACAAAATCCGGTTTCAGGACCGCACCGCCCCCACGACCAGAATAAAATTCATGACTGACGGCGTCCTGCTTGCCGAAGCGCAAAGGGATAAGAATTTCCGCGCCTACGATACCCTCATAGTCGACGAAGCACACGAGCGAAGCCTCAACATAGACTTTCTCATCGGGATTATCAGACAGACTCTTTCCCGAAGGCCCGATCTCAAGGTGATCATCACCTCGGCCACCATCGATCCCGAAAGATTTTCCAGCGCTTTCGGCGGCGCGCCGATCATCGAAGTGTCCGGAAGAATGTTTCCGGTTGAAGTCTTGCACCTGCCGGCAGAGAGGACCCAACCGGATGAAGGCGCAGATGCAACCTACATCGATCAGGCGGTGGACGCAGTCGACCTGGTGAAATCCGACCGGCGTAAACGAGGCGACATTCTTATATTCATGCCCACGGAAAGCGACATACTGGAGACGGTCCAGCGGATCGAGGGAAAATCCTACGCCGACACCGTTGTGATGCCCCTTTTCGGTAGAATGGCCGCTTCCGATCAACAAAGGATTTTCGCCTCAATTACCCAGCAAAAGATCATCGTCGCCACAAATATTGCCGAGACCTCCATCACGATTCCGGGGATAAGGTACGTGATCGACACCGGACTCGCCAGAACAGCCCTGTATAACCCGCGCTCCAAGACCCGCAGCCTTCCCGTGGCGCCCATATCGAGGGCGAGCGCCGACCAGAGGAAAGGCCGGTGCGGACGAGTGGAGGAAGGCGTCTGCATTAGGCTCTATGCCGAACAGGATTATCTCGACCGGCCCCTCTATACGCCGCCCGAAATCCAGCGGTCGAACCTCGCCGAGGTAATTCTTCGAATGCTCTACCTGAAGCTCGGAAATATACAGGACTTTCCTTTTCTCGATCCTCCCTCTTCGGCTGCGATCAAGGATGGTTTCGCCGTTCTGCGCGAACTCGGAGCGGTTGACGAGCACCACCGGCTCACGCAGATCGGCAGGATGATGGCCCGTCTTCCGCTCGATCCCCGCATCGCCAGGATGCTGATCGAGGCGAGAAAGGAAAATGCGCTCAAGGAAATCATGATCATCGGCTCCGCGCTGAGCATCCAGGACCCGAGAGAAAGGCCGCTCGATCGCGAAGCCCAGGCGCGCCAGGCCCAGGCGGTCTTTCACGATCCGCGCTCCGATTTTGTGTCGCTTCTAAAAATCTGGCAGGCATGCCGGGAGCAACCCGGCGCCGGAACTTCCCGGCAGTTGGGGAAATTTTGCCGCGATCATTTCATGTCCTTTAGACGCATGCGTGAATGGCGCGATATCTTCGAGGAAATCCGCTCCATCCTGGGCGAGATCGGGGGCTTTACTGAAAACACTGTCCCGGCGGGCTACGATGGTGTGCACCGCTCGATTCTGAGCGGCTATCTCAGCCAGGTGGCCGTGCGCAAGGACAAAAACCTCTACACGGCTGCGCGGGGCGCTCAGGCCATGCTGTTTCCCGGATCATCCATTTTCAACAAGGGCGGCGCATGGATCGTTGCCTCCGAACTGGTGCAGACAAGCCGGCTTTTCGCGCGCACGGCGGCAAATATCGACCCGGATTGGATTGAGAAGGTCGGGCGGCATGTGCTCAAATACAGTTGGTCGGAGCCGCACTGGGAAAAAAATCGCGGCCAGGTTGTCGCCTTCGAAAAAGCCACCGCATACGGCCTCACGGTGATCGAGCGGCGCAAAGTCAACTTTGAGCGCATAAATCCTTCGGAGGCGCGCGATATTTTCATACGCTCAGCCCTGGTCGAAAGGGAGCTGCCCGCGAGATACGGATTTCTGGACCACAACTTCTCCCTTCTCTCCGAGATCGAACAATTGGAAAATAAGACGCGCCGCAGGGACCTTCTCGCCGATGAGCAGGCCCTTTATGAATTCTACGATGCGCGTATTCCGCAAATCTGTGATATCAGGTCATTTGACAAGCTTATCAAAGACATGGGCGGAGACGAATTCCTTAAGATGAAAAGGGAAGATCTTCTGCGAAACGAACCCGATTGGGACGCTGCGCAGCAATTTCCCGACACTTTAAGCGCGACGGGCGCCGAACTTCCTCTCCGATACGCGTTCAGCCCGGGCGAAAAGGACGACGGGGTAACCCTGACCGTACCGGTTCACACGCTGCCGTCCCTGCCTGCCGAAGCATTTGAATGGCTCGTGCCCGGCATGGTCGCCGAAAAAGTGGCAATCCTGCTAAAAAATCTTCCCAAAGAGATACGAAGGCGCCTTATGCCTATCGGCGAGACGGCCAGGCGCATATTGCCGGAGCTGGCTTTTGGAAAAGGAGACTTTTACACCCGGCTCGGCGAGGCGGTTTTCAACCTCACCGGAATCCGGATCGACCCGCAACAGTGGGACGAGGCGCAACTGCCCGACCATCTCAGAATGCGTTTTGAAGTGGTCGGCCCATCGGGAAACGTTTTGGCCTCCGGGCGCAATATCGAGGCCCTGCGGTCTTCAGCGGGCGAAAGGCACGAGGACGAATTGTGGCGCAACGCCCGCATGGCGCTGGAACGCGATGAAGTGGCGGGTTTTGATTTTGGAGATTTGCCGGAGCGTATTGAAATCGGAACCGATGCAATGGGTATTCAACGATTCGCCTGGCCGGGTTTGGCCGACGAACAGGGCAAGGTCGCCGTTCGTCTTTTCGCCGACCCCGGGAGCGCGGCCAAGTCGTCGCAGGCGGGTCTTATGCGCCTCTATATACACGCATTCGCAGCCGAGCTGAAGGAGTTCAAAAAAACCTGGGCCTTCCCGGACACTTTTGCCTCGCGTGTTTTCTTCATGGGGGGTGTAAAAAATGCTTCTTCGGCACTTTATGATTATATTCTGCGCAAGCTCTTCGGACTGGATGCGGAACAGCGCCCGGACCGCAAGATTTTTCTCGAAAATCTCGAAAGGCTGAGAGGCCGTCTGGGAGTTCTTGGCAACGAGGTCCGAACGCCGGTCCTTATGGCCGTCGAGCAAAGACATGATACAATCGGGGTCATTGACCGGTTCATGCGCATGGCGGGTGCAAACCGGGCTGTTACGGACCGGCTGGCGGCGGTGCGTCGAGAGCTTGAAACGATCATTGCGCCCGATTTTTTGTCCGGTATTTCCGAGCAACGCGTGAGATTTTTACCCCGCTATCTGAAAGCGCTGTCTTTTCGGGCGGAAAGGGCCTATGTCTACCCGGAAAAGGACCGCGCGAAAGAGGCGCAATTCCTGGTCTATGCGAACCAATTGGAGGAGATCGCCAAGCGCGTTTTTTCGAGGCCCACACCCGAAGGACTTGCTTTTGTGGAAGAGGCTGCTCAAATGATCGAGGAGTTCAAAATCAGCCTGTTCGCCCCGGAAATGAAGACCCTGTTTCCGGTCTCAGGCAAACGCATAGAAATAAAGTTACGCGGATTTGCAACATGAAGGGCGAACCGGCAGACCTGGACCTGGTTTTCGACGCGGCCGCCCTGCGCAGGCGCGTAGTTGAGATTCTCTCAAAAGAGTGCGGCCACGACTTTTTTCCGCTCAACGGAGATTGCGCCGAAGGCGACCGCACATCGAGCGTGCTGCTTTTGCTCGGGGAACTTTTACCGCGCAAAGGCGCCGTTGCGGAGGCAGGCATCATACTCAACAAACGCTCGCAACAGGTCAGGCAGCCAGGGGATTTATGCTGCCCGGGAGGCTCCGTTGAAAAATTCGATCTTTTTCTTGGCCGTCTTCTGGCCCTTCGGGGATCAACTCTTTCCAAATGGCCATGCTGGCGCCGATTGAAAACCGCTCACCCCGAAGATGCCGCGTTTCTTTCGTTGCTTTATGCTGCCGGGCTTCGGGAGGGCTGGGAAGAGATGGGCATCAATCCTTTCGGCCTGACTTTTCTCGGCCCGCTTCCCACACAAAGCCTGATTATGTACCAGCAATCCATCCATCCGATGGTCGCCTGGATGTCGCGCCAGAAACGATTCCGTCTCAGCCAGGAAGTCGAAAAGATCGTTCGGTTCCCCCTGCGCGCCCTTTTGGACCCGCGCAACTACGCCTGCTACAGGATAAATGTCCCTGCTCATCTGGAGTGGAAGTTCAAAAACGAAAGAGCGGACTTTCCCTGCTTTGTCTATACGGTTGAGGGACGGAGCGAGCTTCTGTGGGGAGCGACTTTCAGGATCGTCACCCAGTTTTTGGAGATGATTTTCGGCTTCAAGGTCCCCGATATCGGGGATTTGCCTTTGATCCTTGGCAGATTGGACGAAAATTACGTGAACGGGGGGACGGGAAACAGCGTGCGCTAAAATCACAGGCCGGTTTGCCGCACCCCCGGCCGTTGAAATTTCGAATGAATAAAACGCCGGTATATATTCATTTCCGGATAAGGTGTATACTGTTTGTTTTAGGGCTATGGGTGAAACGCAGTCGAACCCATCACATCAATCATTAAGGCAACTTAGCGTGGAATCGCTGGCGGGCGCCAATGACAAATATTGGGGACGTAGTTCTCGTTTATATGGACAACAATCCGGCCTTTTTCGCAAAGGTTGATGAAATATCGGCCGACGTCAAACCGGGTTGGTTTCAGGTAAAATTACTCGTACTCCAGGTCCCGCTGCTCGTTGTGACCTGGATTTTGCGCGAAGCCTATTTCAACGGCGAGGAATTCACGATGGGAGGCAGGCCGATGCGCATCGAAAAAGTGGTAGCCCCGGCCGAAGAACCCGCCGAACCAGGCTCCGAAGAGGCAGGGAAGGCCTCCGCCAAACCCGAGCTGGTTGTGCAAAAAAAACAGAAAGCAGCAAAAGGGAGCAAACAGGGTAAGGTCATATCGCTCTCGGATCGCCTCAAGAAAGACCGGGAGTGATGCGGGCGCGATCATTTTTCGTGGTTCTTTTCCCACCATTCGTCGTGCCCCTTGAACCACCAATCGGTTGAATCGGTGGAAAGGACCTGCTCGGCGATCTCTTTTGCCGTCGAAGTCACAAGGCGCTGCATGGCAAAATGTATCCACTTGGAGGCGTAAGAATTTCCAAGATCGTTTTGTTCCTTGAGTTCCACTATCAGGTCAAGCTGATCGGCATCGTGGACCAGCCTGGCCTCACGGGTTTGCGAGTCCCTGTACTCTTTTAGCAGCGACTTCAGTTCGTCTCCGAAAGGAAGCGAGTCGGCCAGATCGGTCATGGCGCCGCTTTCGTCGACTGTAACGTATCTTTTGTTGACATAGTTCTGGTCGCCGGTTCGCGCCTCCGGCAGATCGTGGACAAGGCACATGCAAACCACCTTGAACGGATCGACCTTTGAATCCAGTCGGGCAAGAGCAAAACCGATCATGGCCACCCGGAACGAATGCGCGGCAACCGATTCGCTCCCCGAGCCCAGAAACTGAAAACCGGAGCGCGGGGTTTTCTTTAGCATTCCCAGTTCGAAAAAGAAGTCGATTATCTTGCCGTATCCCAATCAAGTCTCCCTTATAAGAAAATCTTCTCAAAGCGCTTTACAACATTTGAGTTTATTGCGCTTTGAATTACCGGTCAATATTGATATATTAAATGTTCAACATGCTTCCAAAATCCAGCCGGAGGTTCAAATAAATGGAGAAGCACACCCTGTCGGTACTGGTTGAAAATTCTCCGGGCGTTCTCACTCGAGTCGCCGGCCTGTTTGCGCGCCGGGGCTTCAATATCGACAGCCTGGCGGTTGGCCGAACGGATAGAGACGACGTCTCCCGTATGACCATCGTGGTGGAAGGGGACAAACCCCTGATCGAGCAGGTTACAAAGCAGCTCCACAAACTCATAGACGTTATCAAAATAAGCAATATAACGGAAGACGAATATGTGGACCGGGAGCTTGTGATGATCAAGGTCGCCGCCGAACCCAGTCAGCGAGTCGAGATCATGCACATCGCGGGAATATTTCGCGCCCGCGTCGTTGACCTGGGCAGCAAGACGATGACTTTCGAATGTACGGGAAACGAGGGCAAAATCAACGCATTTGAAGAGTCTCTGCGTCCCTACGGCATCAAGGAACTGGTTCGCACGGGGAAAATAGCGATGCTGCGCGGAAGCAAATTTGTAGCCTTGAGCCTCGCTCAGGCGCGTGAAGCGGAAAGCGCCTAAAGAGTTTTTCCGGAGGTGTTTGAGTGGAAATGACGGTTGCCGAGGCCCTGGTTGAGTGCCTCGAGAGGGAAAATGTGGAAGTCGTTTTCGGGTATCCGGGAGGAGCGGTCCTTCCGCTTTATGATGCCCTGTATCATTCCACCAGGATCAGACACGTGCTGGTGCGGCACGAACAGGGCGGTGTTCATGCAGCCGATGGATACGCCCGCGTTTCCGGCAAAGTCGGTGTATGTATAGCGACTTCGGGCCCCGGGGCTACCAACCTGGTTACGGGCATTGCGAACGCCTACATGGATTCTGTGCCCCTTGTACTGTTCACCGGCCAGGTACCCACCATTCAGATCGGCACCGACGCCTTTCAGGAGGTGGACATCACCGGCATTACACTGCCTATCACCAAGCACAACTGCCTTCTCAAGGACCCGAGCAAGCTTGCGATCGTAGTCAAAAACGCGTTCCACATCGCCTCGACCGGCCGTCCCGGACCGGTGTTAATAGACATTCCAAAGGATGTGGCCCAGGCCAGGATCTCCTTCAAATATCCTTCCACCGTTCGGCTTAGAGGCTACAAACCCACCTATAAAGGGCATCCGGCCAAAATAAACGAAATCGCCAAGCTCATAGGCAAAGCCAAAAGACCGATCATCTACGCCGGCGGAGGCGTTCTGGCCTCCAATGCCTCCGAGGAGCTGTTAAAGTTTGCCGAAGCGATATCGGCGCCGGTGACCAATACCTTCATGGGCCTTGCCGGCTTTCCCGGAGACCACCCGCTCTTTCTTGGAATGCTTGGGTTGCACGGCACCCGTTACGCAAACCTGGCGATTACCGAATGCGACTTGTTGATCGGACTCGGCGCAAGGTTTGACGACCGGGTCGTGATGAACATCACCAGTTTTGCTCCGCACGCCACCGTAGTTCACATCGACATCGATCCGGCTGAAATAGGCAAAGTGATCGCTACGAATGTACCGCTTGTGGGCGACGTAAAACTCATTTTGAAGGAACTCCTGCCTCTGATCGAAAAAGTCGACCGCTCGGAATGGCTGGAGCGGATCAAATCTCTTAAGGCTCAATATCCTCTTAGCTACAATCGAGATTCGGGCTTAAAGCCGCAGTTCATTATCGAACAGCTTTGGAACTGTACAAAAGGAGACGCCGTTATCGTTACCGATGTCGGCCAGCACCAGATGTGGGTGGCCCAGTACTACCATTTCAAAAAACCGCGCACCCTGGTATCCTCCGGCGGGCTTGGCTGCATGGGATTCGGCCTGCCTGCCTCGGTGGGCGCAGCCCTGGCCGCTCATCCCGGCTGCAAAGTCGTTCTGGTGACCGGAGACGGCAGCATCCAGATGACCATCCAGGAACTTGCAACGATGATGGAGCAGGGCCTGAGCGTTAAAATAATCCTGTTCAACAATTCTGCGCTGGGCATGGTGCGTCAGCTCCAGCAATACTATTGCCAGGGCCGCCACATGGCTACCCATTTCCAGTTCCACCCCGATTTCGAAATCCTTGCGAAAGCCTACGGCATCCCGGCTTATACCTTCAGAACCGAAGAAGACGTAATCAAAGGGCTGCCCGAAGTACTCGAGAGCCCTGGTCCGGCATTTGTCAACTGCATCATTCCCCCCGAAGAGAACGTCCTGCCGATGGTCCCGATAGGTAAGGGAATAAGCGAAACGATCGAGTGCGAATAAAAGATCCACCGCAGAGGCGCAAAGAGCGCTGAGGAGGCGTATTTATGAATTCGTTGCGTCTCAGCGCTCTCTGCGTCTCCGCAGCGGGTTCTACCGACGCCTTCTCGACCCGACTTCTTGACATTCATCCCCCTACCCCCTTATAGTTTCAACTCGCTGAAACCCAAGGAGACGATCCAAACATGAAAACCTTGCTTTTGAATCCGCCGTCGTTTGAAAAATTTGACGGGGGCGCGGGCGCGCGTTGGCCTGCCCGCCGCGAAATAGCCTCTTACTGGTACCCTGTCTGGCTCGGCTATGCAGCCGGACTTATAAAGGAAAGCAGGCTCCTCGACGCACCGCCTCACGCAATCAGCCCCGAGAAGACGGTGGAAATTGCGAAAGACTTTGAATTCCTCGTTTTATTTACCAGCAAACCCGGTTTTTACAACGACGTACGTCTTGCCGAGAAGATAAAAGGCGTCAATCCCGGCATCAAAATAGCCTTTGTCGGCCCGCCCGTTTCCGTGCAGCCCGAACAGGCCCTCAAAGCGTCCTCGGCAATCGACTTCATTGCAAGAAAAGAGTTCGATTACACGGTTGCCGAATTTGCTTCCGGAAAAGACCTGAGGGAGATCGAAGGCGTCAGTTACCGGGACAACGGGAAAATAGTTCACAATCCGGACCGTCCGCTCATCGAGGACCTGGATTCACTTCCCTTCATAGTCGATATTTACAGGCGGGACCTCGATCCGACAAAATACAACATCCCCTTTTTAAAACATCCCTACCTGGCGTTTTACACTTCTCGCGGCTGTCCCGCCAGGTGTATCTATTGCCTCTGGCCCCAGACTTTCACGGGGCATCCATGGCGAGTGCGCAGCAACGAAAGCGTTGTAGCCGAAGTGAAGCGAGCCCTCAAAATTTTTCCCGAAGTAAAGGAAATCTTCTTCGACGATGACACCTGGGCGTGGGGCAAAAGCCGCGTCATCGAACTGTGCAAGCACCTGAAGCCGCTCAATTTCACATGGTCGTGCAACAGCAGGGTGCATGCCGACTACGACATGCTCAAGGCCATGAAGGAAGCGGGGTGCCGGCTTCTGGTAGTCGGTTTCGAATCCGGCGTCCAGGAAATACTCGACAACATGAAGAAGGGAATCACCGTCGAACAGTCTCTTACGTTCATGAAGAACTGCCGCGAACTGGGCCTTACCGTCCACGGAGATTTCATGATAGGCCTTCCGGGAGAAACCAAAGAGACCATAACCCGCACCATAGAATTCGCCAAACGGCTTGACCCGGAAACAATCCAGGTCTCTCTCGCCCACCCCTATCCCGGCACTGAATTCTATCAGTATCTGCAAAAAAACGGCTATTTGACCGAAGACGACATGTCCGACGAACTTGGCCACCAGATGGCAAACTATGAATACCCGTGGCTGAGCAAGCAGGAAATCGTGGACGCGGTCGAGTACTTTTACGGCAGCTACTATTTCAGGCCGAAAGTTATCTACAGGATTGTGCGCCGGGCGATTTTCGACAGCCAGGAGCGAAGACGGCTTTACGAGGAAGCGCGTGATTACCTGAGGCTGCGGGCGCGGCGCAAAAAATTTACCGGCAACGCTTTCGAAAAGACGATGGGATGAAACTCCGCCGCCTTATTGTAAACGGCGATGATTTCGGCTTTTCCAGGGAAGTAAACGAAGCCGTGATCCTTGCCTTCCGCCGCGGGGTCCTGACGAGCACGAGCCTGATGGTATCGGGCGAGGCCTTTGAGGATGCGGTGGCCCTGGCAAAGGAAAACCCTGGTCTTGCGGTGGGGCTCCATGTCACCTGCGCAAACGGCAGCGCGGTTTTGCCCACCTGCGCAATCCCGCACGTTACGGGTAAAGACGGCAATTTTCCAGCCGATCCCGCCCTCGCAGGCCTGAGATATTTTTTCTGCCGCAGCGCAAGGGAGGAGCTTTTCAATGAAATCTACGCTCAATTCGAAAAATTCGCCGGCTCCGGGTTGAATTTTTCCCACGTGGACAGCCACTGCCACATGCACGTCCATCCGGTCGTTTTGGATGCAATAATCGAAATTGCCGAAGCTTACGGGATAAAAAGGATACGCGTTCCGGCGGACAATTTTTTTTCAGCCCTGCCCTTCCTGCATTCGCCCGTTAAGGCGTCGGGGTATGCTCTTGTTTTCAAGCTTCTCACGCAGAGGATGAAAAGAATATTGAGAAAGCGGGGGTTTATTTTTCCGCAGTCCGTATATGGCAACCTGTTGACCGGCAAAATGAGCGTCGAATATGTCCTGTCGCTGCTGGACCGGCTGCCGAACGACAGCGCAGAGCTCTATCTTCATCCCGCCCTGCCCTGCCACTCGCTCGATGAAGTCGATGCGCAACGGCTGCAGCGCTTCAGGGAATTCTCGATCTTGATTCAACCCGAAGTCCGTTTTAAAATCGCCCGGCATGGAGTGGCCCTCTCCACTTACTCCGACTTGGAAAAGGACCTATGAAGACAGCCATGGTAGTCTCGCTGGCGGTTATTGCCCAGGCGGCTGCAAATACCCTTCTGAGCAAGGGGATGAAAATCGTAGCCTCGATGCCGTCCTTCCACGGGGATTTTACCCCCGTCATGTTGCTATACGCGCTCAAAAATCCCTTCATCTGGGCAGGGATATTTCTGCTGATCGTTTTTTTCGCGTCTTTTCTTTCCGCGATCTCGTGGTCCGACCTGAGCTACGTTATTCCCGTGACCGCGGTGGTATATATCCTCAATGTTTTTACCGGCCACTACTTTCTGCACGAATCGGTTTCGCCGGCGCGATGGTTGGGCACGATCCTGATTGTTTTAGGGGTCGGTCTGGTTTCCCTCTCGGGACCCGGCCAGTCCGCTTCGTCCGAACAGGTGCGAGAGAGGAGCGAATCGCGGGGCGAGGGTTCTGCATGCTGACCGCGCTGGTGATTGTGGTGGTCGTTCTCTCGAACGCTGCCGGAGATGTTTTTCTGACAAGGGGCATGAAGCAGGTCGGAGACGTTTCGGCGGCGATCCGCAGGGGCGAGCTTCGGGCCACGATACGGCGAATAGCCTGCAACGGGAACATTATCTTTGGCATAGCATGTCTGGCCGTGAGTTTTTTTTCTTTCCTGGCCGTGCTTTCCTGGGCCAATTTGAGTTTTGTGGTCCCGGCGACGGCAATTGTCTACGTCGTGACGGTTCTCGGCGCAAGATTCTTTTTAGGGGAAAAAGTCGACCGGCTGCGCTGGGGAGGCACCCTCATGATTTGCTTCGGCGTTGCGCTCGTCTGCCTTCCCCCGGACATGTCCGTGTCTTTGCACATGCTGATGAGGCCCTTCAAGTTTTTTTTCGGCGCCCTGACGATCGCATCGGTGTGTTATTACCTTGCCTGCATAATCGCCGCAGAAAGGTTTTTCTCAAAAAACGGGCGGGAGAACGCCAAAGGCCAATTGCTCTCTTCATCCTCTGCTAAAGAGGCAGAGGAGGGATTTTACCGCCCGATTTCGGTGCTGGTCCCGCTTTGCGGCGCTGATTTCAGGGCGTACCAAAACTACGCCTCCCTTTGCCGCCAGGACTATCCGCAATTTGAAATCATCTTCGGCGTGGCCGATCCAACGGATTCGTCCCTTCCGGTGGTCGCGAAACTGCGGGCCGACTTCCCCGAGATTCCGATCCAACTGGTTGTAAGCGAGGACCAAATCGGTCCCAACCCCAAGGTCAACACCCTGAACAACATGCTTTCTCACGCCTCCCATGAAACCCTCCTCATGCTGGACAGCGACATCCGGGTCAGACCGGATTTCATCACGACGATCTCCGAAGAACTTTCCGCGAATGCCGGCGGTCTGGTTACCTGTCTCTACCGCGCCGGGGAAGCCCCGGGGCTGGCGTCGAAACTGGAGGCCGTCGGGATTTCCTCCGAATTTGCCCCGGGCGTTCTGGTGGCTCAAATGGGCGGAGGGATTTCGTTCGCTTTCGGAGCATGCATTGCCCTCACCAAAAAGACTATCGAAGCAATAGGAGGATTTCCAGCGATCGCGCCCTACCTGGCCGATGATTACATGCTGGGAAACCTGGTTTGCAAGGCCGGCTTGCCGGTCAAACTTTCGAGCTGCGTGGTCGAGACGGTCTTATCCAGGCTCAGCACGGGAGGTTTTTTCAAACATCAGTTGAGGTGGGCCAGGGGCATACGGGCTTGCGCTCCATGGGGACATACCGGTTCGTTGATTACTAACGGAACCGCGCTTTCTTTTCTCTATTTCGCCTTTTCCGGCTTTTCGCGCCAGGGCCTGTTCGTTTTCGCAACGGTTGTCGCCTTGAGGCTCTGGATGGCATGGATGGTCGGGGTAAGGCGGTTGGGTGACGATATTCTCAGGCACAACCTGTTTCTCGCTCCATTGAGAGACTTTTTCAGCCTTGCGATCTGGTCGGCCGCCCTCTTCGGCAGGCGGGTGGAATGGAGAGGGAAAGTGTTTCGCCTTGAAAAGCACGGTAGAATGATACCACAGGTGACCAGGTGTTAGAGCAGGACATGACCGGTAGATTCCGGGCTTATCAGTCAGGTTGCCACCGGCAGAGCCGGTGGCCGTGTAGACCGTGAACCGCTGCTAAACGCTCAGGCTGCGCCGAAACGCTTCTCATCACCCGCCGGTTTGGACTCCAAGCACCTCACCCCGGGAGCTGTTTTGCACCAAGGCGAGGCGCTTCAGCGCCCGAGCCGGCTTTAAAACCCGGAAAAGGCCTCTTGCTCATCCGATTCAACCGGAATATCGATGGATTGTCCCGGCCCGTACCCGTTTGCGCGACCGCGTTTGAGCACCGGCGAACTCGCTTCATCCGCCACAAAGCCATCGCTCATATGGTTTGCGTCGACGCCAACCAGTGCAACAAGCCTTGCAACCAGATTTTTCATCTGCTCTGCCTGGCCGTTCATTTCTTTCGAAGCGGCAGCCGTTTCCTCGGCATTGGCCGAATTTTTCTGAATAACCTGTTCCGTGTTGTTCATGGCCATACTGACCTGCTCTATACCCGTGGACTGCTCTTTTGAGGCAGAAGCGATATCAACTATCAGAGCAGCGATCCTGGCGGTTGAACTGCCCAACCCGCCAAAGGCTTCGCTGGTCCTGGTCACAAGCGCCGAACCGTCTTTTACCTTTTTGACGGTGCCCTCGATCAGCGCAGTCGTATTCTTTGCCGCTTCAGCAGCCCTCATGGCCAGGTTGCGGACTTCATCGGCGACAACGGCGAATCCGGCCCCGGCCTCACCGGCGCGCGCGGCTTCCACGGCGGCGTTCAGAGCGAGCAAATTGGTCTGGAAGGCGATCTCGTCAATAGTCTTGATGATTTTTGAGGTTTCCTCGCTCGCCCTGGAGATTTCTTCCATCGAGGCCGTCAAACGACCCATCGAAGAGTTGGCCGCCTCAAAAGTCTGTTTGGCTTCCTGCATGAGATTGTCCGCATCGTGGGCATGTTTAGTATTTCCTTTGGTCATCGCGGATATCTCCTCCAGCGAAGCCGAGATTTCTTCTATCGCAGCCGCCTGCTCCGTGGCGC
>JAJYTC010000275.1 GCA_021793275.1 Deltaproteobacteria bacterium | reverse complement strand
TAATATGCTCAATACTCCATCACTTTTCTAACGGCGCCGGCCACGTCGTCGGAATTGGGCAGATACAGCTTCTCCAGGTTGAACGGAACAGGCACAAAGGGCGCCCCTACCCTCACGACCGGTCCGTCGAGATGCTCTATCATCTCCTCGCACACCATGGCGGCGATCTCAGCTCCGATGCCGAAAGGTTTCACCGCCTCGTGGGCGACCACCAGCTTCGAGGTTTTCTCTACGGAAGCGAAGATGGTCTCCTTGTCCAGCGGACAGATCGTGCGCAGATCGATCACCTCCACGTCGATTCCTTGCTCGGCCAAGGTCTTCGCGGCTGCAAGGGATTCATGCACCATGCGCGATGCGGCGACAACCGTTACATCCGATCCGGCCCTTTTTACGTCGGCCTTGCCTATGGGGATGAGGTATTCTTCCTCGGGAATTTCCCCCTTCATTGCATAGAGGGCTTTATTTTCGAAAAAAAGCACGGGGTTGTCGTCTCGAATCGCCGATTTGAGCAGGCCCTTGACATCGTAAGGGGTCGCAGGAGAGACCACCTTCAGGCCGGGAATGTGGGCAAACCAGGCCTCCAGGCACTGGGAATGCTGAGGTCCGGCATTGAGGCCGCCTCCGCACGCGGTGCGTATCACCACGGGCGTATCGAAAAGCCCCCCGAACATGTAGCGAGTCTTGGCCAGCTGATTGACAATCTGGTCCATGCAGACCGTGAGAAAATCTGCAAACATAATTTCGGCCACCGGCCTTAAACCCCTGACCGCCGCACCCAGAGCAATCCCCACGATCGCGGATTCGCTGATCGGGGTGTCCCTTACGCGCCTTTCCCCGAATGTCTCCAAGAGCCCTTTTGTGCCCCCGAACGCTCCGCCGCCGCCCCCAACGTCTTCACCGACGACGAAGACGTTTTCATCCCTCTCCATTTCCTCGCGCAGCGCTTCGGCGATCGCCTTGATATATCGAATTTCTTTCATGTCGTATCTCCCGTCCTGCTCTCATGCATATACGTCGTTGAACAGTTCGTCCGCCCCCGCCAGAAGACTTCCCTCAGCGAATGCGATCGCCTCTTCGATCTCCGATCCGATGCGCACTTCCACGCCGTCGAGATAGGCCTGATCGACGCAGTTGGACTGGAGCAAAAACTTTTCAAACCTCGCAATGGGATCGAACTCCTTTACCTGTTTAACTTCCACGGCAGGCCGGTATTTTTGCGCGTCTCCCACGTAATGGCCCAGCCAGCGGTGGGTCTTGCACTCGAGCAGCGTCGGTCCCCCGCCTGTTCGGGCGCGCTCCACGGCCCTTCCGGCCTCCTCACAGACCTTCAGAACGTCATCGCCGTCAACCGTCACTCCGCACATGCCGTAGGCTTCGGCCCTCTTGCCGATGTTTTCGATCTTCATATACGTTTTTCGGGAGGTAAACTGGGCCCACCCGTTGTTCTCACAGCAAAAGATCACGGGCAGGTCCCATAAGGCGGCTATGTTGAGAGATTCGTGAAAGGTCCCCTGGTTGGATGCTCCGTCGCCGAAAAAGCAAACCGTAACCTTGCCGTCTCCTCTGTACATCGAGGCGAAGGCGGTCCCCAGGGAAATGGGAAGGCCCGCCCCGACGATCCCGTTAGAGCCGGCGACGCCGGACTTTTTACAGGCGATATGCATAGACCCCGACTTGCCCTTGCAACATCCGTCCCTGCGCCCGTATATTTCGGCCATGAAGGCTTTTAGATCGATCCCCTTGGCCAAGGCCTGCCCATGTCCCCTGTGGGTCGTAAAGATCAGGTCCTCGGGGCCAAGACACGAACATACGCCGGCAGCCACGCCCTCCTGCCCGATGCTTACGTGTATGAAGCCCGGTATCTTGCCCAGGGTGAATACGTCGACGAGACGTTCCTCAACCCGCCTGACTTTGAGCATCAAATAATGGAGCTCCAGCAATTTTTCCCTGTTCATGATGTAATCTCCCGCGATGTCGCCTTTGCATAGGTTTTCCGAAAGGCCCCGGTGGATAAGCCTGTTTTTGCCTGGAAAAAGCCCGGGGACGATAAAACCCCCAAGGGGTGAAGCGGCCGGAGCCTTTGTAAACCGGCTGGCCGGTTTTATAAGTATTAGAGCTTGCCCACCTTGTCAAGGGAAAATTTGAGGACTCCCGGCACCGCTCGCCATCAGCCGCGCTTTACACCCCGCAGCGCCAAAGCGTTTCGGCTTCCGGTCCCGTTTCGCATTTTACGGGCATCCAGTTCGAAGCGACTCTCGTGCAGACGATAAAAAATTTTCCCGGCGCTTTTCAACTCAAATATCAGGACTTTGCGATTCTCAAGGCTTGTGATATTGTACCGGTTAGCCGGATTTTTGATTCTTTTTTGGCACGGCCCCCTGCAAATGCTGCCGCCTCCATATCGATTCGGCGCGGCATACCCCGCCGGGCCCGTCGCAATTCGCCGGCAGATCGGTTTTACGACTGGAGGACGGTTCATGGAAAATAGCTCGAAAAAGTTCACCGAAAAGGAATTGAGCAAGGTAACGCTCATAGTGAAGGCGGCCGCAACCCTGTTCGACAAGAATGGATATATAGAGACCAGCCTGAAGGACATTTCCATTGCGGCGGGGTTGAGCAAGGGTGGCATCTATCACTATTTCTCGAACAAGCATGAAATTCTTTATTACATTCTTGACAATTATATGGACCTTTTGATGTTTGGACTAGAAGAAGAACTAAAGATGATTCCAGACATCCCTTCGAAGATACAGTTAATCATGTTCAGGCACTTCAAGCATTACAACAGACAGGTACCGGAGGCCAGAGCATTGCTCAACCATGCACACAATCTGCCTGTCGAATATTACAGAGAAGTTGCAAACAAACAAAAAAAGTACGGCCGGATATTGACCGATGTGCTATCCGGCCTTTTTAACGGCAAGATGGATACGCACAAGCTTAAAGCTTTTACTAGAT
>JAJYTC010000274.1 GCA_021793275.1 Deltaproteobacteria bacterium | reverse complement strand
TGCGTTAGAAAAAACTATTTGATTTCTTGCCTACACTATTAAAACACGTGCCAGTTTGGTTCAAGGGGGAATTTAGGGGGGATAGAGTGGTTAAAAAGCTAGCCCTAAGGCGGAATCGGCGTGTGATTGCATAAAGTTAGGCGGGGAAAAAGGTTAATGTATTTGGAATAAATATTTGGATTGTTCAGTAATAAGGATGAAAGGGTTCAGGCCCGATGTCGGGAGCCTAAACCCCTTCAGGTTACAATTAATTCAGCCGCTCGACAATGGCTGCGACCCCGTTGCCTCCGCCTATGCACAGGCTTACCGCGCCAAGAGTGACGTCCCTCTGGCGCATGGCCGAAAGCAGTGTGGCGAGTATCTTGGTGCCGGTGGCCGCCACAGGGTGTCCCAGGGCGATAGCCCCTCCGTAAACGTTGACTTTGGAGCGATCCAGGCCGAGGTCCTGTTCGCAGGCGATGTACTGGGCCGCGAATGCCTCGTTGAGTTCGATCAGGTCGATATCTCCGAGCGCAAGCCCGGCTTTTTTGAGCGCAACCGGTATGGCCTTGGCCGGAGAAATGCCGAATTTTTTGGGTTCGACCCCGACAAAGGCATAACCTCGAAGGAGCGCTACGGGTTTAAGTCCCATGGCTTCGGCCTTGCTACGTTCCATGAGCACCGCGGCTGAAGCGGCGTCGCACAGGGCGCAGGCATTGCCGGCCGTGACTGTCCCGTCTTTGGAAAAGACAGGCTTGAGCTTTTCGAGCGATTCGGCGGTTACGCCTTTGCGATAAATTTCTTCATCCGTAACCATGATCGTTTCGCCCTTCTTCTTGACCGGGATCGGGACGACCTCATCGCGGAATCTACCTTCCCTGACCGCGGCCTCGGCCTTGTTGTGCGAATCGGCAGCGAAAATATCCTGCTCCCTCCTGGAAATCCCTCTTTCCTTGGCGAGCCAGTCCGTCATCTCGCCCATGAGCCCTCCGCCCAACGGGCACAAAAAGCCGTCCCTGTGCATCAAATCGACCAACTCGCCGTTGCCCATGCGATAACCCCAACGGGCGCGCGCAAGGCCGTAGGGGATATTGCTCGAGCTTTCGGTTCCTCCGACCATTACCGTATCCACGTCGCCGGCCTTTATGGCCTGGGCGCCGAAAATCAACGCCTGGATGCTCGATCCGCAGCGCACATTGACTGAAACCGCCGGGGCTTCCACCGGAATGCCGCCCATTACCGAACACAGCCTTGCAGCGTTAGGCCCGACTCCGGCCTGCCAGGCGTTTCCGAAAACTGTTTGATCGATAACGTCGGGCGTGATCCCGGAACGCTTTACGGCTTCCTTTACCGCCGCAGCGCCAAGCTCGGGGGCGGTGACCCCTTGAAAAGAACCGCCGAATTGTCCGCCGGCTGTCCGGGCCGTTCCCAATATCACCACTTCTCTCATGAATTTTACTCCTTGCTGAATCTGATGGGGGAATTGAAAATCAGTGAAGAGCCTGCTCACGTCACTGCTCACTCTTCATTTATCACTATTCATGTCCACTCTATCGATACTTGTCCCGCAGTTTCCTGTGAAGAATCTTCCCTGTTGCGGTCCTTGGCATTTCCTCCTGTTTTATGACGATGACTTTTTTGGGACGTTTGAACCTCGCCAGGTTTGTCTTACAATGATCGGTAATTATCTCGGTTAGCTGTTCCTGCGCAAAGCCCGCCTGCGGTATTACCACGGCAACCACCTTTTCACCCCATTTGTCATCGGGAAGTCCAATGCAGGCGCAGTCATAGACGCACTCGAGGCAGCCTATCGTCTCTTCGACCTCGCTTGGATAAACGTTTTCGCCGCCCGTGATGATCATGTTGTCACGCCGGTCGACTATGTAATAAAAGCCTTCTTCGTCTTTTTTGCCCATGTCGCCGGCCGAAAAGTACTTGCCGCGAAAAGAAGCGGCTGTTTTTTCGGGAAGCTTGTAGTAACTGTCGAAAAGCATCGGCCCGCACGAATAGATTTCGCCCACCTCGTCGGGGGGGACCTCGCACCCCTCTTTATCGAGGATTTTGACAAAATCGGTCCCCAGGCATTCGGACCCGATCGACCCGAGTTTACGCAACTGTTCTTCGGGTCTAAGCACGGTCACGGTTCCTGCTTCGGTCGATCCGTATGCTTCGTAGAGCTGCACGCCGGGGAAAAATTCCATGATTTCGGTCTTCATCTTCTGCCTGACCGGGGCCGAGGAGCAAAGGAGCTTCCGGATCGAGCTTACGTCCCGGCCGCGTCCTTTTTCGGAGACGTTGAGGATGAGATTGTAGTGGGTCGGGATAAGAGAAATGAAGGTGATCCTCTCCCGCTCGATTATCTCCAGCACCTCCTCGGCCCTGAAGGAAAGCGCCGGATGAATGTAAGCGCTTGCTCCGAGGTAGAGAAAAGTGAAGGTGAAATAAACGGAATTGATATGGCACAGCGGCATCACGTTCATGCAGACGTCATCTTTTGTGAAGCCGAAATCGAGCGCGTTTAGCAGGTAGAACGAGATGTGGGATCGATGCGACCTGAGCACCCCCTTGGGTTTTCCGGTAGTGCCCGAGGTATAGATGAGAACCCAGATGTCCGAAGGGCTGACATCGCAGGCGGGCTCAAGAGGAGAGCCTGCGGAAATGAAAGCTTCGTACCCCCGGTAGCCCTGAGTGTGTCCGCCGACAACAAAGTAGCGCTCCGGGGCGATCCCGCAGAGTTCGGGTCTTATCGTGTCGACGGTTTCCGTAAACTGCTGGTGAACGAAGAAGGCGACCGAGTCGGAATTGTTTACGATATATTCTATCTCCCGGCCGACAAGCCGGAAGTTTATGGGAACGATAATGATTCCGGTCTTGGCGGTCGCAAGATAGAGTTCGACGAATTCTACGCTGTTTTCCAGCAGTACGGCGATCTTGTCGCCTTTTTTTATACCCAGGGAAAGGAGGCTATCGGCCAGCTTGTTCAC
>JAJYTC010000273.1 GCA_021793275.1 Deltaproteobacteria bacterium | reverse complement strand
GCCTTGCGATATTCGCGAGCATTACCGCATACAACCTTGTCGGTGAAGGGCTTCGTGACGCGATGGACCCGAAATTGTTCCGATAACCGAAGAAGTACGAATATGCTCCAGTTACACATGGGAGACGAGAGCGGCATACTTACCGTCAGCAGCCTCAACGGGCAGATCAAGGCGCTGCTGGAGAAAAAGTTCCCGTTTGTCTGGGTTAAGGGCGAGATTTCCAATTTTCGAGTCCCGGCTTCGGGACATTTTTATTTTACTCTCAAAGACGCCAACAGCCAGATCAACGCTGTTTTTTTCCGCGCTCAGAACCGCTACCTGCGTTTTCTTCCTGAATCCGGCATGCAAGTCATTTGCCAGGCCCGCCTGAGCGTCTATGAGCCCAGGGGCGAATACCAGTTGATCGTAGAGGTCATGGAGCCGGTGGGCGCCGGGCAGTTGCAACTGGCTTTCGAGGCGCTCAAAAAAAAGCTGGATTCCGAAGGACTTTTCGACCCCGCCCGCAAGAAGACTTTACCGCTCTGTCCTCAGAACGTGTGCCTGGTCACTTCGAGAAGCGGGGCGGCAATCAGGGACATTCTCAAGGTGCTTCAGGGAAGCCCCTATCCGGTCACGGTCACGGTTTTTCCGGTAGCCGTTCAGGGGGCCGAAGCCAGATTCGAGATCGCCGAAGCTCTCGGGGCCGCGAGCATGCTCTCCTGGCGGCATGAGTGGGACGTGCTGATCATGGGACGCGGAGGGGGAAGCATCGAAGACCTTTGGGCTTTCAACGAGGAAGTCGTGGCTCGGGCGATTTCCGCCTGTTCCATTCCAACTATTTCCGCTGTCGGCCATGAGATTGATTTTACGATAGCCGATATGGCGGCGGACCTGCGGATGCCAACGCCTACGGCTGCCGCCGAGTGGGTGGTGAAAAGGCTCGAACAGTTTCATCGCGAGCTGCACGGAAGCAGGGACCGGTTGGTAAAAGTCGTAAGGGCGAAACTCGACACACTGGGTTTCAGGCTAAAATACCTCGAGGGTCGAATCACGCATCCTAAAAGTCGGCTCGCAAATTTGAGGCTGACCGTCGATGACCGCCTGGAGCGGCTTACTGTCGGCATCAGGAGGCGTCTTGAAAAGGAGCGGTTGTCCTACGAGCATCTGCTCGGCAGGCTCCTTTATCAGAATCCGCAGGAGCGCATAAGGAAAAACCGCTCGGAGGTCGACGCCTTGAGCAAGGAGCTTACGCTCCATCATCGCCGTATTTTGAACGGGTATCGGCAAAGGTTTGAAAACAGCGTGTCGCGCCTGGAGGCGCTTAATCCGCTTGCAGTGCTTTTGCGCGGCTATTCGATTACATATAGAATGGCTGACGGCAAAGTTATAAGGAGCAGCACTCAGACCGGACCCGGAGAGCGGGTCATGGTGCGGCTTGCCGAAGGCAGGCTTGAATGCGTGGTCGATAAGGCGGAAAACGACCGGACTGAAAAGAAGGGGTGATCGCGTGACCAAAAAGAAGAGCGACCTTTTTGAAGATGCACTGAAAAAGCTTCAGAATATCGTCGAGAAGCTCGAGAAGGGGGATTTGCCGCTTGAAGAGGCCATGGAATGCTTCTCTGAGGGAATAAAGACCGCCCAGTTTTGCCACGGGAAGCTCGAAGAGGCTGAAAACAAGGTGCAAATGCTTTTGAAAGACCAGCAGGGCGAATGGAAATCGGCGCCTTTCGAACCTGTTCGAAACGATTTTAACGAGCAGGAATAAACAGGTTTTCATCCGCTTGTGGCTGGAAGTTGGAGCTGTAAAATGTTAGTATTGCCACTCTTGATTTTATAAATGCCAATCCGTACTGTGAGTGCTTATGGGTGAATTCGATCTTAAGACGTATTTGAACCGGCGAAGACAACTTGTGGAAGAATCGCTGGAGAAGATTTTTCCTACGGCCTCCGGACTTCAGAAAAGGGTTGTCGAAGCCGCACGCTACAGTCTTTTCGCAGGTGGAAAGAGGCTGAGACCGATACTGTGCCTGGCGGCCGCCGAAGTGGCGGGAGGCGCTATCGAGCCTGTTCTGCCGGCCGCCTGCGCCCTCGAGATGATTCATACCTACTCGCTCATCCATGACGATTTGCCCGCAATGGATAATGACGATTACAGACGCGGGGTGCTCACCAATCACAAAGTATTCGGGGAAGCGATTGCCATTCTTGCCGGCGACGCTCTTTTGACGGAAGCTTTCGAATATTTCGCGTTGTGCGGCAGCGATGGGACAAGTCCGGCTAAAGTGCTCGAAGTGATCCGGATTGCGGTCAAGGCTTCCGGCTACAGGGGGATGATCGGCGGGCAGGTGATCGACCTTGAGTGCGAAAACCAGAAGGTGAGCCTTGCCACGGTCGAGTACATGCACATTCACAAGACCGGGGCCTTGCTTTCGGCTTCACTGGAGATCGGGGCAATTCTGGGCGGCGGCGATGAGGCGCTGACAAAGGCGATGAAGGCGTACGGCCACCACCTGGGGCTTGCGTTCCAGATTACCGACGACCTTTTGGATGTCGAGGGGGATCCGGAGCTAATGGGAAAAACGCCCGGATCGGACGCTGCCAAGAATAAAATGACCTATCCGGCCCTGCTTGGTGTGATTCAGTCCAGGGCCGCGGCTAAAGAGCATGTGGACAGTTCGCTCGAAGCGCTGTCGGCTTTGGGCGAAGCTGCTGAACCTCTGCGCGCCATCGCGCGCTACCTGCTGGTTCGCAGAGGATAAAATATCTTGACTTATGTCGGAATTTCTCATTAATTGTCAGGAAACCGACAAGGTAGGCAACAATGAAAGGGGCTAAATTGAAAAATAAGGTTGTCGGAAGCGGGCACCTTTCCAGTATTGAAGTCCCGGGTCAGCTGAAGAACCTTTCCAATCAACACCTTCTCGAATTAGCAGATGAAATTCGCGCACGCATTATAGGCACGGTCGCTGAAACCGGTGGACACCTCGCACCCAGTCTC
>JAJYTC010000100.1 GCA_021793275.1 Deltaproteobacteria bacterium | reverse complement strand
GCCGGCAATCGGCGGCAGAAGGGGTGAGCGGAGCAAAACCCATCGCATCTAATCCAATTGTTCCTGACTATAGTATCATGTATTTTATGCGCCGTCGGGGTTATCTTGTTGAAAATTTCCCGGCGGGCCTGTCGCACATGGTATTAAGGTGCGCTAAATTTTTTTGAAATGTAGTTCCGGGGAGACGGACGGTTTGGAAGAAATTCTGCTGCACTGGGTTTCACAGTATGGATATATAGGGATTTTTTTCCTGCTCATGCTCGGAATAGTCGGTTTGCCGGTACCTGACGAAACACTTCTTGCGCTCACGGGTTACCTTATATTCGATGGCCGCCTCAAGATGGTCCCTGCCTTCGCCTCGGCTTTTTCGGGCAGCATCTGCGGCATCACCTTTTCCTACCTGATCGGCCGCAGCGCAGGGTACTACCTGGTACACACGTACGGGCACAAGGTTCACATTACTTTGGAAAAACTCGAACAAACCGGCCGGTGGCTGGACCGCACAGGAAAATGGGGATTGGTCATCGGCTATTTTATCCCCGGCGTAAGACACCTGACCGCCATGACGGCAGGAGCGGCCCGTATGCAATACGGTGTTTTTGCTGCTTTCGCCTATGCCGGCGCCGTGCTCTGGTCAACAATTTTCATTACAGCGGGCTTCTTTTTCGATAAGGAATGGGCTGAATTGTCCGCATCGATTCGCCGTGGGGCTTTGATCGCATGCGGCGCCGTCGTCTGCTTTCTGGTTGTGTATTATCTCGCTGCCCGAAAGCGAGGCGGGAGCAGGTAGAGGCGCCGAGTTTGGTGTGGAAAGTACGGCGCGTGACGCTTATGAGCGGTGTTACGAACTGGTCATGGTTTCCGACGCCATGACGGGGCTAAGCGCCGAGAGCCATGCCGACGCCGTAGAGCGTATTTTCCCTCGCATCGGGCGGGTGCGCAGCACCGAACAGGTTATTGCCGCCTTCGCCTAGTTGCAGGATTTTGAGAATAAAAGGCAAAAGCGTGCGACATTGCATTGAACGGTAAAAAATGGAGCGGTTATGAGTCGCAACCGTTACGTCGATCTCAGTATAAACATCGAACCGGATATTCCGAGCGATCCCCCCATGATGATACCAAGGATTCAATATGTGGACCATGCGACGGGGGCGCAGCAGATGAAGGAATTCTTCCCCGGGCTCACCGAAGAGGATCTGCCCGGCGGACTCGGATGGGCGTTGGAATTCCTGACCCTTACAACGCACAGCGGCACGCACCTGGACGCCCCCTACCATTATCATCCCACTATGGATAAAGGCTCGCCGTCGCTTACCATAGACCGCGTACCGCTCGAGTGGTGCTTCGGCGATGGAGTTATTCTCGATTTCCGCCACAAGGCCGACGGAGAGCGCATTACCGTAGAGGACCTCCGGCGTGAGTTGGACCGCATCCGGTATGAAATCAAGCCCCTGGACATCGTACTGATTCAAACCGGCGCGGACGCCTTTTGGGGCCGGCCGGAGTACTTGGTTAAGGGGGCCGGAATGACCCGCGAGAGCACGCTCTTTTTGACTGAAAAAGGGGTGAAGGTAGTCGGGATAGATGCCTGGAGCTGGGACCGCCCTCTGCCGTTTCTTGCACAGGAATTCAAAGAGACGGGAGACCCGAAGGTCATTTGGGA
The DNA here is from genome assembly GCA_021793275.1 of Deltaproteobacteria bacterium. Lineage (GTDB taxonomy): Bacteria > Desulfobacterota > Syntrophobacteria > Syntrophobacterales > Syntrophobacteraceae > SbD1. Next base: position 14,878 of record JAJYTC010000100.1, on the reverse strand, counting down.
AGCTCATTTTGCGGGTATCGATATGGGATACTGCCACATGGAGAAGATGGCGAATTTATCTTCGGTCGGCAGATCCACGGGATTTACGGTAAGCTGCTTTCCCATCAAGATAAAGCATGCGAGCGCCGCGTGGTGCCGGCCCGTGGCTATTGTGGAAGACGAACCCTGAATAATTCGAAGAGTTCGAGTTTTCCGTGTGCGCAGCCGGCCTGGACCGGTTTCCCATATGAAGCCCGTGAAATCCCGGGACTGAAGGGGATCGATAAAGTGAAATTCTAATTCTTATAGTTTCTTAGCCACAATTAGAACTGAGGGCGGAGCGCTATATGCGATAGACTTATATTCAGCACATATGAGTGAATTAAAATCCGTCGGGTCATTCGATATTTCGTTTTCGGCCGTACGAATTGGCGCAATAGACAAGATATTAAATCCGCAATTCACGATCTCTTTTTCATAGTCGCCAAGAGTCCTGAACGCATGAGGTAAAAAGATGGTCCGCCCATGATCCCCCAAGATTGGATAAAGGCCGAGCCACCGCCAGTTTGGTGTTAACCCGCCACGATACCTGCCGCATGAAGTATCGCCGGCATTGAGGCTGTCCTTTTGAACGATTTTGACAAACCCTTTGGATGCGAGTGTTTCGGTCCACTCCGGGTGAACCAGGATACAGACCAAATGTCCATTCTCGTCGATATTTTCAGAGATGGCCTTTAGCATGGCGAACAGATCAGGCTCGTCATGCAGTACATAAATGCAGGTTATAAGTGTTGCCTTACCGCCCAGGGCGTTCCTGCACAGTGGGGAGAGCAGTCGTGCGTCGGTAGCGTCTGCAGCTTCGTATTTAATGTTTGCATGCCCAATCGATCCCCATCGTGCATGATCGATAAGTGCAGGTTGGACATCTATTCCCAAAAGAGGGACCTTTGAGAGGCCACTTTCATCCAACCACTTCCTCAGTGCCATGAGTCCTTTTCCGTCGCCGCAGCCGATATCCAATACGCGGGAACCCGGACCGATGGACAAGGACCCCGACGTTTTTTCAATCAGGAGCTTTACGACATTTCCCCCATGCGTGGAGCATGCCGTGTCGTTGTCGATCCAACTGTCGATTGCGTCGCTCCAAGTCTTTTGAAACCACTCCCTGGTGTCGCAATTATCCGATTTGTCGCCGTAGAGCCCCGGGCTGCATTGATGCGTCGGGCGACTGTTGGGTGCGGATCCCGCCTTGGAAACCGGCACGGCGAAAGGCTCACGTCCTAACGTAATCCGGGAGAAGTCGGAAAATTCGCCGATGATTCGGCGGTCATGAGTACAGCACAACAATGCCGTTTTTTGGTCGAGGAGAAAACGCATCGCCTTTATAAGACCCGCCACTCCGGTTGCATCCTGATACTGGGAGGGCTCGTCCAAAAAGAGCACGGCCGGCCTGCAGCTTGCCGCGATCGCAAAGGAGAGCCGCTTTCTGAAGCCCCGCGGCAGGTCATAAGGATTCTTATTGAAATAGGGCGATAACCCCGTAAGATCGGCCAGTTTGGCCGCCCATTGCTTATCGGTCCCGAATTCCAGCTCTTCTTGCACCGTGCGCTTGCAAAAATAGAGGTCCGGATTCTGAAATGCGCAGTTTACGGTACTGCCGATATCGAGGACAATACTGCCGCGATCCGGTTTGACGATCCCGAGTATCAACTTGCCAAGGGTTGACTTCCCACTTCCGTTCGGCCCCAGGACAAGACACCCCTCACCTTGCAAAACATCGAGATTGAGGCCCTCGAACAGCCAGGGCCGCTGCGGCGAATAGCGAAAATAGAGGTCGCGGATTTTAAGGACCGGTCCGTTTCCGGGGACTCTCGACACTGTCTGCCCGAAAGCAGCGCCCACTGTTGCGATAGCTTCCGGGCGAACTTGACTCAAACCCGGCAAAGTCACCACTGCGTCGAATCTGTCGAAATCGACCTCGCCGGGGTTGAAGGAAACCAGCGCAATAGCCTTGCACTCCTTCGCAAAGCCCCTGAGTATTTTGAAAAGTCTTTGCTGGAACGCGGGGTCCAACTCGACCAGTATTTGGTCGAGCAGCAACAGATTCGGCCGTGCAATCAAGGCCGAGGCGATGTGGAGCCGTTGCAGTTCCCCTCCCGAAAGGCTGTCGAGCTGTAATCCCGAAATCTCCGACAATCCGAATCGCCTCGCCACACAACGTGCCGATGCCAGCATGAGCTCGCGCGGAATTCCCCTCATCTCGAGCGGCACCAACAGTTCCTCAAAAACGCTGGATTTGAACCCGGTATTCTGATTATACGGATTTTCAATAACGATCACGGTGTCATTGCTTGCCTGGCCCTGCGTTACAGGCTCTCCGCAAACGGATATGGACCCGGTCATTTTGCAGGCCGGAGACCAATAGGGAAGATAGCCGCCCAAGGCCATCAACAGCCCTGTCTTTCCAGTTCCGGAATCGCCCGTCACCCCGATGAGATCGCCTGCTTTGAAGCTGAAGGAAACCCCGCGAAATAAAGACGTTTCTCCCTCATGCGATACGAAAGACAGGGCGAGATTATCAACCTCAAGCAAAATTACATCCCTTAAATATGAGAAGAATGACAATCGCGCCGGCCGTTCCCACCGCTATCCAATCCTTATATGACCACCGTAATTGGATAAAAGACGATTTGCGCCCGTGTATCCAGATGCCTTTTGAAACCAGCGCGACCGAACTGTCACAGATTTCCAGCAGCATTGACGCAAAAATTGCATACAGGGCAGGCGCCAATGCCAGGGAGCGTCTGAAAACATTCGACGACTTAATACCCCTCAGTTTATGCGCCAGAAGAACATCTCGAACTCTTTTGAAAATGTGAGGAAGAAACCAAATCGCCCGGAAAACGACCAGGGTCGCCACCATAGGCATCTTAAGGGACAGCATGAGCGCATAAAATTCTTCTTTGACCGTACGCTTGACGAGCCACAGAGTCGCGGCGAAAACGGAGGCAAACCGCACGCTCGCGTCTCCGACAATTCGCAATCCCTTCACGTTAATCGTGCGGGTGTGAAAATGGATCCCGTTCAGGAGAAAAAGTACGATTATCGCGAAAACAAGCATCCTGGCGAAAACTTTGGTGGGATTGAAATTGTTTCGACTTTTCACCGAGAACGAGTACAGAATTCCGAAACCGACAATACAATAATTAATCGGCTCCTTGGTGGACAAGGCTGCAAAGACGAAACAGGAAGCTATAAAGAACCGGGTGGCAGGATGCATGACCGTCTACTCCGACTTCGCCGATAGTATCCTGGAGCCGGCGAAGTGGCTGGTAAGTCTGGCAGGCAAAGCTTTGATCAAGAAAAAGCATAATAAGGATGTTGCCACTTTATCAACGGGATCTGTAGCTAAACCTCCCAAAATTGCACTTTCGAGCAGCGGCCTTCCAGTAGCTTTAAAAAGAACCGTGAACATGTCTGCTCCAACAAGCGTAGCTCCATGAAATACATATACGGTAACAGGAGCGGACACCAAGGCTGAAATAACTCCCAACAAAAATCCCCCAAAAATGGATGCCCATATATTGGCCAGGAATTTGAACCGTGTAAAAAATGAACTGCACACCGCTATGACAACAGCCGTACAGGAATACGCTATCGCCGTAGGTGCAGTAGTAATAGTAATGATCAGTAATGCCAGCACACCGGCCACAGCTCCTGAAATCGGTCCTATCAAAACCGCAGCTAAAACGGTCCCGACAGAATCGAGATAGATTGGCAATTTTAGAAGCTGAACAAGAAATGCAATTCCAACATTTAAGGCAGCACAAAATGCGATGAATGATATTTTGAACGGGTCGCCCCTCATCGTCTCTTCCTCATGCAGGTTAAACAGCCTCTGTCAGTGCGTGTGGAGAGGATAGAATGCGGCTGTGCATCGAATCGTAAGTTCTCTAATATCAGAACCAAATTCGTTGTCAAACCAATTCGGCATCGCATTTAAGGAGACGCTGAGACGGGCCGGCGCCGAATTTTTCGAAAAGCCCGCCGGGACATTCAGAAATTTACCAGGAAGGCGGCCGCTTAATTCGCAGCAATTGACCGCTACGTGCTATAATTTTATAGATAACCTTGTGTGAAGCAGCTTATCGATGAGCTTTAGAGCGGGTTTAGCTCAATACAATGCGGACAAAATCCTCAGGGGAGGAAAACTTGAAGATCATTGCCATAATTGGAAGTCCTCACGGCGAAAAAGGCAGCACGGCGAAACTGACACGCCTGGTTCTGAAAGGAGCCGAGCGGGAGGGAGCTTCAACCGAAACAATTTATCTGCAGGGCGATAGCGTATTGCCGTGTCTTGGATGCGATTACTGCCACAAGAAAGGTTCGTGCTTCCAGAAGGATTCGTTCGAAGAAATACGCCGGTCCGTATTGGAATCCGACGGCCTTGTGCTGGCGAGCCCCAACTACATTTCCAATGTCAGCGCCCAGATGAAGGCATTCATGGATCGTTGCTCGGGCATGGTCCACTGTATTGGTTTCCAAGGAAAATACGGGGCTTCGGTGGTCACCTCCGGAGGCGGAGACGAGGAGCCTATCGCCGATTACATGAACCATTTCATGATGATTACCGGAATCCAGTCGGTCGGCTCGGTCTGGGCCACAATGAGACTTGTCCCCGGAGACGAATTCCCGCAGGACATCGCCACCAGGGCGATCGACCTCGGAAAGCGGTTGGTGAGCGCATCGAAAAACAAAGAGGTCTTCCCCGAGATCCGAAAGAAAATGGACGCATTCGAGCAGCGCATGCGCACCCTTATGCAATACCGCAAAGACGAGTGGCCCTACGAGTATGAATACTGGAAGAAGTTTAAGGATTTGAGGTAGGGCAGTCCGACATTAGCGGTATCGATCAGAAGACTTAGAGGAGCATTATTATGGCTCACCCGCCGGCAAAAACGATTTGGGAACTGGGCAGCCAGTTAAAATTTGACGAGCCACCGGCGTGCTCCATTATCTGTTTTCGGGATGCGCTGGAGCACAAATTAATGGGAGATGGGATTGATCAGTGTTGGGGTTCGCTTTTGCTCACCCCAACCTACCGTGCTACGGCTCGCCTTTTCATGGTTTCAGGGCGTCCGGGAGGGGCGTGAGGAACTGACTCTGCGAGTCTACGGTGGATTTTATACCACGACATGATTGTCCCTGGCCTACGAGGTCCGGCACGGCCCTTTATGCTTTCGAATCAAGGGAAAAGACGGCGTCCACCAGTTCCAGTCGCCGAGCAGCATCATGGTTGACGGGACAAGGAGCGTGCGCACTATCGTTGCGTCCACCACAACGGCTATGCCCATTCCGATTCCCAGCTCCTTGACGGCCGTGAGGTCTGCCAGGCCGAAGGCGAAGAGCACCAAGGCCATGATCGCCGCAGCCCCGGTAATGGTGCGGCCGGTTCGCTCCAAACCCAGGGCCACCGCCCGGGCGTTATCGCATGTCTTCTCGTATTCCTCGCGCACCCTGTTTAGCAGCATCATCTCGTAGTCCATCGAGAGGCCAAACAGGACGCAAAACATGATTATCGGCGTCATTGGCTCGATGGGGCCCGGCGTGAAGTGCAGGATCGAGGCGAGATAGCCGTCCTGAAAAATCCAAACCAGGGCGCCATAGGATGCGCTAAGGGACACCAGGTTCATGAGAACGGCCTTTAGCGGGAGCACGACGGACCTGAGAAGCAGGGAGAGCACGAAGTAGGTTGCAAGGACGATGAACCCTATCACGAAGGGCGAGTTCTGCTTAACTGTCGAGATGAAATCCGCCTGAAACGCGCTTGCCCCGGTAACCATCAGTTGCCCGTCAACCGGAGGATGCAAATTGCGGATCGTCCGGACCAGGCCGAGCGCTTTTGGGCCGGCCTCGGGCAAAGATGTCTCCGCGACGAGCATAACGATGTTTTTCCCAACCATCTTCTTCAGAACAAGTCTTACGCCTTTGGGGAGCGGAGGGGTCGGGGGCGAGTACATTTGCACGTATTCCCAGCGGGTGATTGAAGGCGCCAGGTCTACGATGCTCTTCACCCCGTTGATGCCTGGAAGCTTTGCGAGCCAGCGGCTCAGATCGTAGATACGCTCGATGTGCTGCACGGTAAGGGGCGAGTAACTCTTCGGATACCGAATCACCACTACGAGGGGGTTGGTATCGACTTTTTTAAATTCACTGCGCAATAATTCCATGCCTCGACGGGCTTCGGCCGTTTTCGGCAGTCCCGTGCCGACGCTGGAACCAAGCTCAATATGCAGAAACGGCGCGCCGAGCAGGATGAGACAAAGCGAGGCCGACAACATCACTTTCCAGGGATGCGCCATGACCATGGTCGCCAAACGATGCCATAACCAAGGGCTGCGGCCGGTTTGCCCGCGATTTATAAACGGCAGTCTCAAGGAGTCCACCCTGTGGCCCAAAACGGCGAGCAAAGCCGGTATGAGGGTCATCGCGTAAGCGACCGCCAAGACTACCACTATAGCGCCTGCAAGGCCCATGGAGTCAAGATGGCCCAGCCCCAGGAACAACATGCTCAACAGGCCCACAGCGACCGCGATTCCCGAAAAAAGAACGGCGCGCCCGGTGGTGGCCATGGTATGCGCCAGCGCGTCAGGTACGGAACTGAGGCGCACCTGCTCGCGAAACCGGCTCAAAATGAAAAGCGAGTAGTCGATGGCAACGCCAAGGCCCACCATCACGATAATGTTCCTGGAGAACGACAGGACCGGGGTAACCCGGGCGAGCAGGAGCGAGCCGGCTATACCGGCGGTTACCGCAAGCAGCCCGGCGGCCAGCGGCAGCGCCGCTCCCACCACGGACCCGAACACGAAAAGCAGAAGCAACCCTATAAAAGGAAGGGCCCTCATTTCAGCCTGTTTTGCGTCTCTTGCCGCCAGTATGGTGAGATCGTGGCTGCGCGGCAATTCCCCGAAAGCCACCACCTCCAGTTTATTGGAATGCACCTTGGCGCGTAAAGCGGGATAAATTTTCATCGCCAGGTCTGAATCGCCGGCGGTATAGTCCTTGATTTCCACCTTGACGATCGTGCTGTGCCCATCGTTTGACACATCACTAGAATCCACCGCGGACCCATCGAAGGCGGTGTGCACCGATTCGACGAGCGGATCTTTGCGCAGCGGCGCTACCGCCTTCTCAACCTCGGCCTTGAACTCCGGATTATCGACCGTCAGAGTGGGGCTGCGAAAGATCAGACCAAAGGAAGGGTAGGAAGGAGGCAGTTGCTTTTTTATCAGGTCGAGTGCCAGTGCGGACTGGCATTTGGCCGGGACCACCACCGATTCGAGATGCCCCCCTTCGCTTGCCAGCCAGGCAGAAGGAACCAGGGAAAGCACCGAGACAATTACCACCCACCATCGGAAACGGTAAACCCACCGTCCCCAGGACTCGAACATGGACACCCCTTCTTTTAGCTCTTATTTTGATATTCAGCTTGGCCGCTTTACTTTCTCGCGAAGCATTCCAAGCAGGGTGTCAAAGGATTCATTGGCCAGAATTGAGGAGATCTGGGCACGGTAGTTCTGATCGTAGCTGATTCCCTCGACCACCACGTCGTAGACTTTCCACTTGTCCCCTTCTTTTTGCAATCGATAGTCGATCGGGACACTTTGTCCATTCGAGACGAAGTGGGTCTTTACCGTGGCGAAGTTACCATCGATTGTCTGGGAATCATAGTAGATCTTTTGGTCGTGGTAATTCTCCATGCGATCGACATAGGTGTTGAAAAGAAGCTTTTTGAAAAGCCGGGCGAATTCCTCTCGTTTTTCAGGGGTTTGTTGTTTCCATGGAAACCCCAGGGCCATTTTCGCCATTTCATTGAAGTTGAAATAGTTACTGACAACCTTGAGGATCTCGCCTTCCCTTTGCCGTAAAGAAGACGTAGGGGTCGTTTTAGACTCCTGTAAAATCGACAGCACCTTTTCCGTCCCGCTCCGGATGGTTTGCATCGGGCTCGCAACGGCAGCCCAGGTCACTCGCGGAAAGACGAGCAGGATGAAAAGGACCAACGAGTTTACGAAAAACCTGTTTGTTTTTGATCTCAGCAGCACTGTGCTTTCCTCCAGAGTTTATCGAATTTCCGGCACATCAAAACCGCAAATGCCGCCTCCCTGGTCTCCGGCAGCAATCGGGATAGCCTTTGCGTCTCGTTTCATCTCACATGAACCAAGCATTATAAAGAGAATAATCACCAGGGACTACTGAAAACAACAGAAATTAACCGACTTTTTATAGGGGCATAGGTCTAAATACACTGTCAGCAAGGGACGGAGATTGTGGCGATCAATCTCATGGGTTGCGCTTTCCTTTGAATGCGCTTTTTTAGTTAAGGCATGCAAAATTGGCAGGATTGACCCGCTCACCGCTCCGTCCTTTACTCCCCCTTGAAAACCGGCGGCCTTTTTTCCAAAAACGACCGGATTCCCTCTCTATAGTCGTGGCTTTCGAAGACGAGTCTCCTAAGGCCCTGTACCCGTTCAAAAACATCCGGAGGAATCGGGTGCGCCCCGGCAAGCAGGTTGAACTGCTCCTTGATGACTGCAACAGCCAGCGCAGAGCGCGAGGCTATCCGGCTGGCCAGGTCCATTGTAAACTCGAGCAGTTCCCCGGAGGGCACCAGATGGTTGAGTATGCCGACCCGCTCCGCCCTGTCCGCCATGACCGGTTCGGCGGAAAAAAACATCTCTTTGGCGATATTCAAGCCGAGCCTGTTTATGAAATGCAGAATGCCGCTGGCATTATAAGGCAGCGCAAGCTTCGTGGGGGTGATGGCAAAAGAGGACGTTTCATCTCCAACGACAATATCGCATGTCATAACGAGATCGCAGGCGCCTCCCCAAACGCTTCCGTGGACCATGGCAATTACCGGCCCGGGATATCCCTGGACCATGCGCATCAACTCCTGGAGGGAATCGTTGTAACCGAACGGGTCGTGGGTCGATAAGGACAGCTCTCTCACATCGATTCCCGCAGACCAGACGGAGCAGCCTTCGCGCGCTCCAAGGATCACCGCAGGGAGCTTGCGTTCCCTAAAGTCCCGCAGTCCATCGAGGATGCCGCGAACCAGGCCGCTGCTCAAGGCATTACGCTTCTCGGGATTGTTGAGATAGACGATCCCAATATTATCAATGACTTCAACGTCGACAAAAGACATAATCAAGTCCCCTTTTATTTAGTAGCCAAATTTTTATATATTAACTCAACTGGAATTGGAAACACACAAAGAGCCGTCGGCGGCGTTCATCGCCCCTGGCACGTGGCAAGGCGGCTCCCCGTTGGGCTTTGCCCGACGTTTTTCACTTGACAGAAAAAATGGCTGGGATATGATCACGTTGCAGCTACAATATAGCTGAGACGTAGCGGCCTTGATTCATTGAGGTGTTTTTTTCGCGACGTCCTTGTGCCCGAAGAGACACATCGGTCTTTGAGACCCCCGATGAAGCTTCCGGCTTTTTTAGCTCGACCAGAGGAGATAGGCATGAGATACGCCGAGACGGGATACAACCTGGAAATCGATTTAACCACGGGAAGCATTGAACGAGTGGAAACCGACCCGAAAATGACGGATCTCCACCTGGGAGGTCTGGGGACCAGTGTAAAGATTCACTGGGACAGGGTCAGCCCCGAAGTCAAAGCATTCGATCCCGAAAACCTGCTGATATTCAGCACCGGTCTGCTTTGCGGCACACCGGCTTTTAGCGCCAACCGCACTCTAGTAAGCTTCGTTTCTCCCCAGACGGACCTGCTGGCCTATCCGATGATGGGAGGATTCTGGTCGTCGGAATTGAAGTATGCGGGCTACGACAAGGTGATTATTCGCGGCAAGTCCCCGAAGCTTGTCTATATATGGATTCACAATGACAAAGTGGAAATACGCGACGCCACTCATCTTAAAGGCAAAGGAGCGCTTGAAACCCAGGAGCTTATAAGAGAAGAGCTAAAAGATCCCAAGGCGCAGGTGGCGGCTATCGGTCTGGCCGGTGAGAACCGGGTTTTCGTTGCCTCCATCGAGCAGTCGAGGTCGAGTTCGGCAAGGGGCGGCGGGGGCGCCGTTATGGGAGACAAGGGGCTCAAGGCGATAGCGGTTCGCGGAACAAAGGACGTAAATCTTGCGCGAGGGGCTGAATTCATGGTCCAGGTGCAGGAAATGACGAAATTTATAAAGCATCGGAACGAAAATCCCCTCAAGGAAGTTATGCCCATCATGTCGGGCCTCGGGTCTCCGCAGATGATGAAACACATCGATGAGAAGTGGCATACGGAAAGTTTTGCATGGGGCAACGCCCGCGTGCGCAGAAAGGACTTCTGGACCGAGGAAATCGATAAGAATTGGACCAAGAGCCAGACAGAGGCGATAAAGCGGTTCGTAAGCTGCTTTAACTGTCCGCAACAGTGCGGGGCCTTGATTTGCCACGAGGACGTGCCCCCATACCTGATGAAATGCTTCTCCAAGCTGACTTATGCAATGGCCGCTTATGTAGACGACCTGGATTTTTCCTGGAGAATCTGCAAGAAGGCTTTTGAATATGGACTGGACTCCTTTTCGACCCCGCAGATCCTGGCCTTCGCCGTAGAACTCTATGAAGCCGGTATTTTTACCGACAAGGACTTCGAAGGGTGCCCGACCGATAAGGAAGGGAGATTCTACTGGCTGCTGGACAAGCTGGCCCGCCGGGAGGGGATTGGAGACTATCTGGCCGACGGCACCTACTGGGCGGCACGAAGGATCGGAAAGGGCGCAGAGGCCTTCGATCACAATACGACCAAAAAACACGAGCAGATGAACATAAAGCTCGGAATGTTGGATCCGCTTTATTTCCTGATGTTTGCCACAAACGAGAAAATCAGCATAACGCAAATCGAGGGCAACTGGCCCCAGGCGCCCTTCCCTTCCAAAGAGGCAAGACAATCGTTTGTAGACGACTGGCCGCAGCTTCCCGATGAAAAGTTCAAGAAATATTTCCTCGATTGGGAACCGCGCGGGGAAAATTCCAATCCATATTACCCCACCCCCGAAATTTCGAGCGAAATCGTGGACTGGATGGAGATGTTGCACAATATCGACGACGCTCTGGGGTTGTGCGCCGGTATGGGATCGTTCTGTTTCAAGCCGGCCTATCATATACACAACTATCCGAAATTCATTTCCGCTGCGATGGGCGTGGATATGGATGAAGAGTCCCTCAAGAAAATAGTCAACAGAAGCCGGAACCTGCACCGGGCGTTCAACAACAGAAGAGGAATGACGAGAGCTGATGAGAAACCGCCTCAAGACCACTGGAAACATAGATTTCCTGAGCTTGAGGAAAAACTTCTCACAACATATTACGAGTTCAAGGGGTGGAATTACGACGGCATTCCCACCAGGAAAAGACTCCATGAACTCGATCTGGATTATGTCGCCGACGACTTGGAGCAGAGAGGGATATTAAAAGATGGCCAAGATTAAAAAGACGATCAAGACAATCAAAGTTGACGCCGACAAGTGCAACGGCTGCAGGGCGTGCGAGGTCATTTGCTCGGCCTATCACTCCGAACCTAAATACAGCAGCATCAATCCGGCAAGGGCCCGCATCCAGGTGATCACTCACCGGCTAAAGGACATCTGGCTCCCGGTATTCGCCGGCGAATATACTCCTGCTGAATGCATGGGCAGGGATAAATATATAATCGACGGAAAAGAATACGACGAGTGCAGCTTCTGCAGGGCGGCCTGCCCATCGCGAGACATGTTCAAGGACCCCGATTCGGGCCTTCCGCTAAAGTGCGATATGTGCGAAAGCGACCCGCCGCTGGCCCAGCCCAAGTGTGTCGAGGCCTGCCTCAATGACGTGCTGATCTACCAGGAAAGAGTTGAGGAAGTCGAGGAAGAGGCCGAGCAGAGCGCGATACAGACAGGGCTCGAAGCGCTGGTGGATAAACACGGATTCCAGAAGGTGATCGACGCCATTGCCCTCATGGCTAACAGGGGCTGACAGGATTACAGGCTTAACAGGATTGAACAGGAAAATCCTGTCCAAGTCCCGATTTTACCCGGGGTTGATAGATGAGAAGACAGACAGAGCATGTCAAGCAATTGAAAGCCATGTACGCCCTTGAAGACGGAAGGTTGAAGGGACCTCCGGGCTGGGAGAAATTTCCTCTCTTCTGGTTCCTTCTGTTTCTATCGTACGAGTGCACGAGACGGTGCAAGTTTTGTTACAGTTTCAACCAGATCGGCGACGACAATCCGCCCGAAATGGATGAGAACACATTCAGCCGTTTGCTCGATTGGATTCCGGAAGTATGGAAGGTTAACAATGTCAAAGTCAATTCCATCGGCTTTCTTGGCGGAGAACCCTTACTGAGAACGGACCGCATCAGGAAAGTGATGGATTCGGTCTATAAAAATACTCAAGGCATGCAGGGTTATCTTTACACCAACGGCGATCTGATTGATTCCGTAAACTGGGATGACCTCGAAGACATTCAGTGGATCTCGACAAATATTACCGATATCAGTATTGACGAGCTTGCACGGCGAATGGAAATAGTGCGTACAAGGTCGAATGTTATCAATCAAACGATTGTGGCCACCCTGGACGATTTCAACCTGGAGAGGATTGTCGATGTTTCCCGGTTCGGAATAGAGAACGGATATCGCCTCCGATATTACAGGGATTTGTTCAGAGGAATGGACAGCGAATATCATAAAAGGCTGCGTGTCAAATATCACCAGCTTTGCGATTTATTCGAACAATACATCGCCAAAGGCTATGAGATCCATACCACTTTTCTGCTCGATACGCTGGTCCCGTCATGGAACTACGAATCTTCTCCCTATCCCTGCGGAAAAAGGATCGCCAAAGTAAACCCCGACGGGAGCATCGGGCCGTGCATAAGAAACCAGAAGTTCAAAACCGGAACCATATTTGACGCGAATCCATTGGCCACAATTCAGTGCAGCTCCTTTCATTACGATTTTGCAAGTCCCAACGCCCCGGACGAATGCAAAGAGTGCGAAGTGAAAAGCATTTGCCAGGGAGGGTGCCCCAACGACAGGCTGCTGCTGACCGGGGCCGCATCGGGCAAATCGTTTATGTGTGATATACACAAGGAAATTATTCCGAGGCTGCAGAACCTGGATAAATTGCAGGAGGGCAGGCGTTCAAGCAAGGGCGACTCGGCCGATCCTTTCCCGCCGGTGTGAGGGGGCGGTGAGTGGGTGAATGGGTGAATGGTGGTGCGGCGGTAAGACCGTTCATTTCAGGGCATCCGACCGCCCTGTATGCATGTTAACCCTTAGGATTGCCTCGAGGACCGAGCCGGCAACGGCCCTCGCCTTATCGGAGATGGTATAACAGGCGACCGCATCCCCACGGGGATCGATGTCGCCTATTTTCAGCCCTGCGGTGACGTAAGAGCAAGGTCTTATGAGGCCTCTTAGAATACCGTCTATCCGCGCTTCCACTTCCACGCCTTCAATCCGGCCAATGAGTTCGCCTTGCTTTACTTTGTCTCCGATTTGTCTAACCGGGATGAAAATTCCAGCCGCAGGGGCCCTCAAAATCCTTTCCACGGTGAGCCCGCCGATACTACCGGGTACGCCAGTATCCGGCGCCGCGCATCCCTGCGAAATGACCCTGCCCAGATCATGCCCGCGATTTGTCTCGATGACGAAATGCGCATCGCGGCCAGCCAGAAACCCCGGGCCAAGGGCAATTACGAGGGGGGCTTCGGAAATCGAGCTGCCGAGGTTTTTCTTTGCAAGGATAGCGTCGACGACCACATCCGGGCGGACAAACCTTTGGAAACCCCACCGGGGGTCCACGACTACGGCTATTTTACCCTGTTCCCACGCATCCGCGATGGAACCAATGGAGTCAACTCTTACCGCCTGCACCCCCTCGACCGTCTGGCTGCCGTCGTAGACCGCCTCGGAAAACGATACCCTGCGCCTAACGGCAAGCGGCTGCGAGACTTCGAACATCAAAATATTCCGGATATTGACCTTGTACAGCCGCCACGCCACTGCGCTCGCCATTTCACCGGCGCCTTTGATGCAGATCTTTATCCGGGTCATAAACGCTCCCCCATGATGTTGTTTGTCCTCTTAAGCAAGGCCAAATAGTCTTCCCAGGTATCAATATCCAGGTGAATGGAGTCGTTTGCGACCTCAACGGTTGCGATTAATTTCTTGTGCTCTGCGATGAGCGAGCGCGCACCGACATCTCCCCGGAGCCTCATAATCTCGGGAAACAGGGAGCGGGCGAAAAGAACCGGATTGCCCGGCTTACCGCTGTGGGTGGGCACAACGATCGGCATGCGGGTCTGCCTGAACTTTTCGACAACGGCATCAATGACAGCAGAGTCGACCAACGGTTGATCGCCCAATAGGAAGAGCGCCCCGTCGCAGGTCTGTCCAACCGCCGAGAGCCCGGCCCTGAGGGAACTGCTCTGCCCGGTTGAAAATTCCGGGTTGAAAACAACTTCTGCTCCCGTAATGGGAACAACTTTGGAAATGATCTCAAAGGCATTGCCAAGAACGACGACGACCCGGTCGAGCGAGGAGTTAAGGGCGCTTTCCACAACGCAGCGGAGCATGTGTTTCCCGTCGAACGGAAGTATGGCTTTCAATAAACCGTTCATGCGGGAAGAAGTTCCCGCGGCAAGGACAATGCCGACGACTTCGCTCATGTCACATTCAACGCCCATAAAATGTCCGGGCCGGCGTCCCGGCCCCCCGCGTTCGATCACAGTCTCACTATTCTTTTCGCTTTTCCTTCAAATCGAGTCAAGCTCCCGGGGTTGACCACCTCTACCCGGGGGGTGATCCTGACATTGTAGACAACGTCGTCAATGAACC
>JAJYTC010000272.1 GCA_021793275.1 Deltaproteobacteria bacterium | reverse complement strand
AAGCGCGAGGCGCTCTCAAGCGGCCGTCGAATGCTGGAAGCAAGGGGATGTGCGCGCTTCCATTGCCGCGCACCTGGCTTCCGTCGTCGATGATCCGGGACTAAGCTCCGCAGTACGCGCCCTTTTAGCTGCCAGTGGGACCAAGAAGTTAGTGCGAAGACTTTTCCCACTGAACAGCGCCAATCGGCTCCAGACCAGGTTTGCAGAGCAAACTTTGAACGGTGCGGGTCCCTCCAGGGCACACCGCCGGCGCATTGGAATGCAGGGGAAAGCTAAATGCAACCAGACTTGTCGATTTCCATCGTAAACACAAACAACCGCAGCCTTTTGCGGGACTGCCTGGCATCCATATACAGGACCACGGCAAGAATCTCCTTTGAGATATTAGTGGTTGACAACGCCTCGACGGATGGAAGCGCCGAGATGGTTCAAGGTGAATTCCCATCCGTAAAACTAATAATAAACGATGCCAGGGGCGGGTACGGATATTCGCATAACAAGGGCATAGCGGCGGCCCGGGGACAATTCATCCTGATTTTTAACGAGGACATGGTTGTCCTGCCGGGAGCGCTCGACACGATAGTCGAAAAACTTAAAGGCGATCCTGCGATCGGAGTGCTGGGCTGCAGGCTGTTGAACCCCGACATGTCATTACAGCACTCTTGCCACAGATTCCAGAACATCAAGACCGAGGTCTTTGAAAATCTGTTTCCTGGAAGCTTTTTTTTAAGAAAGAGCAGGTTCAGGACACAAATGTTCGACTGGGACCACGACTCTGAACGGGAAGTCGATGTTGTTATGGGCAGTTGCATGCTGGTCCCCCGCTCGGTTATCGATAAAGTCGGCGCATTCGACACCCGGTTTTTCGTCTACTCGGAGGAATTCGACCTGTGTAAGAGGATAAGGGATGCGGGGTACAGAGTTGTTTTCACTCCCGAAGCCGAAATCATCCACTTCGGGGGGCAGACTTCCAAAACAATGTCCATTAAGATGCGTCTTGTTTACATCGATAGCAAGCTGAAATACTTCAGAAAATATTACGGCGTCCGCGCCATGAAGGTAGAGAAGCTGATCATGGGTACAGGAGCCCTGATCAGGATCGCAGGATGGGCCTTCTGCGCCGCGAAGAACAAAGACGAACACGCGAGAGGCATGGTGAAAAAGTATGCCTGCGTGCTTTCGTTGCTGGCGAGCTACCAATGAGAGTCAAAAGTCAAATGTTGAAAATCAAAAGTCCAATGCCAAAAATCGGGTCTTCAAAGAGGCGCCTGCGGCGGGTCAAAAGTCGGACCCATGGCTAGTCCAACGTCAAAAGCCGGGCTTGTAGCGGGCATATCAGATCACCGCTTTTAGGTTCTAAGCTTTACACTTTCTGACCTTCACCTTTTCGACTTTCGACTTTCTCCTTCCCGACCTCAGACATTAGACTTGGGACGTTCGACTTTCCGACTTTCTCCTTTCCGTTATTAGCACAGGGCCAGCCGGCGCTCTCGAATACGCTCCGCTTCTGGTTGCCGTTTCTATTGCCGCCCCTATTTGCCGCTTCTACTTGCCGTTTTGTGCATCCCGATTTTTTTGCTTATAATCACTCAACTTCGTAAAACTTGCGGATATTTGAGGATTGACCACTCGATGTGCATCACAAATCTCATTAACCCCTTCACCCATTCATCCACTCACCGTTCACTGCTGTTCCTTGCTGTTAACTCATGCTGTTATTCGCTGTTATGCCGTGCTGTTATCAGCTGTTATTTTCGCCCCCCAAATCCTGCAATACCAATAAAATCAGCATGCTACAAAAAGAGAGAAAAAAGATTCCCTGTTTTTTCAGCCAAAAACAGCATTCGGCGCTTAATGTCTTCACCGCTAACCGGTCGGGGCAGCAAACATCGTATGGCGCCATACTCGTGTTACAAAAGCTTCACCATCGTACATTTCAGACCAAAGGTTCCTTCTAATGCAAGATAATGAAAGCCCGGCGCCCCTTATTTCTTTTCCTCCGGCTTCGCCCGCTGAAGCCCTTTCCAACGGCAGACGCAGGCGATTTTTATACTATTTTGCATCCCTTTTTATCGGCATCTGCATATTCGCCCTGCCCCTGAAAGACCTCATGGCGATGTCGGTCAGGTCGGAGCTATATGATTACATCCCTCTCATGTACGCTCTATGCGGGTATCTGCTGGTAAGGGAACGGAAGGAGATCTTCGAAAACCCCGGCCGATCTTGGGGCTACGGCGCACCGGTCCTTATTGTGAGCCTGGTCGCCGGAGCGGCGGGCCTCAACTATACGGAAGTTCTAAAGCCCGAAAATTACCTGTGCGTCATGTCATTTTCCTTTTGGCTCTATCTAATGGGGACATTCATACTCTTTTTTGGGGCCCGCACTTTCGTAAAGGCGATTTTTCCGCTGCTAATGCTTCTCTTCACGGTTCCCCTTCCCGCTACGATTCTGGCCGAAGTCGTCGAACTCCTGCGAAAGGGATCGTATTTATCGGCAAGCTGGATTTTCCATACGTTTGGGTTTGTCCCCATCGAGCGAGGATTTTCGTTCGCGTTTCCGCAAATTTCCATCGAAGTCGCAAAGGAGTGCAGCGGGATCCACGCCTGTATAGCCCTCGTCATCATGGCCCTTTTGTTCGGCCGTTACTTTTTGCACTCCAGGGGCAACAGGTTGCTGCTCGTCATCTGCGCCGTCCCGATCGCCACGTTTAAAAACGGCGTCAGGATCGCCGCCCTTACCCTGGCCTCCATCTACATCGATCCCCATATCCTGTCCACCGTCTGGCACAGGGACGGGGGCATCATAATTTTCGGCTTAGGTTTTGCCTGGCTCGCCCTCATTCTCTTCGCGATGAGAAAGCTGGAAAAAAGAAAGGCTTAAAAGAAAAATCCTTTCACCGCAGAGAACGCAGAGAGCGCCGAGAAAGGCAGTGAGGCCTATGTTTGGCCATGTCCGGCGCCGGACATGGCCAAACATAGGCACTATACTCAGCGCCCTCTGCGCTCTCTGC
>JAJYTC010000271.1 GCA_021793275.1 Deltaproteobacteria bacterium | reverse complement strand
TCGGCTGCGTTTGTTTTCCTTCTTGCAAGAAGGATGTACGATGCGCGCACCGGTTTCTGGGCAGCCGCCGTCGCAATGGCTTCCCCGGGTGCGGCGGCCCTTGACTTCATCATGACCATCGATACGCCTCTCATGTGCTGCTGGTCTATTGCCCTCTATTTGCTCTGGGCAGGGTTGGAAAAAAGGAAAGGCGGTTTTGTGGAGTGGTTCGGCCTGGCGGTGGTCATCGGTCTTGGGCTTTTGAGCAAACAAGTGATGGCCGGGTTCATCGTCCTTATGTTCGTGTTTGCGGCGCTGAGCAAAGATGACAGGTACCTGCTCAAATCGCCCCGCCTCTACCTGGTTTCCCTCCTGGGCCTTGCCTTCCTGGTTCCCACGTTGCTGTGGAACGCGCACCACGGCTGGCCCTTGCAGCAATGCACGCAATGTCAATTCGTCGGAAGCCAATCCGATTTCATCGTTACGTTCGCCGGGTTCATCGGGGGACAAATGGCCGTCATTTCACCCATAACATGGGTCCTGCTTGTTTCCCTCTCGATGTTTCTGCTCCTGCGTTTTAAGTCACAGGATCGGCGCGTGCTCTTTCTGCTGACTTTCTGCATCGTTCCCCTGTCCGGCATCGCCGCCCTGAGCCTGCGTCAGAAAATCCAGGCGAATTGGCCCTCGGCGACCTATACGGCAGGAATGGTTCTCCTTGCGGCTTGGGGCTGTGAGAATATCTCGGTCGGCGCAAAGCTGGATGCTTGGAGGCCATATTTTAAAAAGGGCATTATCGTTGGGGCGGTAATGGCGCTCTTCACCTACGGTCTGCCGTTTTGGGCCGGCGCCGTACCCGGCCGCCTGGCAGATAGATTGGCTAACAGAGTGGAGGGCTGGCGGCATTTTGGAAGGGAAGCAGGCCGGGCGCTTGCCCAAACGCCCCGCCCTCGAAGCACCTTCATACTGACCTTCGACCGGAAGCTTGCCTCCGAACTCGCCTTCTATGTTCCCGGACAGCCAAGGGCCTACACCTGGCGCGCCCCGGGCGCGCCGCGCCTTAGCCAGTATGATCTGTGGAGGGGGCCGAAAACGGGCTGGGACGCTCTCATTATATGCCCGGCGAGCGACTGCCTCCGGGACAGCGCCGCCGTTTCCGGCTATTTTCAGGCGGTAAAGCCCCTTGACCGTGTGCTGGGGGGGAAAGTGCACCGCAGATACGAACTGTATCTGGGAAGCAGGCTTAAGAAATGGCCCGGCAAGAGGCAATGAGAGAAAGGAACCGCCAGGGAACACCTGGCGTCCCGAAAGGATTTGTCATGGGATCATTAATAAGCATAGTCGTACCGCTCTTTAATGAAGAGCTCGTTATATCCCAGATGTACCGAAGAGTGACGGAGGTGATGGCTGGTATCGATCTCGGCTATGAGCTCATCCTCATCAATGACGGAAGCCGCGACAAGACCGTCCAGATTGCAAGGGAGCTGTGCAGAACGGACTCACACGTGAGACTCATAAGCTTTTCGAGAAATTTTGGCCACCAGGCAGCGATAACCGCCGGCCTGGACAAGGCAAGGGGCGATGCGGTGGTGATTATCGATGCAGATCTTCAGGACCCGCCGGAGGTCATACCGCAGATGGTAGAGAAGTGGAGAGATGGCTTCGACGTGGTCTACGGAACAAGACTAAAGAGAGAGGGAGAGACCAGGTTCAAAAGGTGGACGGCAGCCGCCTTCTATTGGCTGCTAAGAAAGCTCACCGAGGTGGACATTCCTCCTGATACCGGTGACTTCCGCCTTATGGACAGGCGGGTTGTCGATGTGCTTAATCGAATGAGAGAGAAGAATCGGTTTTTAAGAGGTATGGTCAGTTGGGTCGGATTCAGGCAGTGCAAACTCGAATATGTCCGGCAGGAACGGCTCGCCGGCGAAACAAAATACCCGCTCAAAAAAATGGTGGGGTTCGCTCTTGACGGGATTTTCTCATTTTCCCAGATTCCCCACAAGGTTTCGTCTGTTTTGGGTTTCCTCTGTGCATTCCTGAGCTTCTGCCTGATTCTCTTCGGTCTGGTCGAAAAGTTTTTTTATTCGGAGAGCGTTATTCCGGGATGGGCGTCTACCTTCGTAGCCGTGCTCTTTCTAGGCGGCGTCCAACTCATTTGTATCGGCATCGTAGGGGAGTATCTAGGCCGTATCTATGAGGAGATAAAGGACAGGCCGCTATATGTGTGCGATGAGGAAGTCTGTGATGATTAAAGGGATGCGGAAAACGGGGAATTCCATTTTTCAATGGGTGACCACCCTGCCTTTGCGGACGGCAGGGCTTATGCTCTTGCACTTTCCTCCCGGACGGTTGACGGACAGGAAATTCTCGTTTCCGAGATCGATAGCGGAGTTTTTTTGAAGTCAAAAGCGACTATGTACGCTATACTAACGCTCATCTGCCGAAAAGGCGGGCTTGGCTTCGCCGATTTAGTTGCTAGAGGCGGGCATAAAGTAACAGGGCCTCGGGGTTTGAAGATGAACGGACCGACACAGGCCAACAGGTATCAGCAAAAAGCGGTCAAGGCCCGATTTACGCTCAGGGGCATCTATGTCGTAAGGCTGCTGGCAGGCATGTTCCTTGCCCTGGATATTGCCCTGGTACTGACGATTGTCTATGCCCCGAGCGGGCTTCCCGGCTACAGGCTGCAAAACCGGGAGGTGAGGAAGATGGAAAACACGGTCCTCAAGCTCAGGATCGAAAACCAGAAGCTTTTCAAACTTATCCAGTCCATCAAGACCAATCCGGAAGTCCAGGAACGACTTGTTCGCCGCCAATTGGGCTGGGTCGGCAAGAATGAAGTTATTTTCGAATCCCCGGGCCGAACCGAAAGCGGAAACAGCGGGCCGATAAGGCCTTTCGATTTCGCGAAATAGACCCCCGCAGGCGCAATACGGACCGCGACCAGCCGATCCGTCTCCGCAGTCCTTGATGTTCCTGGTGGGACACTCTAAAGCCTAAATGTAGATGCCGCAGGCGAGGTAGGCGTCCTCGCCCGGGATCTTCGCGAGATAGGTGCTCTTTAGCGAGG
>JAJYTC010000099.1:10590-16966 GCA_021793275.1 Deltaproteobacteria bacterium | reverse complement strand
GGAGGCATTCCTTGCGGTCGTGCTCGAAGCCGGGAGCAGTTTTCATTGTGCCCTACCCTCACTCCTGATATTGTCTGCCGTCGGTATATCTGGAGGATGGTTCGTGAAAATGGATCTTAAGGTTTTTCAGGCCTCGGAAGATTTGAGGGATGCCAACCTCGGCCGGTTCGGAACAATTCTTGCCGACCCGCCCTGGAGATTTGCAAACCGCACCGGGAAAATGGCGCCCGAACACAAGCGATTGTCCCGCTACGGGACTCTGAGATTCGAGGAAATCATCGATTTGCCTGTACACGAGTTGCTGCTTCCTCAGAGCCACCTTTATCTCTGGGTCCCGAACGCCCTGGTGAAAGAAGGTCTGGAAGTGATGAAATCCTGGGGTTTTTCCTACAAAACAAATATTGTCTGGTACAAGGTCCGCAAAGACGGAGGGCCGGACGGCAGGGGCGTTGGTTTCTACTTCCGGAACGTAACCGAACTGGTTTTGTTTGGCGTAAGGGGGAACCTGAGGACTTTCAAGCCCGGTCGAACTCAGGTCAACATTATCAGAACGAGGAAACGGGAGCACTCCCGCAAACCCGATGAGCTATATGATATAATCGAGCGTTGCAGTCCGGGACCGTACCTGGAAATGTTCGCCAGGCAAAAAAGAGCGGGTTGGAAGCAGTGGGGCGATGAGATCGATAAAAACCAAGCGAACGCTCCGGGCAACTCGTACCCACTCGGGGGAGCAGAATGAAATCGAACATTGGATTTTGTTTTTGATGGCTAAGAGCTGCCCAACCCCTGTCAAAGATGGAGCGACCCCAAGCTGAGGCTTTGATTTCGGGCCTGTGACAGACCGCTCCGCCGGCAATTTTGTTGACTCGAAGTCCGATTTCAGTTAAATATTATTTCTTCAGGCGGTGTAGCTCAGGTGGTAGAGCATACGGCTCATATCCGTAGCGTCCGGGGTTCGAAACCCTGCACCGCCATTTTAAAAGTGGATCAATCCGCTAATCCATCCAAAGCTTTTGCGTTGACCTCACAGTAACTCTTTTTGGGGCAACACCGTGGGGTCAGCGCGCGGCAACTTGCCGCAAATTCGAGAGTCCTTCCTCTTATGGGCTTACAGGCGCATTTCAAGGTTTTTTCATACGGCGATTTCTTAGACTCGCGCCTTTGTATCCAAGGGATCGATGGGCTTTATGTCAACCGACAAGCATCCCTCGACGGCTTCGTAGATATTTTGCAGGAGCTCCTCAAATGTTTCTCCCTGGGTAGCACAGCCGGGGATGGACGGTACTTCAGCCCAAAATCCGCCTTCCTCCGCTTCGTGGATAATCACTTTGATTTTCAAAGAATACCATAACCGGTCGGGGTTACCGTTCAAAAAATCGGGGGAGGCCCGCGCTCTTTTCCCTAAACGATTTTCTCTATAAAAATGAATTGCTTCCACCCCGATGCCGGGCTTTTTCTCTTGAAAACCGGACGATAATCCATTAAAAATTTAGGGAAATTCGACGTATTGAAAAATCCTGGACCCTGGCGGATTCCCGGGCAGACGGCGAAAGGAAAGGAAAAGTTTTATGACTTTAACCAAGGCTCAGATAGTCGAGAACCTGTTTGCCAAAAACATTTTTACGAAAACCGAATCGGCCGAGATTATCGACACCCTTTTCGAAATCATGAAAAATACTTTGGAAAAAGGTGAAGACGTGCTGATAAGCGGGTTTGGGAAATTTAGTGTAAAAGGCAAAAACCAACGCCGGGGACGCAATCCGCAGACTGGCAACCCTATTATCCTCTCACCCCGCAGTGTGGTAACCTTCAAGTGTTCCGGCGTTCTTAGAGAGAAAATCAACCAAAGCAGTTAACCATCCGCGGAAAGGATATATTTTTTGGAAAGAGGATTACCCTTTGAAACGGGGAGATCCTCCGAGGGCGAGCTCCTCGTATCCTTCAAAGTGCCTCTCACTTTTGAAAATGCCGCTGAAATCTGGGAAGGCCTAAACACCCTCATAGCTCGAAACGACAATAGCCCGCTCGTCCTGGACCTTTCCGGAGTCACAAAAGTGGACAGCGCAGGTGTGGCTTTGTTGCGCTCGTTGCGGCGGCTTTGCCGCCGCAAGGGCATCGGGCTGCGCATAGAATCTGTTCAGCCAACGATTCAGCATTTTCTGGATCATTTCGATCGCAACGCGGAAGTGCAGGTGCAGCCCCCCCCTCTCAGGGAGCCCCTGGTGGCCCGCTTGGACGCCTATCTTGTCGGTCAGGCAAAAGAATTAAAGGGATTCGCCCGGTTCTGCAGCTCGGTTTTCGTCGTGGCGGTCCGCTCGGTGCGCCGCCTGAGGCGGTTTCGCTGGAGGGAAACCTTCTATTATCTCCAGTTGGCCGGCTCTGACGCCATGACCATATTGTTCCTCATTACTTTTCTTCTCGGCGTGGTCATGGCTTTCCAGGCGGCTATTCAGCTGAAGCAATTCGGCGCCAATATCTACGTTGCCGACCTGGTCAGTCTCGCTCTGGCCCGTGAACTTGCGCCCGTCTTTACCGCGATGCTTCTTGCGGGACGATCGGGCTCGTTTTTCGCCGCTGAAATCGGGACCATGAAAGTTGGCGAGGAACTTGACGCCCTTGCCGTAATGGGATTCGACCCGATCGAATTCATAACTCTGCCCAAAGTCCTGGCTCTCATGATCGCGGCGCCGCTTTTGACCATGTGGGCCAATTTTGCCGGAATCCTCGGGGCAATCGCCGTCTCCGGCCTCTCCCTCGACCTGACGCCGTACGCATTCATGCATGAAGTCTTCACCGCCATTACCTTTGGCGACATTGCCGGAGGTCTTCTCAAAGCTGAGGTTTTCGCTATCCTCATAGCCCTTGTCGGATGCTTCCGCGGTTTCGAGACGAGCATGGGAGCGGACAGCGTCGGACGTCAGACCACTGCTGCGGTTGTAAGCGGGCTCTTTCTGATCATTTTTGCCGACGCCATACTGACTGTCCTGTACTATTTGCTCGGCTGGTAGATTACCCGATATAAGCGGCTTCCTCCAATTAAGCGCAAATTCTCCAGTGCAAAGATTGCTGCTCGTTCTTATATTCCCTCAATCCGGTCATTTATGGTTCTTTCACTTTTGCAGCGCCTGCCATGAATGTTGACCGGAGGAACGACCATGACTTCACCGACATCTTCCGAAGCACAGTACGCTCTCTGCGCCGAGAATGTTTCACTCGGCTACGGAGACAGGATAATACTGGAAAATATCAATTTTTGCGTCGAACACGGACAGATTGTGACCATTTTGGGGGGCAGCGGCTGCGGGAAGACAACTTTTATGAAGGGTCTTGTGGGCCTGCTTAAACCGACGCAAGGTCGATTCGAACTCTATGGAAAGGATATTTCGGCTCTCAGCGCGGAAGGCTGGCTTGACTGGGTAAGCAAGCGGGTCGGCGTGCTGTTCCAGTCGGGGGCGCTCATCGGCTCCCTCACCCTTGCAGAAAACGTCGCCCTGCCGATCCGCGAGTTTTCAAATACTCCCAAGGAAATGTTGGACGAGATCGTGCGGTTGAAGCTCGCAATGGTAAGGCTGGAAGGCTACGGAAGCTATTATCCGGCGGAGCTGAGCGGCGGGATGAAAAAACGCGCCGGCCTGGCCAGGGCGCTGGCCCTCGATCCGAACATCCTTTTTTGCGATGAGCCCACAGGAGGCCTCGATCCGGTCATATCAGCCGAGATCGACGATCTCCTCCTGGAACTCAACTATCTTCTCGGCATCACCATGATTGTCATTACTCACGACCTGCCGACCATTATGGCAATATCCGACTGGTCAATCATGATCGACGGCGATGCCCGCGGCATAATCGCCTCCGGCGCGCCGAGGGATATAGCAAACAGCTCCGACCCGCGAGTCTATGATTTTTTCCACAGGCAGGTGTCGCGAGGCAAAGCCTGATGAGAAGGGAACTTCTTGGCCAGAACCGTTAGCACATTCAGGATAGGCATGTTCGCCCTGATTTGCCTGGGGCTGATAATCGGCACGGCCATATGGCTCAAAGCCGCCTTCTGGTTTGAGAAGACAAAAACATACGCCGCTTATTTCAATGTTTCGGTAAACGGGCTTCACAAGGACGCCCCGATCAGCTATATGGGCGTGCCCGTAGGCCGCATCGAAAAGCTGACAATCGCCCCCGACGGTCGCCTGATCGAAGTGCTCATGAAACTGAAGGACAGCTTCCGGGTCGATAACACCATTTGCGCGCAACTCCACGTTCAGGGCCTGACCGGCCTGCGCTATCTCGAAATCGACCCGGCCCCGCAAGACCTCAAAAGCCTGACCCCACATATAACCTTTGTATCCAGGTATCCTGTCATCAGGTCTTATCCGTCCGAAATCGACGTCCTCCAATTGCGTCTTGGCGACCTTTACGCAAAATTCACGTCGCTGAATTTGCAGGGGCTGGCGAACTCATGGGAAAAGACCTCGGCCCTTTTCAACAATATCCTGCTGCAACTAGGCGCACGATCGCCGGAAGGCGGCGACCTCAAAGCGACCATCGTTTCCTTGAAACATGCCTCGCAGAATGCGGAAGCCCTTTTTTCGTCATTGTCGCGTGCCGCTTCCCCGGAGCGAGTAAATAAAGGAGTAAAAGATCTGAGGGCCACCCTGGTCTCGACAAGGGATCTTACGCAAAGACTCGACAAACAGCTCGCGACCCTGCCTCCGGGAACGCTTAAACACCTCTCGGATCAGTTAGACAAAACGCTCCAGTCCGGAAACGCCGCTTTTTCAGACATGGGGAACAAAATCAACAATTCCGTATGGCTGCTCGACAACGACCTCCGACAACTGGGCGAACTCATTGCGCAATTGAAGTCATTTACCCGAAGCATCAGCCGAGAGCCGAACAGCTTGATCTTTCCGGTCAAACAACCCAGTGAACCGTTTAACGGCAAATGAGTCGAGGCGGGAAGCAACTACAGGAGGCTGGAGGCATGAAGCGCGTAGAGGAAAACAGCGCGACGCCGGGTAGAGGACAAACCACGGAGGCTCTCGATGCTCCGGCTCATTTTTCCCCTCCCCGTCTTCCCTATTGGGTCGTCGGCCTTCTTTTTTCCGCCTTCTGCGCCGTGCTGCTCTCAGGATGCGTGCAGTCGCTTTTTCCCAAGTTGCCCCCTCCGCAGTATTACCAGATTGACTACCCATTCCAGCCATCTTACTGTGCAGAGCCTTTCGCGGGAACGGTGCGGATCCGGCCTTTTACCGCCAGCGCCCCCTATGATCGCGAACAGATGATCGCGACTTCCCCTCGCCTCCGGGTCCGCTTCTCGTCACATTACCAATGGGTCGCCCCTCCCGCAGACATGGTCGCAAACTATCTGATGCGGGATCTGTCTAGTGGAAAAGTATTTGAAAATGTGGCGCCCGCGGGGAGTTTTATGCCTGCGGCATATGCTATGAGCGGACAGATCTATCGGTTCGATCTCGAAAAAAGCGGCGCCTCCTCTAAGGCCGTGCTTGAGCTTGAAATCAGCCTGTGGCGGGAAAAACCGCGCGCCGTTATTTTTCGCAAACATTTCCATTATCAGAGTCCTCCCTTGACATCAAACAGTCCCGGCGAGTTCGCTGCAGCGATGTCGGGACTGGTCGCGCAGCTTTCAATGGACCTTAGAAACGACCTGTGCGCGCTCAGGAAAGACAGCTTACATCCAGCCGGTGACTGACGTGTTCGACCTGACGTTTGATCTTGGTGTCCTTCTGCATTAATTTGTTTAGATCGTTTACGGCGTAGATAACTGAACTGTGGCTCCGCCTGAAAGACCTTCCTATCGACTGGAGCGATTCGCTCGTGTAGCGCCGGGACAGATACATCCCGACTTTTCGCGCCGCTGCGAATTCCTTGCGTCTTTTCGCAGACCATAAATCTTCCATCGAGATGTTGAAAGCAGCGCAAACAACCTGCTGAATATGGTCGACGGTCAGCTTGGGCAATCGGTCCAGCATCGTTTCGGCGAGTTGCCGAGCCAGATCGAGGGTGACCGGAACCCCCTGAATGTTGGACTTGGCGAGTATGCCTATCAGGCAGCTCTCCAGTTGCCGAATGTCTCCCGTGACTCGTTCCGCGAGGAAATGGATAACCTCCCCGGGCAGACGAGCGTTTTCCGCGAGCGATTTTTTTCGAATTATCTCTATCCTGGTCGTGAGGTCGGGAGGATCGATAGGAGCGGCAAGAATGCCGCTCAGCCTTGACTGCAGCTCTTTGGTAAGCTTAGGAATGTCCTTGGCGAAAGCATTTCCGGTATACAGTATCCTTTTGCCCCGATACATCAGCTCATCCAGGGTGTAAACCAATTCATCCTGGACTTTTTCCTTTCCGCTGAGAAACTCGACTT
>JAJYTC010000099.1:0-10580 GCA_021793275.1 Deltaproteobacteria bacterium | reverse complement strand
CGACACTCAGCACGTCGCAGCCGGTGCGGAATTTCGTCTTGAAATCCTCGATGTTTCCGTTCTTTAACGAATAGATCATCTCATTTGCAAACTGTTCCGCGGTCACGTAATGGACCCTCAGATCAGGGGCCTCCCTGCGAAGATAGCTGCCCACCGCCTGTGACAGGTGACTCTTCCCCAGGCCGGTCCTCGAAACAATATAGGCTGCATTGTTATAGAGCGTCTGGCCGCACGCCAGGCCCCTGGCGGTTGCAAAGGCCAGTTCATTCGAGGCGCCTACCACAAATTGGTCAAAAGTGAATCGGGGATTAAAAACCGGTCCCGAACGCTTGATAAAGTCGCTCATTACGATCTGTCGGGGAATCTCGGGCTGAGGCCGTTCGGCCTCCGATTCCTCGGGATCGGGCGCCTTGCTGATGATCTCATAGTCCAACCGCTGCACCGATGGGAAAAATTCGCGCACCACCGCGAGAAGCCTCGCCTCCAACTTCTCCCTTATCCACTCGATGTGAAACCGGTTTTTACACCCCAGCGCCGCCCTCTCACCTTCCACCCCCAGGAACTCAATCGATGAAACCCAAAGATCGTACTGCCCCTTGGACAGGCGCGACTGAAGCCTCCTCATGATTTCCTGCCAGATTTGATCCATGCTCTCTTTCCGTTCCCACAAAAGAATGAAATAATTTTGCGCAGGCATCTATGCCTCCGCTACCTACGATCCCTTCCTGAAAGACACCGGTGCTGAAAGTGAAATGGAATGGAAGATTAATACCCCGGAAAGATTTAACCTAAGCCCCATTTGGTGACATGGGTTTTAGTGAATCCCCTCCGATTCGTCAAAGTTGATCTTCCGAGTTTTAACGGGGAATCATCAAATGCGATTGAGGGAAAAAATAGCTCAAGGATGAATGGATGTTAGCCTTCAGCACCAGCTAAGTCACTGAAACTAAAGGAAAGTTTTTAAGGAGGTCTTTCCCTTGAATAATCAAGCGCCTCCTTGGATCCTAACCGAGATTCGCAAAAGCTTCCGAGTTGACGATCTCAATTTTCCTTTCATTTTCTCAATTTTTTGCAATCCTCGACCATCATAAAGCCCCTTCCAAACCGGTGGGCTTTCCAGACCGGCTCCTACGCACCGCTCGCAGCAATCTGAAAAATTGTACGTAGAAACGTCAAAGGAAAAGATCGCGCGTCCCGATCAACTCTTGCCCTTATCAGGCAAGTGATTGATGGAACAAGGCTCGGCAGCGGAGCGCCGTTGCAATCCACCTCGGCGATGGCCCCGCAAGGCGCCCTCTTTTACAACTCATCATTAAGCTCTGGTCAGTCTCGATTTTTGAACTTGGCACGGTAAAGCAATTCGCGTAATTTTGGCGATTTTTTCCGTTTTTGGCCTTTTTCGCCCGTGTTGCTCCCGCATCCGCATTGGCAGGTAAAATGTATGAAGAACTTAAAAATCCTGTAAATCCTGCCCCTCTCCTCGGTTTTATTGCCGGGTGGAGGGGACAGGATCGGTAGGTACACGGTTACGCGTTCCACGTTTCCCGCGTTGCCGAAAGAATTGCTTGGTCCTCGATTTAGCGCAAATGCCTTGAAAGCTTCTTGTCAAGACCGATAATTATCAAAAAACCGGCCAGACAAAGCGCGCAAACTCCCTGCACCGGATGCGCGCCGATCTGGTCGAAAGCAGCCACACCAATTACAATCCCCGAAATGATCTGAATCGTGCCGGCCATGTCAGCCCTCCTTCACCCCGACCTTTAAGCAAATTTCATTCCAGCGGGCGTGTGGTGAGCGGCACTTTGATGCGAACCCTTATCGGAAGCATTTCGTTTGGCGCCTTGAAACCTCGATATTGACGATATGTCGTAGAAATGTCGACATGGAATAAAATGGTTCGTTCCTCGGCGAGGAATTTTTCCGTTGACTTTAGAGTTTCCCGGCTGCCCGCCCCTTGCCCTTTCACTAATTGACTGTTTGCCGAAAGCGCAGTGCTTACATTGTTAGTGAACGTAACTGTTCAAACCATTCACAGTTGAATGTTTTTGACTACAGAAATCTCGGCACAAAGGAGCCTGTGATGAAATATTTCGTATTGCCCGTTTTAATCGGTTCTCTACTGCTGTTCGCGCCTCTGACCGCAAGAGCGGTCCCCACGGCTGCCGAAATGAACCGGATACAAAATGCGACTACGATTTTCGATCAAATGCCGGCAATAATTCCGCCCTACGTACTGCAGCATGCCCAGGGGATCGCAGTGATCCCGGGCGTCCTCAAGGCCGGTTTGATATTTGGCGGAGAATTGGGCAAGGGGATCATGGTGGCCCGCCTTCCGAATGGAGGATGGTCTGCCCCGTCCTTCATTTCGTTGGCCGGCGCAAGCTTCGGCTTCCAGATCGGAGGCGAAATCAGGAATGTCGTGTTGATTTTCAACACCCCTGAGGCCGTTGCAGCCGCTGCGAGCGGAAATCTCAAGCTGGGCGTAGGCGCCTCGGTAACTGCGGGGCCGGTGGGAGCAGGCATCGGCGCCAACACCGAGATGCCGGCGGTATACTCCTATGTGAGCAGCGCGGGCGCTTTCATCGGCGCCACGGTAAAGGGGTCGGTGTTGTCGACTGACTACGACGCCAACAGCAATGTCTACGGGATGGCAAACCCGCTGAGCATGTCTGCTAGGGCAGCCCCCGGACTGGCCCGAAACTTCGTCTGCGTTATCTCCAGGTCAACAGGAGCACCAACCAGGGTTTGCAGTTGATGGAGCAGGCGGGACACAAGGCGAAGTAAAAAGGTAAAAGGAAAAAGGCAAAAGTGAGGAGTTCTTTACTTTTGCCTTTTCACTTTTTAGTTTTGCCTTCGCGTAACGTTGGTGCGGCGCCTCGCCGCTCAGTCCAGATCCAGTTGAGCTTTGCACCGGTTACATCTTGTGGCGCCGCGGAAAACCTTGTTGCCGCACTGGGGACAGGTATAGCGGGCCTCTTCATCCTCGATCCACTTCTCGGTTCCAACCTCGCGCCAATGGGGAATTGCCCGCAAAATAACCTTTTTGCCGATGGTCATAGGAAAATTCTCTATGTATGGGCAGGGGAATTCATCACATTGATGACAGCTCGCATAACCCCTGCTTTTCGTACAGTTCCTGATCTCACAGCGGCCGCAGTGCATGAAAGGCTCCTCGGACAGACAGCCGCGGCACCTGATGTCTTCCACCGCAAGCTTTTCACTGCCGGGCAAAACGCCTTTGCCCTTTTCACCCTTGTAAAGGCTGACCAGCCGCTCTTTGAATTTCGGGTTATTGTCCCGGTAGGCGATATAAATCGCGCACACACCACAGTAGAGACCGCAAGGGGCAACAAAGTCGGGATTTATTGTCATACTTGCATTCCTCCTCCTTACGCTTTCTCCTCCATATAGGGCAAATTTTCAATTGAGGGTTCGAGGTCCTTGAAAATAGCATCGAGAGTTGCCTCGAGATCTTTTTCAGGACAAATTCTTACCTCGCCGGTTTGCCTTATTTTGATTTCGACATCCCCTGTCTTTTCGAGTTTCCGGCTGACCACCAACCTTACCGGGATTCCGACCAGATCGGCATCCTTGAGCTTTACGCCCGCGGATTCGCTGCGGTCGTCATAGAGGATTTCCCGTGTAGAGCCGAGTTTTGCATAGAGCCTCTGGGCCATCGCGACGACCTCCGGCTGGTTTCCGAGCTGCGATATGATGATATGGTAAGGGGCGATTGTAACCGGGAACTGCATGCCGGCCTGGTCATGCCACCTTTCGATAACCGAAGCCAAAAGCCGCTCAACCCCTATCCCGTAGCAGCCCATCACCACACGGTTCGGTTCTCCGGAGTCGTCGAGGTAGGTCGTGTCCATCGAATCCCTGGCGGTGTATTTTGTTCCGAGCTTAAAAGTATGGCCCAGCTCGATACCGCGCCTTATCTGCAAATCGGCCCTGCCGCAGGCAGAGCACCGATCGCCCTCGCGCACTTCTGCAATGTCGGCTGTTTCCCTCAATTCGAAGTCGCGGCCGGGAAGCACGTTTTTCAGGTGCATGTCCGGCTCGTTGGCGCCGGCGATATAGGGCGCAGAGCCTGTTATCGACGTGTCGCAAACTATCCGGACCCGATCGATACCGACAGGCCCGAGAAAGCCGGCATTAAGTCCCGTTTCGAAAAGCGTTTTCTCCGGCGCATAGTCGAGATGAACCGCCTTTAGATGACCGGCAAGCTTTGTAACCGATACGTTGAAATCCGCCCGAACCACCGCCAGAACGAGATTTCCATCAGCCACATAGGCTACGGTTTTTAGAAAATATTCCTCGGAGGACCCGAAAAACCGCATCAGGTCGGCAATCGTTTTCACCCCGGGCGTCGGGACTTTCTCCATGGCGGGGTCCACCCCGGCATCCCCGCACGGTGTACGGTCCGGCTTGATTCCGACGGCTTTTTCAGTGTTTGCGCTGTATCCGCAGGCGGGGCATACGACAAAATGGTCCTCTCCATTGGCCGATTCAAGCATGAATTCGTGGGAACCGCTTCCGCCCATAATGCCCGAATCCGCCTCTATTGGCGTGGAATTGAGTCCGCAGCGGGCAAATATGCGCAGATAGGCGTTAAATATTTTAGGATAGTAAGCATCCAGGTCTTCGAAGTCATGGTGAAAACTGTAAGCGTCCTTCATCTGGAACTCGCGCACCCTCAGCAGGCCCGCACGCGGGCGCGCCTCATCGCGGATTTTCGTCTGGATCTGGTAGAGCATCACCGGCAGGTCGCGGTAAGAGCGCACAAACTGCTTTGCCATATCCGTGACCACTTCCTCGTGTGTCATTGCGAGCACGAATTCGCGGTCTCTGCGGTCCTTGAACCGGATGAGCTCCTCTCCGATATCGAAATAACGGCCGGTTTTTTTCCAAAGCTCGGCAGGGTTAACCACCGGCATCGTCACTTCCAGCCCTCCGATCGCGTCGAGTTCTTCGCGGATGATCCGTTTGATCTTCTCTACCGCCCGATGTCCCAGCGGCAAGAGCGAATAAAGCCCTGCCGCCAAAGGGTATACGAAAGAACCCCTGAGAAGAAAAATATGGGAGGGGGTCTCAGCCTCCTTGGGGGCTTCGAAAAGAGTGTGAATAAAGGCTTGTGAGTAGCGCATCTTTTTGCCTCGCAGATATGATATAATTTATTATTGTTTGAATCTCTCAGCTTCAAAGCTTACGGCATAAAACGGTATCGGACCGGCATTCGCTTTTTGTTGATTCCTTCGGTCCGCAGTGATTATAGTATAATGTTGTGAAATGTACGAGTGCGTAGAATCCGACTCACACTTGTTAAATTACTTGGAGGCCCAATGACGGCGGAAACGGGCAGAAAAGACTTCCTTGATGAGCTTAAGGCCATGAAGGAACGAATGGAAGACATATTTACGCGAAGTTTCGACCCGGAAGCGGACCGGCAGGACAGGGGCCGCAGACAAGACGACTGGGTCCCTCTAAGCGACATTGTAGACTCGGGAAAAGAGCTGGTCTATTCCCTGGACCTGCCGGGGGTCATGGAGCACGACATCCAGGTCGAATGCAAGGACGATCGGCTGTGGATTTCCGGGCTCAGGAAGGACGATCTTCCCGAAGGGGAATCGGTTCGCATCGAGAGGCCAAAGGGCTCCTTTTCCAGGGTCTTCAAATTCCCCTGCCCGGTCGATGAAGAGGCAATCCAGGCCGAGTTCAAAAAGGGAGTGCTAAGGGTTAGCGTGCCCAAAAGTTCTCCGGGATGCCGCGCGCGCCGCATCGAGGTGCGCGAGGTTGAATAAAGCGGAGTTTCCATCCATCGGGAGTACTTGACATGATTGCGAGCAAAATTAAAACGACTTTGCTGCTGGCTGTGCTGACGGGCGTAGTGATATGGATCGGGG
This sequence comes from Deltaproteobacteria bacterium, assembly GCA_021793275.1. GTDB lineage: Bacteria > Desulfobacterota > Syntrophobacteria > Syntrophobacterales > Syntrophobacteraceae > SbD1. The sequence continues at coordinate 4,677 of JAJYTC010000099.1, read as the reverse complement.
GTGCGGTTGGAGGCCAGGGAGGCATGCTTGTGGCCTTCGTGCTGGCCATAATAATGAACGCCGGCAGTTACTGGTTTTCCGACAGGATAGTGCTTGCCATGTACCATGCTCAGCCTGTCGAGGAATCTGAGAATCCCAAGCTCTTTCAAATTGTTCGAGAGCTTGCCGCAGAAGCCGATCTACCCATGCCCCGGGTCTACGTGATCCCTCAGGAAACCCCGAATGCATTTGCAACCGGCAGAAACCCCGAGCATGCCGCAGTCGCGGTGACGGAGGGAATATTGCGGATTTTGACCCCCTCCGAGCTAAAGGGCGTCCTGGGGCATGAGTTGGGCCACGTCAGAAACCGTGACATCCTCATCAGTTCCATCGCGGCAACGCTTGCGGGGGCGATCATGATTCTGGCCAGTATGGCCCGGTGGGCTGCGATCTTCGGAGGGTTCGGCGGCAGGGACGACAGGGAGGGCGGCATTCTCGGACTTCTCCTCACGGCCATCCTTGCCCCGATTGCGGCCATGCTTATCCAACTCGCGATATCGAGGAGCCGGGAGTATCTTGCGGACCAAACAGGCGCCCGCCTTTCCCATAACCCCGAAGGCCTTGCGCGCGCACTGGAAAAGCTCGAGGCTGCATCCACGCGAGTACCGATGGACGCCAGTCCCGCAACGGCGCACATGTTCATCGTAAATCCCCTTTCGGGCAAAACCCTGGCCGGTTTGTTCAGCACTCATCCGCCAATCGAAGAACGCATTCGTCGGCTCCGGTCGATGAGGTGATGTCCCTGTTCACACCGCACGGGTTTTCCAGAGCTTGACACCAGCGCCAAATTCCGCTAGAGGTATGTGGAAAATCCGGCTTCTTGAATCCTGACCGGCCTGTCCATTCCTTCGAGGTTTTATTGGAAATTCCGGGTTAATCATTCTGAGCGGCGGCTTTGCAGGTCTGCCAAAGGCAAGATAGCTTCGCGCGTGCGAGGCCTGCGGTTCGCCGCTGATGGAAAGAAAAAGAGATGGCGAACGTTATCATAGTAGGCGCCCAGTGGGGTGATGAGGGTAAGGGCAAAATCGTCGATTTGCTTTCCGAGCAGGCCGACTTCATCGTCCGGTTCCAGGGCGGAAACAATGCCGGCCATACCCTGGTCGTTAACGGCGAGAAACATATCTTCCACCTCATCCCCTCCGGGATTTTGCACAAGGGCAAAAAGTGCATGATCGGAAACGGGGTGGTCCTCGACCCGCGCGTGCTGCTCGAAGAAATGGACCAGCTCGCGCAGGCGGGTCTTGGCGTTACGCCCGACAACCTTCTGATAAGCCTCTATACCCATGTTATCATGCCCTACCACCGGGCGCTGGATCTCGCACGGGAAAAGAAAAAGGGCAAGACCGCCATCGGCACTACCGGCAGAGGGATCGGCCCGTGCTACGAAGACAAGGTGGGCAGAACCGGCATCCGGGTCCACGATCTTTTCGACCCCGCCTCTTTTTCCGACAAGCTGGCGAGAAACCTCGAAGAGAAGAATTTCATTCTAAAGAACTTCTTAGGCGATAAGCCGCTGGACGCCGCTCGGATCCTGGATGAATATCTGGCTTACGGCGAGAAGCTGAGGCCCTTTGCCGGCAATGTGTCCGTGCAGCTTCAGCAAGCCGACGGTGCGGGGCGCAACGTGCTTTTCGAAGGCGCCCAGGGCACTCTTCTCGACGTCGATCACGGCACCTACCCTTACGTCACCTCGTCGAACACGGTCGCCGGCAACGCCTGCTGCGGCGCAGGAATCGGACCTACGCGCATAGACAGCGTGATTGGAGTGGTCAAAGCATATACCACGCGTGTCGGGGGCGGTCCTTTCCCGTCCGAGCTTCTCGATGAAACCGGCGAACTTATGCGTTCGGTCGGCGGAGAATTCGGCGCCACTACCGGAAGGCCGCGCCGTTGCGGATGGCTCGACATGGTGGCCTTAAAGAGTTCTATAAGGCTCAATGGCCTCTGCGGCCTTGCCGTGACCAAGCTTGACGTTCTCACAGCAATTCCGTTGCTCAAAATCGCGGTTTCCTACAAATGCCGCGGTCGCACACTCGATCTGCTGCCCGCCGAACTCGACGAACTGGAAAATTGCGAGCCGGTTTTCGAAGAATTCCCCGGCTGGAACGAAGATATCAGCAAAGTGCGCGCCTGGTCCGAGCTGCCCCAAAATGCCCGGAACTACCTGCGAGCAATCGAAAAAATGTCGGGCGTTCCCGTCCATATAGTATCGGTAGCCCCAAGTCGCGAGGCGACAATCGTTATCAAAAATCCTTTCCGAAACGCGACGACGACCGCGGGCCTCTCAGGACCGGCCTGACACGGCAGGCTGTTCTTGTAACCCCGCGAGCGGGGACCTCTCTGCCGGCCTCGAAGCCCACAGGCTCAAAAGAGCCGGCGAGTTTGCACTCAGACCCTCGCAATAAAAAGGCCCGCGCCGGTTAAGCCCGGCGCGGGCCTCCTATTTTCAAACCACACTGTGCCCCCTCGGGGAACACAGTTTTGCCTTTACCCTCGCACCTCTTCTTTTACCGAAACCGCGATTTTGTAGAGCACCGTCAGTATGAAAAACCCTGTGGCCCACACACCGATGGTAATCATAAGCTCGGGCACGGTCGGCGCATATTGGCGGATCTGGCCGAACGGGTTGGGAATGAAACCGCCAATGATCAGTCCGACTCCCTTGTCTAGCCACATCGAGAAGAAGACGCAACAGCAGGCCGCTACGAGCAGGTTTTCATCCTTGCGAATATTGGGATGCAGAAGCAGCGCAACGCCTGCTACGGCCAATATGACGAACAGCCACATGAACGGCACGAGCGCGTGTTTACCGTCAACTCCTACGAAAAGATACTTGAAGGTTTCCATGTGGCCCGGAATGTTACTGTAAAACGCGGTGAAAAATTCCAGAATCACGAAGAAAACACTTACCAGCATAGCGTAGGTGACAATCGTCAGCAGCTTGTCTATAGCTTCCTTGCCCGGATCGAAGTTGGTGTATTTTCTCACGATCAGCGCCAGGAGGATCAAAAGCGCGGGACCTGAACAGAAAGCCGAAGCGAGGAAGCGCGCAGCCATGATTGCGGTAAGCCAGAACTCTCTTCCGGGAAGGCCGGCGATCAGAAAGGCCGTAACCGTGTGAATACTCACGGCCCAGGGAATCGAAATGTAGATAAGCGGCTTTACCCATTTGGGATAATGAGTGCCCTTTCGCTCCGCCTCGAGGACGTTCCAGCCAATAAAGATATTGAGCAGGAGATAGCCGTTTAAAACCAGCACATCCCAGAAAAGCATCGAATTGGGCGCGGGATAGAGAAAAACATTGAAGACCCGCATCGGCTTGCCAAGATCGATCAGGACGAACATAATACACATGATAACCGAAGCTATGGCCAGAAATTCGCCCAGGACCGTAATTCTACCGAACACCTTCACATCGTGAATGTAGTAAGGAAGCACCACCATGACCGCTGAGGCCGCTACACCGACAAGAAAGGTAAACTGGGCGATATAGAGTCCCCAGGAAACGTCCCTGCCCATGCCGGTAATCATGAGGCCGTGCTCCCACTGAGTAATATAGGCGGCTAAGCCAAGCCCCATCAGGATTAACAGGCCCCCCAGTAGTCTTTTGTATGCAGCGCTTCCGCTAAGTGCTCTTTCAAGCATGATTAACTCTCCTTTGACTACTTTTGCCTCAGATCAGATAGTAAACGCCGGGCATCGTCCCGAGCCCGGGTTTGCGCCTAATTGAATAGCGAGAAGCAAGGGCCTTTCGCACATCGGAGTTCGGATCGTCGAGATCGCCGAAAATCAGCGCTTTGGACTTGCACGCCTCCACGCAGGCGGGAACCTTGCCGAAAGCGAGTCGCTCGACGCAAAAGTCGCATTTCTCCACAACCCCGCGCTCCCTGGTCGGGTAAGCAGGATTAATTTTCTTTATAAAAGGACGAGGGTCCCTCCAATTGAAACTCCTGGCCCCGTAAGGACAGGCCGCCATGCAGTACCTGCAGCCGATGCAGCGGTGATAGTCCATCATGGTGATGCCTTCGGCGTTCTTGAAGGTGGCCTTGGTAGGGCACACCCGCACGCAGGGCGCCTGCAGGCATTGATTGCAAAGAACCAGGAAGGGCTTTTCTCTAATCTCTTCGGGTTCCAGGCTGCTCTCCTGGTCCGGAAAGGCGTTTTCGAACTTTTCGTTCCAGATCCACCTGACCTCCTGCCTCTGCACGGGAATCTCAGGAATATTGTGCGCCCAGTCGCAGGCCACAATGCAATCCTTGCAGTTCTCTTTCTCAGCTTGCCAGCACTTTTTCACGTCGATCGCCATGGCCCATCTTTTGGCGGTTACGGCCTGAGGGTTATTGAGGAATTTGGCCGTCTGCGACTTGGCAAACGCCTCAGCCACTTCCAGAGAACTCAATCCGAGTGCGCACAGGCCCCCGATTTTCAGGAAATTCCTTCTGCTCGTCTCCATTACTTGCTCTCCTTGTGGACCATAGCGACGGCCCCGGCGCCAGGCTTTTGATCGCTTGGCACAACGTGACATTTGAAGCAGTAGGGGATGGTTGCATAATTCAACCCGGCATAATTGTGACACCTGTCGCAGAACTGCTCCCTGTTCGAATGGCACCTGAAACACTCGGTCTCAAGGCTCATCTC
>JAJYTC010000098.1 GCA_021793275.1 Deltaproteobacteria bacterium | reverse complement strand
GATGTGTCAAACCTTTAGACGGCTTGTCATGCCCCATCCGGACACCCGGGCCTTGGATGCTAAGCTTGTGATGATACGAGCAAAAGTAATAGATATATAAAACGGTGCGGCCCTGAGATCGTCATCGATGTGTCAAACCTTTCGACGGCTTGTCATGCCCCATCCGGACACCCGAGAGCCATGAAAAGGTCCCGGACGCGGCGCCTCTTGCTTCCGGCTCCCGGCTTCCAGCTTTTTTCCAACGCAGCAGACAGGATGGAAGCTTTAGAGTCTTCAACCCATCATGGGGTGTTTCGCGACCATTCGGGAGGGCCCGCGGGGCTTAATGGGAGCCCGCACCCCGATGTATCGTGGACCTGGAGAGCGCCTTGAACGATCATTGATCAGCTCGACCGGTCCAAGCTTACAGCTCCGCCAACCCGATTACAGGAGGGGATGTAAGCCAATGAAATATCGGACAAAAGAGTCGGGTCTCTCCGGTAAAACCGCAAGTATGGTAAACCGTAGATCGCTCAAGGGGATTCTAAACCAATGGGCGCCTTAAAATTTGGCGGCTATCAGGACATTTGCAGTTGGTCAAACCGTTTGTCTCCAGCCTCTTGTCTTTTAATGTACTCCTGGAGGTCTGACTAGTCTTTGCCAACTATCACTATGAAATAACCTTAGTCCGAAAGTTATGTCCCGTGAAGTCTATCTCCCCCCTTGGAAGGATCTGGCAATGTGTATGGAGCTTTTGCTTGTGATGAAATAACAACCTGCTAAATCAGCTATTTATGTGGAATCGAGATCAGCATGTGAATGTGATCTGAGATGAGATATCGCTCCTTCATTATACTATCATTCTGCCTGCCCAACTATCTGACTACGTGTCCCAAATGCTTGCTGAGTTCCCCCTACAATATCTTCGGCCTGCATTTGGAAATCCAAACCGTAAGGAACGTGCAGTCCGGTACAGCGTTGCGTAGATTCTGATATTCCTCCATGCGAAAACGTTCCTGCCTGTAACATTTTAGCCCGTCACAGATGGGAGGCTTTCGCATACTTCGGGAAATACCAAACCTTGCTAGTCCCACTGCGACGCCGCCGGACTACCCGGTTATTTAATACGCAATTTACTTTCAATTTTATGCAGACAAATGAATCTACCCCGAATTTTTAAAAGCAGTTTAACAGGGATCTGTATCATTTTATCCTGTCAATAATTACAGGTCAACCTGATGTCCATTCGGCTGATACGTACCTCTGAGTATGAAGATGAGTGGGCCGCAGTTTACAATACGTGTGAGTGTAAATGCGATAGGATTTCGCACATCTTGTTTTTGCATAAGCTAAGTTGGGGTAGAAGAACGAGAAAGGCAATCTTTGGGTAGAGCGGCTCCCCTCCTTCGGGAAGACCTGCCGGCTTGGTGGGAGATAAACTTTTGACGCTTTGGTCGATGGGACCGGTTTGCAGAATTTGACGTGCACAACTGGAATTTTTGTGGATGGCAACCGGATGGCAAGATGAGACTCTGGCCGGCGGATAAGGGAAAATAATGTTCACGTTTCGATTGAAGGAGCGGTATTTTCTTGTCGATGCGGAGTTTTCACGGCTCGTGCGTCGAAGCCGAGTGGAGAAAGCGTAAGGAGGGGATCGCCCCGATCGTTTCGGACTAAACCTCTATCCGTTCTTTCTCATTCCGTATTGCGACGGCGCCTTGCGAGGGTTTTAATGAAATCGACCTCGCTTGTAATCAAGAAACTGCCGGAAAGTGGAGGGGAATATTTCCCGAAAGAGCGGATGTCCGCGCGTCCGGGTTGCAATCTCCCCTGGCAATGTGGTCATGGTGAGGAGTTGGGCATAAGAGGCTGAGCCGGTATTGTCCCGTCCGTCGAAACCGGGGCGGCCTCCGATACCAGGTTGCTTTCAAGATGAGGCGAAACGATGGGTTCCGCTGCGTTTCAGCCATCCTCACTGCTCACTACTCACTGCTCTTCAGCGTCTTGCAGGTCTGGAAGTGGTAGTCCACCAAAAACGAGGTGTGGACGCCGTCGGCGGTCTTGCGCGTCGATATGAGATCGATATGATGGGTCTTGCCGGACTCGTCGGCAAAAGAGATACGCGTGCCGTCGGCGAAGCCGCCTCTATGAAACCACACCTCGGGGGGAAGGAGCCATGTCTGACCGAAGCGCTCTTCGAAATGTATGAAGTCGAGGGCGTCTCGTGGAAATTGCACGTACATGCAAAGCTCTTCGTTGGTCGAGGGGCGTTTGAGCCTGGATTCGAGCTGGAGGCGCCTGGCTTTGAGGTCTTCGTCGGCGATGTCCTGAAGGCCGCCTTCATCGGCGAGAATCTTATCCCACTTCTTGCCGTCGGTCCTGCCGCTCTCGAGCACCTTTTTGAAAATCCATTCAGGCGGATCGTAGAACGGAAAAGGTCCGTATCGACCGAGAAGCAGTCGTTTGAGGTCGTCTGAGGGTTTTTCGTAGCGGCCGTTCAGCACATTGCTAAGAGCGGTCGACCAAAGGATCTGGCTGCCGGGAGTAACGACCCAGATGTTGCCCAGTTCCTTTCGAATCTCGATGAGTTCGCTCAGGAGTTCGCGGGTGCGATCGAGAAGGCCGGCCTTCTCGGCCTGTTCCATGGCCAGACTCAGAGCGCCTCCGGGGAGCATGTGCCTCTTTACGGTCGGGTCGAACCCGTGAATGGGGCCTGTGAATCCATCATAGAGCCGTCGTTCGCGCTGGAGGATATCGGAAGCGTCGAGGATGGGGGCGATATTGAGGCCCGGGGTCTTGAAACCGTAATCGCGAAGGTTCTGGATAGCGGTCAACGCCGGCGCCTGGCTGTAGGTGCCGCCGTAGCCGTGATCGGAAACCTCGACTATCTTCACCCCTTCCTGGACCGCGGCCACCAGGCGGGCGAGATCGTTACCGTCCGTGTTATGGCCGTGATAGGAGAGCAAAAGATTGGGAAACCTCTTTCGGATAGCGCGGACGAGGCCGGCGATACGCGCCGGCGAACCCAGCGCCGAATGGTTTTTGATGCACAGGATTATGTTTTCGCCGAGAAGAGACAACACCTCCTCGACTTTCCTCGCGTAGAAATCGTCGGTATGTTCGGCCCCCGTACTGAAGCAGATGCACGGCATGAGAAGCTTGCCGGCTTCCTTTACCGCGTTTGCCGCGACGACGAGATTGGGAATGTAGTTCAAAAAATCGTACATTCTCCAGACGTCGATGTATTTGGAAAGAAGCCTTACCGTCATTTCCACCACGTTATCGGGGTAGGGGCGGTAGCCGAACAGGTTTCTCCCCCTGCACAGGCCCTGGATAAGCGTGTTGGGCATGGCCTTGCGGACCAGTCTGAGCTTTTCGAACGGGTTTATCTGTTTTTTTATCAGGTCCATGTGCACGGTAGCCCCGCCGAATATCTCGAAAGCGAAATATCCGGAGGCGTCCCGATAGGGAGCGACCTTGAGGGTCGTCTGAGGCATGATGCGGCACATGAAGTCCGACTGGGAAAGGTCCCGCTCGTTATTGGTCAGAAAAACCCCCGGTGTGCGGCGCAAAAAATGCAGGATATCGGCGGTCCGCATCTGGGGTGAAACTCTTTCTCGCTCAGCCATCTTGTAAAGCTCCTACACGCACGATCGGATTTTCGAGGCTCGCCCTCAGCTGTAAGGATTGTAGCCGTAAGCGTTTATCTCCGCCACCAGGCTGGCCAGTTTGCCCAGCGGAGGGACCTCCTCCTGGTAGTCCAGGAGCCGTGGATGTGTTTCTATGTATGATGTATCGAAATCCAGGTTGATAAAATCGGGATCGGTTACGATCTGCTTGTAATAAGGGATCGTGGTCTTTACGCCCGTTATGACGAAGCTGTCCAAAGACCTGCGCAGACGGTCGACGGCTTCTTTCCATGTAAACCCGTAAACAGTCAGCTTGCACAACATCGAATCGTAGTAGCGGGGAATTTCATAGCCCTGGTAGACCGCGCCGTCCATGCGCGTCCCATGGCCGCCGGGCGACTGGTATATCTCGATCAGCCCGGGGTTGGGCATAAAATTGTTCTTCGGGTCCTCGGCCGTGATCCTCAGCTCTATGGCCGCCCCCCTGAACCTTATGTCTTCCTGGGTCACGGAAAGGGGGCTTCCGGCGGCGACAAGAAGTTGTTCGCGCACGATGTCGATGCCGGTAATCATCTCCGTTACGGTATGCTCGACCTGGATCCTGGTGTTGACCTCGAGAAAGTAATAGTTGTCGTCCTGGTCGAGCAAAAATTCGACTGTTCCGGCACTGAGGTAGTTGCAGGCGCGGGTGGCCCGCACAGCCGTCTGGCAAATCTCCTCGGACAGCTCCTCGGCCAGAAACGCCGGAGCTATTTCGATCATCTTTTGATGCCGTCTTTGTATCGAACAGTTGCGGGTCCCCAGATGGATGACATTGCCGTATCCGTCGGCAAGCACCTGGACCTCGATGTGCCTGGGGTTGGTCAGGCCCTTTTCCAGATAGACATCGCCGTTTCCGAAAGCCATTTTGGCCTCCGAGCGCCCGATTTCAATAAACTTTTCCAGTTCGCTCATATTTTGAGCGACCCTTATCCCGCGCCCTCCGCCTCCGGCAACCGCCTTGACCATGATGGGGAAACGGTGCTTTTCGGCGAATTCGGTTGCTATCCGTTTGCCTTCCTCTCCCGGAGGAAGAACAGATGTTCCGGGAATCGAGGGAATCCCCGCTCCGGTCATTACCCGGCGCGCAATCACCTTGCTGCCCATATCGATTATGACCTTGGGAGGAGGTCCCACAAAGACCAGGCCGGCTTCCGTGCACTGTTTGGAAAAAGCCGGGTTTTCGGCAAGAAACCCATAGCCGGGGTGTATGGCTTCGGCCTGGGTCCTCTGGGCAGCCTGTATTATGCGTTCGATGTTCAGATAATCGCGCCTGGGGCCGCTGCCGATGCACACAGCTTCATCTGCGCGCATAATATGCATCGAGGTCTTGTCCGTTTCCTCGTAGACGGCCACGGTCTTTATTCCGAGTTCCTGGGCGGACCGCATGATGCGAATGGCGATCTCACCCCTGTTTGCTACAAGCAGCTTTTTGAACATCAGCTCGCTCTCCGTTGCGGATCTTCTCTCAAGGCGGGCCCGGGCGGTCGTCTCCCCCCGGCAAAGGGAAGAAACAACCGCCCTGCGGGAGTATTCGAACAAGCCTGTAAGCGTTGTACACGCAGCCTCTTACGCCCCGCTCACAACCATGAAGAGGGCGCGCCGTTACCCTGGAAACTTTTCGAACCGGGATACGGCCGGGAAGAGATCTCTACGCGTTTGCCCTGCGGCGTGCGCGGTTTCTCTGGTGCGTGTTCTCTCTGCTCATCAGGCTGCATTTGAAGGGCTTTATTATTGCGTTCGCCTCCCACTTCGGCCTGTCGGTATCTCTTAACAGTTCCTTTATGCTCGGCCAGCTCGTTGCACTATAGAATTCGCAGAAGCGTCCGTCATTAAAAAATTCACAATGCTGTTCACTTACATATTTCTCGTATTTCTTGCAGTACTTAACCTTCACCTTAGTCCCCCCAAGATCGGCTGCAGGCCCTCCTGCCGCACGGCGTAGGCGTTTACCGGACAATTTAGAGCTATGAGGCAATGCGAACGATCGAGAATTTGCTCAGGAGCGGGAGAATCGGTAGAATCGCCAGGGCCACAGATCGAATAGATAATACTCGCTCGGGTTTAAAGCCACACTATATCCAAAGAAAAATAGTAGGAAAAGAAAAAAAATTAACACCAAAAGGCGCCGACGGCCCGAAAGTGCCGGGCTTTGCGACGCGCCAGCTCCGCCCTGAGAAAAAAGACGGCTTCACAAGGCGCCCGAACACGCAATAAGCGTACAAATAAAAAAAGACTTAACGCCTGTTCCGTTAAGTCCTTGATTTGCCTGGCAGGCCAGGAGGGATTCGAACCCCCAACCCCCGGATTTGGAGTCCGGTGCTCTAACCGTTAGAGCTACTGGCCTGCAGGACGAAGTCTTATAACTTGTTTGGCTTTTCGATGTAAAGAAAAAAGGCGGACAGGGGTGTAATTGAAACTCAAATGCCTCATAGTGCGCGATAAGGGGGCGCCCTGTGACCTGGCGCGTTACCGGTTTCCGATTCAAGCGAAGGAGCTTTTCCTGCACGTCTTCTCAGTGCCCATCTGCGCAGGCTGGACCGAAACTTATCATTATACGCCTGTTGGCTTTCCTGCCCTTTTGGGTAGCATTGGACGCGATCGGTCTGGATTCCCCCCAGCCCCGGGCTCTAATCTTGCGGGCAGCTATGCCCTTATCGACTAGGGCCTGCTTTATCATCCAGGCCTGTAACTCCGATAACGCGAGGTTACGTTCCTCCGAATGGCGACAGTCGGTGTAAGCTGAGACAATTATATTCGTTTGAGGGTATCTGTTGCATATGGCAGCCACCGTGTCGATCGAGGTCGCCCAGTTGGTCGCTCTCACCTCGTCCGAACGGGGCCGGAAAAGACAATCGGATGGCACTGATATGCTGGCGCAGCCTTTTTCTATAGAGAGCTTTTTACCGAACACACGAGCCAGGTAGGCCTGAAGATCGGCCTTCGTGCCGTGCTCGCGGGCAGCGGCGGAAACACTCCGATCGTATTGCAATCCGGGAATCCGATCGGCATTTACGCCCAGCGTAAGGAAACAAAGAAGCATGAAACAAAACCATCGACGTCTCATGACTCTCTCCCCTTCAAGCTCCCCGATGCTGACGGCCAATTTTTCGGCTGCCTCTGCGAGCGGAACAGTGTCCGCTAAACGGAAACCTGCATGACTCGGGCTCGGCTTCAAATTTCAAAATAGAGAGTTCAACCCGATAAAACGTTGCACGTATCGTTCGGGTGCTAAACTGAATGGAACTATCAGGTGGATCGCCGGTTTTGGGCTGAGGGTGTCTCTTTGGTCGGGCCGATGATCGGGGAGGGACGCTCAGAGCATATATACCGCCTCACGTAACCGGCTGGAACAAGGTGATAAAAAAATAATCGCATTTTGGGTAACCACCGAAAAAGAGGCTGTCAATACCCGAACCGCTCTTGCCGGGAACATAAAGACCATAGAGAAAACCTCGTCGGAATCATGGAAAATCGGCCGAACGAGGTGTTTATACCCGTTATTGCCGGTGTGGGGGTATTATTATCCCCCATATACATCGAAAACAGTCTGAAATTACGCTGTTGTGCTACCTTACTCCCATCTGTCATTAGCCTATAATTGTGGCTCGTATAGTCTACCCACAGTCTACCCACGCTTTTTCTAAAGGGGGGACGGATCATGACTCTTCGGGAATTTAGCTCGTCTATGCGGGAGTTTGAGCGGGACCCGGCGGTACGCCGAGAGGATCCGCTGGTGGTGATGATGGCCGATGATGAGGAAGACCATTATTTCATTGTGGAGAGGGCTTTCAAGGCTGCTGCGGCCAGGGTGGAGCTGCGGTGGGCGCCTGACGGTCTGGAGGCCATGGACTATCTGTTGCGACGGGGCAGATATGCTGCGCCCGAGTTTTCTCCCCGCCCGGACCTTATTTTGCTCGATCTTGTGATGCCGATAAAAGACGGTCTGGAAACTCTTCAAGAGATCAAGGGCAACCGCGGACTACGTAATATTCCCCTGATGCTGCTGACTTCGCCGAAAATTCAAGAGCATGAAGACTCCTGGCTGCGATTCGTGGCCGATTCCTCCATCATAAAACCCCGGAGCCTCGATGAGATGGTCGCGAAGATAAGCGATCTTCACGAACACTACTTTGGAATCGTTCGTCTGCCGGACCAGGAAGAGCTGAAGGGCTTCGAAATAGGGAAGAGCAAAATTTATGGCCGGGGGTGCGTACGCTCTCGATCGATTGACGGGTGCAGGGCAGGGCATTTCCTTCTCTAAAGCTGAGCATCTCCCATACTTTTAAGTTCAAGAAGATGAGTTGCCGGGTGGCTCTTTTCAAGCTGCATCGCATCGGGCAAATTCAGTTGACCGAGTTCGCCCTCCCGCAAGAGGAGGGGCGGTGAAGAGACGCTATTTTTTTCCCGTTGACATCCTCCGATCGCCGGCGCTAAAGTATCAGAAATGATAATGGATTCTCGCAGAGTGAGAATCCGAAGGCTTTCGGAGGCTTCCAGGTGAACAAATCGTTTCATACCTTGGAAAAGGTCATCGATGTCCTGCACATGTTCGACCTCGAACATCGGGAGTTGTCCGCGCAGCAAATCTCCGAAGGCGTTGGAATGCCCCTTAGCACCACCTACAGGTATCTCCAGGCCTTCCTTAAACGGGGTATCCTCGCCAGGGATGAATTCACCGGCAGGTTTTATCTCGGCATTGCAATCGCCAAGCTGGGTTTCCTGGCTTGTGAGAGAATTTCCGTTATCGGGGTTTGTCATCCGTATCTGAAACCTTTGGCAGAGGGAACTCTGGAAACCGCGGCGCTGACCGTGCTGGACGGTCTCGGGCTTGTCTATGTCGATGTCGTGGAGAGCCCCAGGCCGGTAAAGCTTGCGGTGGGCAAGGGGAGCATTTTGCCGCTGTATGCCGGTTCCCCCGGAAAAGCGGTTCTTGCGTTTAAAGATCAAGCTTTCATCGACCGGGTGATCGAGACCACGCGGCTTGCGAAGCTGGGCAAAAATACAATCACCGAACCGGACAGGCTGAAGGAGGAACTGGCCCGTATCCGAAGCCTTGGATTCAGTGAGAGCGATTCCGAATTCGATCTCGGGGTCGCATCGGTAGCCGCTCCGATTTTCGACCACAAAGGAGAGGTTATTGCATCCATATCCGTAGCGGGACCTGCGGATAGAGTCATGGAGAACAAATCGAAGCTGACCGGCCTGGTGCTGGATGCGGCGCGGTCGGTTTCAGCGGAACTCGGATACGGCAAGAATCAGAAAGCGCGTTCGATCTGAACCTCCCGGATTTTCCACTTCTCTTGGCTGTCTTCATGTGCCGCCGGCGTTTCGATTCGCAAGTTCGGCTATCTTAATACCCAAAAGCTTTTTGCCCCCGGATGTGTGAGGGGCCAAACCAAAAATAAGAGGCGGAGTGCGTTATGAAGGATCCTGCAGTTGCAATTATCGGGGTCGGCGCCACAGGGGCCGTCTTAGCCGCGTCCCTGCTTGCCCGGCGCCCGGAAACGATGCTCGTTGTCCGCAGACCCGAGCAGAGGGACGAAATTCGCAAAAACGGCATCACGATTACCGGAGAACTGAACTGCCATGTGCAGGTCAAAAACGTGTTCGAAAACGTTTCGCAGATAAAGGAACGAAATCCGGATCTCATTTTCATTTGCACCAAGACATTTCACCTGTCCTCGGTGCTCGATTCCCTGAAGGGAGTCGCGGGGCCGCAGACCATGATCGTCAGCACCCACAACGGCCTAGGCGCCGAAGACGTGATTGCCGGGGTCTTCGGGGCGGACAGGGCGTTTCGGATGTCGCTCAACTTCGGTGCGGCCCTGAAGGGCGCCTCTGCTGCCCATATGACTTTCTTCAACCGTCCCAACCACTTGGGGGCGCTTGTCCCCGAGAACCGCGAGATCGGTCTGCGAGCCGCCGAACTCTTCTCTAACGGGGGCCTGGATACGGAATTTGTCGATGACATCAAATTGTACGTCTGGAAAAAAATGATCATGAAATGCACCATGGCCTCGATTTGCGCAGTCACCAACAAAACGATAAGGGAGGCCCTGGAGCTTCCGGCCACAAGGGAAATAGCGGACGGTTGCTTTGCTGAAGTCCTGGCCGTGGCCAAGGCAAAGGGATACGACCTTGGCGAGGACTATTTGACGCAGGCCATGGCCTACCTGGAAAAAGTGGGCTTACACAAGGATTCCATGTGTGTCGATATTGCCAACAGGACGCAAACGGAAATCGATTTCCTGGGCGGGAAAGTCGTGGAGTACGGACGGGAGACCGGAATACCCACGCCCCACTATTTGACCATGACCAATCTCGTAAGGGCCATGGAACACGATTACATGCGCTGAGGAGATGCCGTTTCGAAAAAAGGAGTCATTGACGTGAATTGGAGCAAGTGGCTGCATGTGGGCGAGGTTCTCGATGTGAACAGCGCCAACTATCCCGGCAGGCTGGGCTGGCAGGACAGGAAAAAAGAGTTCACCTTTTCGCAGTGGAATGACCGGTCCCGCCGTTTTGCTAACGGTTTGAAAGACCTGGGTGTGGGGGCCGGGGAGAGGTTCGCCGTCCTTTCCTACAACCGGGGGGAGTGGATGGATTTTTATGCGGGCTGCGCCAAGGGCGGGCAGGTGATTGTGCCGGTCATGTTTCGTCTGGCGGCGCCCGAAATCGAATACATCGTCAATCACTCCGAATGTAAATGCATGATCGTCGAGGCGCCTTTCGTGGAATTGATCAACGGCATCAAAAACAGGCTGCCTGTCTCGACGTATGTCTACCTGGGGGACGGTCCCGCGCCCGAGGGTTACATCGCCTATGAGGAGTTGCTCAAAAACTCCTCGCCTTCCGATCCGCCCTGCCGCACGCGCGGGGAAGACATCTGGCACATCATGTACACCTCCGGCACCACGGGAAGGCCAAAGGGCGTGGTAAGGACCCATGAGGCCACCATGGCGCATTACATGTTGAGCAATATCAACATGGGCGTTCGGCCCACGGACAAGGCCATGCTGGTTATGCCCATGTGCCATGTCAATTCGATCTTTTATTCTTTTGCCTATTCACTGGTTACGGCCCCGGTCTTTATTTACGACAAGCCGAGCTTCGACCCGGCGGATCTGCTTGGCTGCATCGACAAGTACCGGGTCACCTTCACCTCTCTGGTCCCCACGCATTACAGCATGATCCTCGATCTGCCCGATGAGGTCAAAAAGAGCGCGGACGTCTCGTCGGTTCGGCAGTTGCTGATCTCCTCGGCCCCTGCCGACAGGCGATTGAAGCTCGCCATCATGGAATATTTTTCGAACGCAGAGCTTTGGGAGGCTTACGGGTGTACCGAAGGCGGACTGGCAACCGTTCTGAGGCCTGAGGATCAGTTTAAAAAACTTGGCTCCATAGGGAGGGAAGCCTTCGGGGTGGACCGCATAAAGCTTCTGGACACAGACAGGCGCGAGGTCTCGGACGGAGAGGTCGGGGAGCTGTTTTATCGCGGCCCCTGTATTTTCAAAGAATACCTAAAAGACCCCGAAAAGACCAAAGAAGCCTTCGAGGGCGAATGGTTTTCCGCCGGCGACATGGCGGTGCGGGATGCGGACGGCTATTACACGCTGGTTGACAGAAAGGCCAATATGATCATTACGGGGGGCGAAAATGTCTACCCTTCGGAGGTCGAAAACATCCTGAAGTCACATCCGGCGGTAAAGGAAGTGGCCGTGATCGGGGTCCCGGACAGCAAATGGGGGGAAGCGATCAAGGCGGTCATTGTTTTAAGTGACGGATACAAAGCGGAAGAAGCCCTGGGGCGGGAGATAATGGATTTTTGCCGCGGCAGGATAGCCGGGTATAAGCGCCCGAAAAGCGTAGACTTTCTTAATGAGCAGGATATGCCCAAAACAGCCACGGGAAAAATTCTTCATCGCGTGATCAAGGGATTTTACAGCGGCTAGCGGTGTGGAAGCCGCAGAAGAGTGCGCCGGCTTTTGCCCGGGAAAAGCCCGGTAAGGCGCGAGACGTTCGGCCGGCAGAGCTTTCAATCCTGGATTTTTACTGCAACGGAAAAAGAGGAGATGTGCGATGGCCTGGAACAAAGAGTTTGAGTGTATGTCCCTCGATGATTTACAAAGATTCCAGTTGAAGAAATTAAACGAAACGATCTCCTGGTTGTATGAAAAAGTTCCCCCGTACAGAAAAAAACTGGATGATGCCGGTATAAAGCCTGAGGGCATAAAGAGCCTCGAAAAGATGCAGGAACTGCCGTTTACCGTAAAGGCCGACCTGACAGGCAATTATCCTTTCGGCCTATGCGCCGTTCCCTTAAAAGAGGTGGTGAGGTTGCACGCCTCATCCGGGACTACGGGAAAACCCGTTACCGGTCCGTATACCGCCGACGACCTGGAACAGTGGACCGAATGCATGGCAAGGCTCGTATGGGCGGCGGGCGTAAGAGAAGAGGACATATTCCAGAACGCTTTCGGGCACGGCCTGTTTACTGGCGGCATGGGGCACCACCAGGGAGCGACCCGAATCGGCTGTACGGTGGTCCCGACAAGTTCGGGCATGACCGAAAGACAGATCCTGCTCATGAAAGACTTCGGCACGACCGCCATCGGGTGTACGCCGTCCTATGCCCTGACTATCGCAGAACGAGCGGAAGAAATAGGGATGCCCGTAAAAGACCTCAGGGTCCGGGTGGGCCTTTTCGGGGCCGAACCGTGGACGCTCGCCATGCGCTCGGAAATAGAGGAGCGCATGGGAATCAAGGCCACCAACAATTACGGGCTGACCGAGCTGGGCGGACCGGGCGTGGCCTTTGAGTGCGTCGAAGCAAGGGACGGCATGCATATAAATGAAGATCATTTTATTGCCGAGATAATCGATCCTATCACCCTCCAACCCCTTCCGCTTGGCGAAAAGGGCGAGCTTGTCCTTACCGCCGTTCAGCGGCGCGCAATGCCTCTGCTGCGTTTTCGCACCAAAGACATAACCAGCCTTACGAGAGAGAAATGCCCCTGCGGCAGGACCCTGGTCAAAATGGGAAGGATCGTCGGGCGTACCGACGATATGCTGATCATAAACGGGGTAAACGTTTTCCCTTCGCAAATCGAATCGCTTCTAAAAGACATCCCGGAAGTGGAGATCCAGTATCTGATCGTGGTGCGCAAGAAAAAGCATCTGGATGAGCTGAACCTCAAGGTGGAAGCCAGGAGGGAGGTCTATGAGGCCGGCCCGGAGAAGATTGCCGAGATCGCAAAGAAGATCGATGACTACATCAAGGGAATTATGGGCATCCGCGTGCTTGTCGAACTGGCCGCGCCCAAGACCCTCAAGCGCAGTGAAGGCAAAGCCGTGCGCGTAATAGACGAAAGACCGAAGTAATCAGTGATTATTCCGTAACGCATCGAGGAACCCGAAATGCACAAATTATTGACACAACAGCCCGGTAAAAGATTGCTGATGCTTGGAAACGAGGCGATCGCCCGGGGCGCCGTCGAAGCGGGCCTGGCTTTCGGTTCGACTTATCCCGGGACCCCGTCTTCGGAAATCTCCTCCAATCTTTTCGACATCTCGTTGGAAAGCGACCTTTACTTCGAGTACGGCACCAATGAAAAAGTGGCCCTGGAGGTGGCCGCGGCGGCTGCAAACTCCGGTTTGCGCAGCATGACCGTAGTTAAGCACGTAGGGCTGAACGTCGCCGCCGACCCGCTCATGACCCTGGCCTACCTGGGCGTAAGGGCCGGGCTGGTGATTGTAACGGCCGACGACCCGTTCATGTTTTCGAGCCAAAACGAACAGGACAACAGGTACTACGGAAAGCTCTCCGCACTGCCTGTCCTCGAACCCTCATCGGTCGGGGAAGCCAGGGAGATGGTGAAGTACGCTTTCGACCTTTCCGAAAAACTCCGTGAACCGGTTTTGTTCAGAACCACCACCCGGATCAATCATTCCACCGGCGTGGTCGAACTGGGTGAAATTCCTGCGATAAAGAAAAAGGGGGATTTTCCGAAGGACCCTTCCAGCTACGTGGCCATACCTGCGGTATCGAGAAGGCTGCACGTCAAACTTTTGGAGAACTGGGACCTGGCGAAAAGCATTTCTGAAAGCTCTGCCTATAATTTCGTGGAAGGCGAGGGCGGATACGGGATCATCTGCAACGGTGTCAGCTACAATTATGTGTCGGACGCAGTAAAAGAGCTGGATATTGCGGGAAAGACGAAAATCCTGAGAATCGGCCATTCCAATCCCATGCCTGAAAATCTCGTAAAGAAGTTTCTCGCGGAATGCGAAAAGGTGCTCGTGGTCGAAGAAGGCGAGCCGGTGATGGAGGAGGCTGTCAAGGCCTTTGCCCAGGAAGAGGGATTGCTGCTGAAAATCAGGGGGAAAGGCCCGGGACTGTTCTCCCGACTCTACGAATTCGACCCGGCCATGGTGCGGAAAGTGATTGCCGGCTATTTCGACGTCACCGGCAAACCGGTCCGGACGGTGGATTTGTCGGATGTCCCCGAGCTGCCGGAACGCCCGCCAAACCTTTGCGCCGGCTGTTCCCACAGGGCCGCCTATTACATTGTCAAGCAGGCGGCCCGGGGGATGGAAACCATTTTCCCCTCCGATATAGGCTGCTACGGCCTCGGAGTGCTCCCTCCACTGTCCATGGCGGACTTCGTCATCTGCATGGGTTCTTCGGTAACCACTTCATGCGGTTTTTCCAAGGCGACCGACAAAAAAGTCATATCTTTCATAGGCGATTCGACGTTTTTCCACAGCGGCATACCGGGGTTGATACACGGTGTTTTCAACAACCACAATTTCACGCTGGTCATACTGGACAACGGCACCACCGCCATGACAGGCCACCAGCCCAACCCCGGAGTGGACATGGGCCTGCTCAACCTGAGCGGATACGGTCGTGTTTCCATCGAAGACATGGTGCGGGCTGCGGGCGTGCGGAACGTGACGGTAATCGAGCCTTTCAAGGTTCGCAAAAGTATCGAAGCCGTGAGGAAGGCCATTGAATCCCCCGGGATATCCGTTGTCATTGCAAGGGAGATGTGCACGCTTTACGCCAAGAGTTTGAAGCTTCAAAGAGGGGTAAGGTACAGGGTAAGCAGCAGGTGCGGGAACCATCGCGATTGCATAGATCGGCTGGGATGTCCCGCCTTCTACCTGGAAAAAGGACGGGTGCAGATCGATCCTGTCCAGTGCACGGGCTGTTCGGTGTGCGCGCAGGTTTGTAGCGAAAACGCAATAGTGCCCGTCAAAGAGCAAAAAACGGGGGAGAAATGATCACAAGAGGATAACGGGATGTCACGCGAAGATCGTTTCAGAGAAAGATACAAATCGGGCCGCACTCCCTGGGACATCGGCAAGCCGGACTTCAATCTTGTGGAAGTCGTGACCCGATTACCGATCCCGGGCTGCAGGGCATTGGATATTGGCTGTGGAACCGGAGATAATTCCGTATGGCTTGCGCAGCATGGCTTTGAGGTTACCGGTACCGACACCTCGGACATTGCCCTGGAAAAAGCAAAAGAAAAAGCCTCCGCAGCAAAGGTTGCATGCAACTTCATATTTGCCGATTTTCTCAACGACAAGATTGAAGGCGCCCCTTTTGGCTTCGCATTTGACAGAGGCTGTTTCCATTCATTTACTTCCGAGGGTGAGCGAGAAAAGTTTGCTCGAAATGTAGCTGCGCATCTGGAAAAAACCGGGCTGTGGCTAACGCTTGCCGGTAACGCCGATGAGGATCGCACAGGCCCGGGTCCTCCACAACTGACCGCAGGAGATATAGTGTCGGCAGTGGAGCCCTGTTTCGAGGTCCTTTCACTTATATCCAGCCATTTTGGCTCCAATCATCCGAATCCGCCCAGAGTATGGAGATGCCTGATGCGGAAGCGGAATGCGACATGACCTGTTCCACACCGCTTACATCTCGGAGTTTGACCAGCGGAGGCTTGATAATGGCTGGCTGTATATTTTGTAAGATAATAAGGGGCGAGAGTCCCTGCGAAAAAGTCTACGAAGATGAGCGTGTGATCAGCTTTCTGGATATAAATCCAGTCAGCGCCGGCCACACGCTTGTCCTTCCCAGAAAGCATTTCGTTACTCTTTTCGACATTCCTGAAGAAGACCTTAAGGCCTGTACGCTCGCCTGCCAAAAAATCGCCAAGGCTGTTCTGAGCGCCACGAAGGCTTCAGGGTTGAATTTGCTCGAGAATAATTACCGTGCGGCAGGGCAGCTTGTAGACCATGTTCATTTCCACCTGATACCCAGGTTCCCCTATGATAACTTGCGTTTGTGGCCGGCCGAACATGGTCGTCCGCCGGGAACATTGGCCGAAATGCTCGCCAGAATAAAAGCCGAACTGTAACCGTGCAATCGACCGGCATGAAACAGTCTGCATTCAAGGTTTCGAAGACGAAGGATTGAGCTTTGGTAGCAGTTCACCACCTGATAGCGCGTAAGATCAATGGGGTGATCCGAAGTGAGTTCCGAGTAGACCTTCTCACTAGTTTTCCCGAACTGCAGCACTTGGTCATACCTGGTTCGGACAGGTGAGTAGCTCATTATGATTCAGTTTCAGGATGAAGGGAACCCTGTGGGCGTACTTCCTTGCAATGGCGCCAAGAATCCCGAGGGGCGAGGCCACGGCATTGCAGCCGGCTTCGATTGCGAGTTTGACGATATTTTCCGGATCAAAATAAATGGGATTCGGAGCTAAGGCGCTTCCCGCCGAATGCTCCACACTCTGATCCACGGGAAGAATTGAAAGATACCCTGTCCCTGCGAGTCGTCCCGTGTTGAAGATCATTTGCAGGTTGCGAAGGACCGGTATGGGGCGGCCTGATACGGTTGCGATCCGCTCGACAAAGTCGGGCCCCGGGAGATGCAGGTTCTCTTTGGGAATCGTCTTGCACTGATGGTTAAGCAGGGTATCGGCTTCAACTCCCAACAATTCTAAAATTTTTTCATCCATGGGGGCTGCCTCCTTTTCGGAATAATTCACGCTCATGGAAAAGCTCTCAACCAATTCTCTCAATGAACGTGCCAACGTCCTCAAGTGGTCGGGAATATGCGATGGTTTTCCATCCGGAGAGATCTCGATTGACGCGATAGCGCTATCCCACATCCACGGCGATCATACCGGCGGTCTCGATCAAATTGTTCAGCGGGGGACTTCTCTTCGTGAGTGGACGAACCGTTTGGCAGAAGAGCTAAAGGGGCTGGGAGCGCGCGTCTATTCAACCGAAACCTATTTTTTCTTTGCTGATTTTGCATCTCATGATGCATCGGAGCTGGCGATCCGGCTCAGGCAAAATGATATATTCATCAAACGCCTCAATGATGTTTCTTTGGGACCGGGCTTCATGCATATGACCACCGCCTTGCCTGCAGACAACAGACGCCTTATCAATGTTTTAAAAGAGATCCTGCAGCATTCTCAAGGGAAAGTCTTATGAAGAATTGCTGGAAGATCGGCGCGCGACGGGGTTTTTCGCCCCACAACACGGCTTGTATGTGGAGTAAACAGGAGAAAGGTTCTGCCT
>JAJYTC010000097.1 GCA_021793275.1 Deltaproteobacteria bacterium | reverse complement strand
AGACCATGCCGTTCCAGTCCGCGACTTCACCCTGTTCGCCACCCTGGTCGATTACTCTTCACCCGGCGAACTGGAAGTTTTTATCACCGAAGAGTTCGTAAAGATGATCGAGGAAGCGATCCAGAAAGAAGGCTACCTGGATAAGAAGTACATGGCGGCAACCTTTCGCGCGTTGCGTTCCAATAATCTCATTTGGCGCTATTACGTTCACAACTACCTGCGGGGCGACGCGCCGCCAAAATCCGATTTTCTATTCTGGAACAGCGACTCGACCCGCCTGCCGGCGGCAATGTGCTCTTACTATCTGCGTGAGTTCTATCTGAACAACAACCTGGTAAAAGAGGACAAATTGCAGCTGGGCAATCGTCCCATAAACCTGCGGCGCATAAAGCAGCCTCTCTATTTGGTGGGGACGGAACAGGACCACATATGCCCATGGAGACAAGCCTTCAAAATCTTCGGGCTGGTGAGTGGTCCGAAAAGGTTTGCGCTCTCCGACGAAGGCCACATCACCGGGATTGTAAATCCGCCGTCTGCCCGGTCCAGGAGAAAATACTGGATGAGCGACATAAACGGAACGTCCAGCCCGGATGAGTGGCTCTCTGAGCAACAGGAGCAACAGGGGTCCTGGTGGCCCGACTGGGTGGCATGGCTGAGCGAAAGATCGGGTGCAAGGCGTGACCCTCCCGGAATGGGCAACGATAAATACGTCGTGCTTCAAAAAGCCCCCGGAAGTTATGTATTGGAACAGTAGGCGCAGTTTCACCCGAAACTTGGCTTTCCGCGGGGCGCAGGGCCATAAAGCGGCGTGCAACCGAAAATTCAAAATGCAGGAGGCGTGAGAGGGCATGTTGGAAATCAAGAATTCAACAGCGGTGATCACCGGAGGCGGTGGAGGCATTGGCCTGGCCCTGGCCGAATACTGGGTCAGCAATGGGGGAAAGGTGTTGCTTGCCGACGTCGCCGAAAAGTTTCTGGAAGCGGCTGAAAACCACTTGAAAGAATGGAGTGGAAACGTTCGCAAGATCGTCTGCGACGTCACAAATGAAAACGATTGCGCGAAGATGGCCGATTTCGCCATCGAACAATTCGGCGCAATCAATCTTGTCGCCCCATTTGCGGGAATAATAAAAGACGGGCTGATGGTTTCCCCTGACGCTGCCACAGGCAAAGTCACCAGGAAAATGCCCCTCGCCCAGTTTCAGTCGGTACTGGATATAAACCTGACCGGGGTTTTTTTGACCGTGCGGGAATGCGCCGAGCGCATGATAAACAACAACTGCAAAGGCCTGATCTGCCTGATCTCTTCTACAGGGTCGCTTGGCACGGCGGGCCAAATCAATTATTCTTCCTCCAAGGCCGCCATGTCGGTATTCCCCAAGGTGATCACAGCGGAATTTTTCCGCCGGGGCTTAGCGGATAAAATCCGCTGTGTGGCTGTCGCACCCGGATATGTAGGTACGGCGATGGTAAGGAAAATTCCCCCCGCAGCACTCGACAAGATAATAGAACAGATCCCCATCGGCAGGCTGGTCGAACCCTATGAGGTCGCTTCCCTGGTGGGCGAACTCTATCGCAACGAATCGCTGGCCGGAGAGGTCTATTTCATTCACGGAGGTCTACGCCTGGGCTCCAAGGGATAGTAAAACCGATTCGAAAGCGGGCGCTAAAGGCCCGCTTTCGAATTCAGGCTTCTCAGGCTGCAGTCTGCTGAAACTGTTTTTCCTCCGTCGAACCTTCCAGACCGCCGGTGGAAAACCCTTCGCCGACGATTGTCTGCGCCACCGCGTCGAAATAGCCCGCCCCGACGAAGGACTGGTGCTTCACCGCCTTGTAGCCCCGCTTCTCCCACTCGAATTCATTGTCCTGGAATTCCGAATAGGCAATCATTCCTTTTTCGTTGAAGTCCCGGGCAAGCTTGTACATTCCCAAATGGAGCGAATGAAAACCGGCCAGGGTTACGAACTGGAACTTGTAGCCCAAAGAAGCAAGCTCGCTTTGGAACCCGACTATGGCGGATTTGTCGAGTTTGCCGCTCCAGTTGAACGAAGGCGAAAGGTTGTAAGCCAGGAGCTTGCCCGCATAGGAAGCATGGATCGCCCAGGCAAACTCTCCGGCCTCGTCGATATCCGGTTGCGACGTTTCAAACCAGAGCACATCGGCATAAGGCGCGTAGGCCAATCCGCGCGCTATCGCCGCCTCTATCCCGTTTCGGACGGTGAAAAATCCTTCAACCGTCCTCCTGCCCGTTACGAATATCCTGTCTCTTTCATCTATATCGTTAGCGAGCAGCGTAGCGGTGTTGGCGTCAGTTCTGCCGATAAGCACCGAGGGCACGCCGCAGATATCGGCGGCAAGTCTTGCGGCCACCAGCTTCTTTATTGCCTCCGAGGTGGGTATCAGGACTTTCCCTCCCAGGTGGCCGCACTTTTTGGCCGATGCAAGCTGGTCCTCGAAATGAACCGCCGCTGCGCCGGCCTCGATCATAGCCTTCATCAGCTCGAAACCGTTCAGGACCCCCCCGAAACCGGCCTCGGCATCGGCGATGACAGGGACAAACCAGTCCAGCCCTTCCCTGCCGTTCATATGGTCGATCTGATCGGCCCTCACCAGTGCGTTATTGATCCTTCGCACCAGATTGGGGACGCTGTCGACCGGGTACAGACTTTGATCGGGATAAGTATGTCCAATAGTGTTATTGTCGGCGGCGACCTGCCATCCGCTCACATAGACGGCCTTCAGTCCGGCCTGGACCTGTTCTACGGCCTGACCGCCCGTCAGGGCGCCCAGCGCCGAAATGTATTTTTCGGAGTGCAACCGTTCCCATAGCCTCCGTGCCCCCCGATCGGCCAGAGTGTGCTCGATTTTGATCGAGCCCCTCAGCCTGCGCACATCCTCGGCCGTATAAGGTCGCGAAATCCCCCTCCAGCGTTCATGGTCCTCCCATAGGGAAATGGGTTCTCGATTTCGATCGTCTCTATTCATCTGTATATAACCTCCCGCGACTCCCGGTTGAAAAGGCAAAAGCTACTCCGCTTAGCCCACTGTGCTCCTTATTCGGGGTTAAACCGGTGATGCACGATCATCTCCTCGCTTAACCGCCGTGCCTGCCGCAATTTTTCAGCCTCCCCCGGTTCACTTCCCGGCGGCAGTTCGTCAAGCAACCGGTCGAGTTGCTCATCGAAAAGCCTGTCGACCAGTTCGGGAGTCAGCTCAACCTGCTTGCCCCCGCCGTCCTCCAGTTTCACCCGGCTCCTGTGGAGGGTCCGTTGAGCAATCATCAAGCGGTAGATGCGGTCCGTGGCCAAGTCCTCCATGTATCCGTCCAGCAGACTCGCACCCTTACCGTGCAACACCCCGTTGCGGTACCGCACAACCGTGCGCACCGCCGCCCCAGTGCCCTCGAGCGTTATCCTTCCGATCCCCGACGGCGAAGGTCTAAGATCGGGATAGCGCTCCGCAGAAGCCTGCCGGGCAAAACCCTGGTCGGGATAGGGAAACTGGCGCACCGCAATCTCGTTTTGATCGGGATGTCCCGTCCATGCCCCGTCCATCAGGCAATCGGCCTCGTTTTTCTTGTCTTCCGCGAGCACCTTCAGAGCGCGCTCATTAAGTTCCGGATCCGTTCTGCTCGGATAAAGAGCGGTCATACCCCCGATGGCAAGCATGCCCCGCTTGTGGCAAATCTCAACCATCAGGTCGCGAAGTCTCTGAAAGAATGAAACGTCATGCGGAATCGTATTCCGGTCGGGCAAGACCCATTGGGGATCGTGGAGATTGAAGTGAATCAGGCTTGCCATGTAATCCCATCGGCCCAGGTTCAACCCCAGAAGATGCTCCCTTAAAATAAACGCGAACTCCTCCATCTGGTAAGCCAGGGGATGAGATTCCACCAACGCCATGCACTTGATGTAATCCTCGGGCAAGCCCTTCGCCCTGGCGAGCGCGCGAAAAACGTCCCTCCACCATAAAGCCTCTTCGGCGGATTCGCTTTTCGGAATATAGAACGAGAGCGGATGACTCAATTCATCCGGGTCGATGCCGTAGACTATCGCCGCCATATCAAGCAGCGGAGCCGCAACCTTCTCCTTTCCATCCCCGAAGACCCCTGCCTGGCTCAAATGAAGGCCCCTCGGGCGCACCCATATGACAGTTTTGCCGGACCTGATTCCCACCCTTGTCCGACGCTTTTCGTCAAAAAAGGAAAGCTCGCCCCTTAGCGCTTCGAGGATGTTGAGAATCCCTGCCCTCACATGCGACCATTCGTTCACCATGGAATCCTCAAGGTCCAGCATGACGCCGGGAGCGCCGGAATTGAGCATTTTTACCGCAAGCTCCGCATCGTCCGAAGGCCCGGTCATCTGGTTCCTCTGGTCCTTGCACCAGGCCGGAAGTTCGATTCTCCAATTCCCGGTCGTGGCCTCCGAGGGGGGAAGGTGGTTTGGCAGAACGCCTCGATGCGCCTCCGCCACCGCGCGCTCCCGCTTTGCCGCCAGCGCCCTTTGCCGTGGCGTGAATTCCTTGTGCAAAGGGAGCAAAAATTCGCGAAAACCGCGGGAAATAACGGTGGATGGATCGAAAATGACCGAGCTGTAATCATTATGGTTAAGGCTTCTCGCCTCGCTTCCCTGACTTTGTTTTGCCATAGTCTGCCTCCTGCAGTTGCCAACGATTTCCTGATCGGGGATCAGCCTGACTTGTGTGTGAATCGAACAGCCACGAAACGCCCGGCTGCCGAAAGACGTGCGATAATCATTCGTAGATGATAACCATTGATGACTATAAGCTATGTTCGCGAATAAACCTTGGCAAGTGCGTTTTACCGCAGAGCAAGCCTGGGCAGAAAGCTCCTGGCGAGGTCTCGGGGCGCTTCGCGCCCAGGATACAAGAATCCGGGCTGTCCCGGTCCTTCGTAACTTTTCATGGTTTCAGGGTGTCCCGGAGGGAACTGATTCAAATCAGCTAAAAGCCCTTTGCAGCGATGGCCTTTAAAACCATCTCGGGCGTTATATCCCGGATGCATCTCCAATCCAGGCACGGTTTTCTGGTAAAACATGGAGAGCAGGCAAGATCGAGTCGGACGATCGTATGAATATTGCCGTAGGGACCGGTTCGCAACGGACTCGTGGGACCGAAAATGGAAAAAACCGGAACGTTTAGCGCCGCGGCCAGGTGCATCGGCCCCGAATCGCAGGTGACCAGAAACTGTGCGCCTTTTATCACAGCCCCAAGTCCCCGCAGGCTCGTCTTTGCGGCAAGAGAAACAGCCCTGCCGCCCGAAAGGCGCGCAACCTCCTCTCCAAGCGCAGCATCGGAACGGCCGGCGACAATAACTGAAGGAACAGGCAGCAGGGAGGCAAGACGTCCGAAATATTCCGCGGGCCACCTCTTTACAAGCGTTCCGGCCGAAGGGGCGATAACAGCATAGCGCCCCAGGTCCGTCACGATCTGCGGCGCCTCGCCGAAATGCGGCAGTGGAAATTGCGGATCGGCCCGTTCGCAGCCTGCAAACTGAGCAATCAGCAGGTTCTTTTCCACGGCGTGCAGTTCGGTTTGCGTTCTTACCCTGTATTTATAAAAATACCTGGACCCCTCCCTGGCGCTTTCGAAACCGACACTTTCCCGGGCGCCGGTGAATCGGACTATCATCGCGCTCCTCAAAAGCCCCTGCAGGTCGATTACCAGGTCGAATTTCTCGTCTCGGAGCCCGCGCCGGAGTTTTCTTAGCTCCGAGCAGGTGCTCGCAAACCGGTCGGGCCGTTTCCAGGAATCTTTGTCCATGACCCAGAGTCTGTGAATGAGGGGATGTTCTTCAAGTATGCCGGCAAACGCTTTGGCGACCACCCAGTGAAGCTCGGCTTGAGGGAACCTCACGCTTAGCGCATGCAGTACCGGCAGACCATGAATGACATCGCCAAAGGAACTTGGCTTTACAAGGAGTATTTTACGGAAGCCCGAAGACGGAACGCTGATTTTTTTCATTTGTCCCTGAAAGAAGCTAAAAACCGACAGGCCCTGGAATTGAGCTG
Organism: Deltaproteobacteria bacterium; assembly: GCA_021793275.1. Lineage (GTDB taxonomy): Bacteria > Desulfobacterota > Syntrophobacteria > Syntrophobacterales > Syntrophobacteraceae > SbD1. The sequence goes on along the minus strand of JAJYTC010000097.1, from coordinate 11,219 downwards.
CACCCATTCATCGATTCACCCATTCACCCATGCACCGCCCCCTAACCACCTCCTCAACTGCGCCCAGAACGTCTTCCACGGTGATTTCCGCCATACAGCGATGGTCACGCGGGCATTCCCTTTTCAGACAAGGTGCGCACTCTGTTTCCTTGCGCACCAGGGAAAGCCTGGAACATGACGGGGAAGTAACGCGATGGTCGGTAGGGCCGAACAGCGCCACGACAGGACGTCCGAAGGCCGCCGCCACGTGCATGGGGCCGGAATCATTGGTTACGACCAGGTCCACCGAGGCAAGGAGCGCCATCAGTTGCCGAACGGACGTCATGCCTGTCATGTTGAGGACGGAGGAGTTCATCTTCGACGAGATTTCAGCGCCGATGGCCGATTCACCCGGCCCGCCCACCAGAAGCACTTTATACCCGAAATCCGAAAAAAGAGCGTCACCGACCTGTGCAAATCTTTCCGGGTACCATCTTTTTGCGGAGCCATAAGCAGCTCCGGGATTTATCGCCGCCCACCGCCCCTGCCCCAGAACGCCGGCCGCCCAATTCTTTTCGGCTTCCGTGCATTGGAGCTTCGTTTCCCATCCGGCGGCAGCGATCCCCAAACAGGCCAGCATCTCCAGGTAATAGCGCGTATGATGCAGCCGGAGGGCATCTTTGGACACCCTGACCGCATGAGTGAGAAGCAGTCTCCGCCCGTCCGTGCTGTAGCCGGCCCGCGTTTTAATCCCGGCGAGGGCGGCAATCATAGCCGCTTCGATGGCATTTTGAAGCAGGATTGCAAGATCGAAGCGTTCCGCAGCCAGGGACCTGCTAAACTTCCACAGGCCTGCCGCCCCCCTGTGCGGTCCTTTTTTGTCAAAAACGATTACACGATCGCAAAATGGGTGGGGACTCATGAGTTCGCAGACGACCGGGTTTGCCGCCAGCACTATCTCCGCTAACGGGAAGGCGGCCCTGATCGCGCCCAGGGCCGGAGTGCTCATAACAGCGTCTCCGATCCAGTTCGGAGAGCGCACCAGAATTTTTCGACTATGGCCCCTGCCTAGAAGACTGTCCGAGAACATCTTTGATGGGCCTCCCGACTCTGTAGGAGCGGCTTCCAGCCGCGACAGGCCCGTCGCGGCTGGAAGCCGCTCCTACGAAAACCCGCTGATTCGCAATTCTCGTACAGCCTCCTGGCGTCCGCATCCCTGTTCCGGCCCTGTGCAAACCGCCGCATCAATTCTCATCGCGGGTCGGGTATCCGAAGCGAAGGCTCACACACCCGATGTCCGGCGTAGGTGTCAAAACCCCGCCCTGGTAAGCAACGCTTCCCACTGTTGATCCACATGCCTTTGAAATTGAGATACCTGTTCGGTCGTGATTTTATTGAACCTACCCTGGAGAGCTATATACTCGTCAATGGGCTTTTTTCCGCCGCTCCTGGCAATACTCAGGCTTTTTCCCGTAAGGCTCAAACGGCCGTCTTCAATCTCGTAGAGCGGAAATATGCAGGACTCGACCATCATGCGGCCGATTTTCACCGTATCTTTGGTAGGATACCACCAGCCTGTCGGACAGGGCGCCGAAAGGTGGAAAAACCTGGTCCCTTTGATCTCCCTTGCCTTGAGGAACTTCTCATAAACGTCGCCCGGGTAGGAACTCGACACGGTGGCCATATAGGGCATCCAGTGCGCATCCATTATTTTCATGAAATCTTTTTTGAGCTGCACCTTGGGCTTTACCGGCGTCGTCGAGGTCAATGCGCCGGCCGGAGTAGCGCTGGAGCGCTGGGAACCCGTATTCATGTAGGCTTCGTTGTCATAACATACATAGATAATGTTGTCGCCGCGCTCGGCGGCGCCGCTCAGTGCCTGAATTCCCATATCGAATGTTCCGCCGTCTCCTGCCATGGCCAAGACATGCCAGTCTTCGCGTGCGGTAGCCTTGAGGCCCGCGGCAAATCCCGAAGCGGCTGAAGCGGTGCCCGCAAAGGTATTGTTGACAGTGGTAGCCATGATCGGCGTCTTGGGGTACATCCCGTGCAGAATGGTCAGGCAGCACGCCGGTACGCAAATGATCGTCTTTTTTCCCAGCGCCTTCAAAATAAACCTGTATGCTATGGTAACCCCGCAGCCGGCGCAAAGCCGGTTGCCAGGAAGGATATATTCTTGCTCAGGGTAGTCGAGAATTGCACTTTGCCCAGCCATTGCCTACCTTTGCCTTTTACCTGTTTTGCCTTTTTGCTTTATCAACATCCGACCCATTGCGCTCGATCGGGCGAGGTGCCGTTTTTTGCCGCCGCAATGCTCGCATTGGCCGCCTGAATCAAGTCTGAGGCAGCCACGTCTTTGCCGCCAAGACCCGCTATAAAATTGGAAATCACCGGGCCGCGCTCGCTCTTTCCATAAAAACAAGCCTTCAGTTCCGAGGTAAGCGCGCCTTCGTACCCATAGCTGATCGCTTTCTCGATAACAGCCGCAGCGCGCCTTCCCCGGAGCGCCTCGTACAGCTCGACCGCGGGGAAAGGCCGGTACACCCGCACCCCCAGAACGCCGGCCTTGACGCCATCCTGCCTCAATGCGTCGGCAGCTTCGGTGGCCTCGCCGGCCACCGCTCCCATGGCAACGAAGAGAAAATCGGCATCCTCGGACCGATAGCGGAAAAGCGGGTCTTCGTATGAGCGGCCGAAAAGTTCGCCGAACTCGCGACCGGTTTGCCTGATAACCGGCAGGGCATCCTCAAGGCTTTTCTGCAGCCGGAAGCGAAATCCCATGTAGCCCGGCGAAATGACGCCGTCCGGGTCGGCAACAGGCTCGCTCAAAACCACCGGATTGATGTTTACCGGGTTCTCGGGATCGAGAGTGTGAAACGGAACATAAGGAGGCAGGAACGAATCCACCTCCTCTTGGCCGGGAATTACTACCGGCATGAAAGTGTGCGAGAGCAAAAAGCCGTCGAAGCAGACCATGCAGGGAATAAGAAGCTTTTCCGCCGCCTTGAACGCGACGATGACAAGATCGAGCACTTCCTGGTTGTTCATGCAGTACAACTGCATCCATCCGGTGTCGCGTTGCGATATGCTGTCCTGGCAATCGTTCAAGATCGTCCAGGGCGCGCCCACACCCCGGTTGGCCACCGGCATTACGATCGGAAGGCGAGAACCGGCAGCCCAGTGAAGCTGCTCATGCATGTAGGCCAGACCGTTGGAGGCGGTAGCCGTAAAAGCCCTGGCGCCCGCAATGGATGCCGCGATACAAACCCCCATCGCGGAATGCTCGCTTTCGACGCGTACGAATTCGGCCTTCAGTACCCCCCGCTCCACATACCCGGAAAGCGTCTCGGGAATTTTGGACTGGGGCGTGATCGGATAGGCGGCGACCACCTGAACGCGGCTCAACCTGGCGCCTTCTGCGGCGGCCTGTGTTCCGGTCAGAATCAAAGATTGTTCCACTGTTGCGCGTCCTTTCTCGGGAGGCCCCGGGCAAAGCTTTACTTAAAGCGTACGGGCTGCCGGAGCGCAAAATTCACCCCATCTCCATAACGGATGGGCGCCTGAGAAGTCAAACGAAAACGAAAATCATGAGTGAGCGGACTGGAATTAAAATCAACGGTACGGATCAAAAGGGACCGCATGGGATCGGTGAGAGCGCCCCAACAGGATATCAGGCCTGCCGGAGGCCGCTCTCACGAACCGGCAATGGATGCTACTTCTTTTTGTTGTTTCTCTTGGAAGCCTTGAGAGGATTGATTTTCTGCTTGTCCTGCACTTCCAGCTTGGTATGAGTTGCAAAATTGCAAATGCTGGCTTTCCATTTAATGGAAGGATTTGGATAGCTGGAGCAAAACTTCCCGGCGGGAAACTCAACAGCGCGCTGGCACCCCTCGCACTGTTCGACGATCGGAGAACAGGCGCCGCCATTGTAGCCGCACCCTGTTTTGGTCATGAAGGCGCATTCGGTACCCGCCTTCACAGTCGAGCAAATCATGACAACCACCCCCTATTCTGGTATTATTGCTTCTCCCTGTGGAGAAAACGTTGCGAATGATAACCGGGAATTAATTGGTGTCAAGGTTTTTTTATCTTTTTTTTATTCGATTTTACGTCAATATTGAACTATATGTTTTCGTTTTACTAAGATTGTGCAAAAGTGTTGAGAAAAGAACCGTATGAGAGCCAGATCTCTAAGACTTCTTTGGAAGGATTTTGAGCTGTGGCCAAGAAGATAGGAGAATTGCTGGTCCAGGAGGGTCTGGTCACCACCGATCAGCTCAACCGCGCCCTGGACGAGCAGCGCCATAGCGGGGAGCGCCTTGGCGCTGCGCTCGTAAAGCACGGCGTAATTGACGAGAATACTCTTTGCGAGTTCATAGCCAGGCAGTTCAACTGCCCCCAGGTCAGTCTTTCCAGGCTCACCGTCCGAAAAGAAATCGCAGGCCTGATCCCCCTCGACATCATGCACAAATACCAGGCCGTCCCCTTCGGGCTCATGGGCAATACCCTCCACGTGGCCATGCCCGACCCGGGCAACCTTTTCATTATTGACGACATTCGCTTCCTCACCCGCAAAAATATCCAGATTCATGTAGCATCGGATTCGGTCATCAAGCAGGTGATCGGGACCTTCTTCACCGAAGATGATTCACTCGAAGATATTCTTGGAACGCTTAAGGACGAGGTCGATGTCGATCTTGTGCAGGCATCGGATGAAATGGACCTCTCGACGCTTGAAAATGCCGCCGAGCAGGCCCCCGTTGTAAAACTGGTCAATCTCATCCTGATGGACGCAATCCGAAAACAGGCAAGCGACATTCACATCGAACCCTATGAGAAGATAATGCGTGTGCGCTTGCGCATCGACGGCGTGCTCTACGAGGTGATGCGGCCGCCCATCCATCTCAAAAATGCCCTTATTTCGCGCGTAAAAGTAATGGCCCGCCTCGATATTGCAGAAAGAAGGCTGCCACAGGACGGAAGTATACGACTGAAGGCCAAAGGGCGCGAGATGGATTTCCGGGTTTCAGTGCTGCCCACGCTTTTTGGCGAAAAGGTCGTCTTGCGCCTTCTCGACAAAGCCGGTCTTCAACTCGATATGACCAAGCTCGGCTTTGAAGAACTCCAGTACAAAAATTTTCGCGACGCCATCTATTTGCCTTTCGGAATGGTGCTGGTTACCGGTCCAACCGGCAGCGGCAAGACCACGACCCTCTACAGCGCGCTCTCCGATCTGAACAAGGTGAGCCAAAACATCTCGACCGCCGAAGACCCTGTAGAATACAACTTGGTCGGCATAAACCAGGTCCAGGTGCACGAGGCCATCGGCCTTACTTTTGCCGCCGCCCTGCGGGCGTTTCTGCGCCAGGACCCCGACATCGTAATGGTCGGAGAAATAAGAGACTTCGAAACCGCTGAAATTGCCGTCAAAGCGGCCCTGACCGGCCACCTCGTGCTTAGCACCCTGCACACAAACGACGCCCCGAGCACGATCAACCGGCTGCTCAACATGGGGGTGGAAGCCTTTCTGGTCTCCTCGGCCGTCAACCTCGTTCTCGCCCAAAGGCTCGTTCGCAAGATATGCCCGGAATGCAAGACCGTTGAACATGTCCCCGCAGAGACACTGCTCGACCTCGGGGTCCTCGATGAGGAACTCGGCGCCTTTACATGCTATCGCGGCACAGGATGCCCCGCCTGTAACGATACGGGATACCGGGGCCGCATCGCCCTCTACGAGGTCATGCCGATGTATGAGCAGATCCGTGAACTCGTCCTGATGGGCGCTACTGCCGCTGAGATCAAAAAGGAGTCCATTCGTCTCGGCATGACCACCCTCAGGCGCGCGGGCATTAACAAGCTCAAACAGGGAGTGACCTCGGTCGAGGAAGTCATAAGATCTTCGGCAAAAGATTGATCCGCCCCGATTCCATCTCAGTCTCCCTGCCCCTGCACACTTTTCACCCCTAACCACCCGTTCTGGACTGCAAATTGCATAAGTGGCCATAGTTACTCTTCACGAATTTTTATTGACAGCAGAGGAGAGCGGCAATGGCGATTTATTTATGGACGGGCAAAGATCGCTCGGGCAAGAAGCAAAAAGGAGAAATAGAGGCCGACAATCTTCCCCTGGCCCGCCAGATGGTTATCAGGAAAGGTATTGCCCTCAAGAGTGTGAAAAAAAAGCCCAAGGCCCTGGAAGACTACTTCCCGGCCTTGGCGGCAAGGATAAAGGACAAGGACAAAGTCATATTCGTTCGGCAGTTTGCAACCATGATCGATGCCGGCCTGCCTCTTGTGCAGTGCCTGGAAATTCTGCGGGATCAACAGGAGAACGCGAATTTCAAAAGAGTTATTCGTCAGATCAAAAAAAGCGTCGAGGAAGGCGCGACCTTGTCCGACGCAATAAAAAATCACCCCAGAGTCTTTGACAATCTGTTTTACAACCTCGTGGCCGCAGGTGAGGTCGGAGGCATACTGGACGTGATTTTGAACAGGCTCGCCTTATACATCGAAAAGATGGCGAAGGTGAAAAAGAGGGTCAAAGGCGCCCTTACCTACCCTGCCATCGTGGTCTCAATCGCTGTAATCGTTATAACGGTTATCATGATCTTTGTCATTCCGGTCTTTGCCGGCCTTTTCAACAACGCGGGAGTAAAATTGCCCGAAATGACATTAATCGTAATGAACATCAGCAACTTCACAAAGCACTACATCCACTGGATGGTCCTTGGTGTCGTCATAGTCGTCATGGTGCTTCGCCGGTTTTACAGAACCCCGAGGGGGCGCTATATTTTTGACCGAATCTTCCTGCGGGCGCCCATCTTCGGCGTCCTGCTTCGAAAGATCGCCGTAGCGCGCTTCACGAGGACCCTCGGAACCATGCTGTCCAGCGGAGTGCCGATTTTGGACGGCCTGGAGGTGGTCGCCGCAACCGCGGGCAACTCGGTTGTAGAAAAGGCCATCAGGAACGCAAGGATGTCAATTTCCGAAGGCCGCCCGGTAGCCGAACCTCTGGCCGAAACACACGTATTTCCGCCGATGGTGACCCAGATGATCGCCGTTGGCGAAGCCACGGGCGCCCTCGACAACATGCTCGGCAAGATAGCCGATTTTTACGACGAGGAAGTCGATACGGCCGTCGGAAACCTGACAGCCATGCTCGAGCCTTTGCTGATTCTTTTCCTCGGCGTAAGCATCGGGTTTCTGCTGGTGGCCATGTACCTGCCGATCTTTCAATTGGCCGGCGTTGTGGCCAGATAGAACGCTAAATGGTCGAACTGAGTGCCGGACACGATAATGAGGCCGATCTGAGCCCACTGAGGAGCAAGCTCAAAAAACTCCTGCTCTATCGGTTGCTCCTTGCCGTTTTTTTCCTCGTCCTCACTATCGCCGTGCAAAGCAAAAGGAATGGAGGCCTTCATTCCGCCCTTTTCCACCCTCTCTATATATTTTCCTGCATTCTCTTCCTGTTCACGATCTTCGGGGCCCTAAGCCTCGAGGGCGTACGCCGGCTCGAGCGATTCGCCCTGATCCAGATCCTGTTCGATCTTGGCGCCGTAACCGTTCTGGTTTATATGACGGGAGGAATCCAGAGCAGCTTCTCATCGCTCTACATGCTCGTAATCTTCAGCGCGGCCCTGTTGCTGCACCGCCGCGCGAGTCTGCTGACCGCATCCGCATGCTCCCTGATTTACGGGCTTCTTCTCGATCTTCAATACTTCGGATGGATATCTCCGCTTCACCTGGCCGCCCAAGCCGCGCACGCGCATAACAGCGGGGCCTATTTCTTCAATATTCTCATAAATACTGCGGCTTTTTTCCTCGTAGGCTTTCTTGCCGGATACCTCGCGCGGGAACTCCAAAGATCCAAGCTGCGCATTCGTGAACGCGAAAGGGACCTCAGCACCCTGCAAACCCTTCACACAAGCATCGTTAGAAGCATGTCGAGCGGCCTGCTGACCGTCGATCTCGAAGGGCGCATCATATTTTCGAACAGCGCCGCGGAGCAGATGCTTGGAAGGAAGCCCGGGGAGATTGCCGGGCGGCTGGTGAAAGAAATCTTTACGGACATCGACTTCTTTAAGGTCCAACGAAGCCCGGCACACGGCGCGCCAAAAAATGCGACCCGCATGGAGACCTCTTACACCCATCCGGCGGGCATGCAAATCGTGATCGGCTATTCGGCTTCGGCCCTCAGAAACGAGAACGGAAAAACCTTCGGCTGGCTCATCATATTCACCGACCTTACCAAGCTCAAAGCGATCGAGGAGCACATCCAGAGAATGGAGCGGTTGGTGCTTGCCGGCAGACTGGCAGCCGAAATCGCCCATGAGATCAAAAACCCGCTGGCGGCTATGAGCGGCGCCGTGCAAATGCTAAGGGACCAAACAGATCTTAGCCCGCTAAATCAAAGACTCATGGGGATTGTGCAACGGGAAATCGAGCGTGTAAACACGCTGGTGACCGAGTTCCTTTGGATGGCCAAAGGTTCGCCCCAGTCGGCGCGGCTCGAAGAGGTAGCCGTATGCCCCGTAATCGAGGAGATCGTGGCCCTTCTGAGATCCAACAAAAAGGCCACCGCCTGCCACACTATCAGGACCGATTTCCGCTCAAACCCCCTTATCTCAATCGATCGGCTCCATCTGCACCGGGTCCTGTGGAACCTTGTAGTAAACGCGATCGAAGCCATGCCGGAGGGCGGCGAGCTTTCCATATCGGTAAAAGTCGAACATGCGCTCGACAATCCGCCCGGGCCTGTTAGAATAGACATCAGCGACACCGGATGCGGAATAGCCGATCCGGCGATCAAAAGAATTTTCGATCCCTTTTTTACCACCAAGACAAACGGAACAGGTCTGGGACTTAGCGTAGTCTACCAACTGGTGGAAAAAGCCGCCGGCCGAGTGGAAGTAAATCGCAGGCGGCCGGGGGCCGGAACGATCTTTTCACTTTTTTTCCCGCCAAGCAGTTCTTTTTCGCTTGCCAAATGAATCGACGATGATTAAAAGCACTCATCATAGATGAGTGCTAACACTACCGGGCAGGGTGCATACCTTTGCCTAATTCCATTTGCTTCAAACCGAAAGGAGTTGCTATGAACCTCAGACCGCTAAACGATCGCGTCGTGGTCAAACGCATGGAAGAAGAGCAGAAAACCGCAGGCGGCATTATCATTCCCGATACGGCCAAAGAAAAGCCCATCCAGGGAGAAGTGATCGCAGCCGGCAGCGGTAGAACTATGGAAGACGGCTCCAAAAGAGCGCTCGACGTCAAAAAAGGCGACCGCGTTCTTTTCGGCAAATACGCTGGCACCGAGATCACCATCGAGAACCAGGAAGTGCTGATCATGCGCGAAGACGACATCCTCGCGATCATCGAGTAACTCTTCGATTTTTTGAAAACACCAGGAGGAACAAACTAATGGCGAAGCAGTTGACATATGATACCAAAGCGCGCGAGTTGCTGCTAAACGGCGTCAATACGCTGGCCGACGCCGTAAAGGTTACCCTCGGCCCCAAAGGCCGCAACGTTGTCATCGAAAAAAGTTTCGGCGGCCCCACGGTGACCAAGGACGGCGTCACTGTGGCAAAGGAAATTGAACTTGAGGACAAGTTCGAAAACATGGGCGCACAGATGGTTAAAGAGGTCGCCAGCAAGACCAGCGATGTCGCCGGAGACGGCACAACCACAGCTACCATCCTGGCCCAATCCATCTACTTTGAAGGCTCAAAGCTCGTCACAGCCGGCCATAACCCTATGGCCATCAAACGCGGCATAGAAAAAGCCGTCCAGATCGTGGTCGATGAACTCAAAAAGACCAGCAAGCCGATCAAGGACCAGAAAGAAATCGCCCAGGTCGGCACCATTTCGGCCAATAATGATTCGACCATCGGCAACATCATCGCCGAGGCCATGAACAAGGTGGGCAAAGAGGGCGTCATCACGGTCGAGGAAGCCAAATCCATGGAGACCACCCTGGAAGTGGTCGAAGGGATGCAGTTTGACCGTGGATATATCTCTCCCTATTTCGTTACCGATCCCGAGAAGATGGAAGTGTTGCTCAACGAGCCCATGATCCTCGTCAACGAGAAAAAGATAAGCGGCATGAAAGATCTTTTGCCCGTTCTCGAACAGATCGCAAAGATGGGCAAGCCGCTCCTGATCATCTCCGAAGACGTTGAAGGCGAGGCTCTTGCCACCCTGGTGGTGAACAAGCTTCGAGGCACCCTCCAGGTCTGCGCGGTAAAGGCCCCCGGCTTTGGCGACAGGCGCAAGGCCATGCTCGAAGACATCGCAATCCTTACGGGCGCGCAGGTGATCAGCGAAGAAAAGGGCATCCGGCTTGAAAATGTTACCCTCAACGATCTTGGCAGGGCGAAGACAATCCGCATTGACAAGGATAACACCACGATAGTCGACGGCGCCGGCGACCGCAAGGCGCTCGAGGGCCGAGTGCGCCAGATCCGCACCCAGATCGAGGAAACCACCAGCGACTATGATCGCGAAAAGCTCCAGGAAAGACTGGCCAAACTGGTTGGCGGAGTTGCGGTCATCAGTGTCGGCGCGGCCACCGAAACCGAGATGAAGGAGAAAAAGGCCAGGGTCGAAGATGCTCTTAACGCCACCCGCGCAGCAGTCGAAGAAGGCATCGTTCCCGGCGGCGGCGTTGCCTACCTGCGCTGCCTGTCTTCCCTGGAAAACGTGAACCTGGGTGGAGACGAGCAACTGGGCCTGAAAATCATCAAGCGCTCTCTTGAGGAACCCGCCCGTCAGATTGCCAATAACGCAGGCGAAGAGGGTTCGGTAGTGGTTCAGAAAGTCAAGGAACAATCGGGCGCCTTCGGTTTCAACGCAGAGACCGGTGTATTCGAGGATCTGATCGTTGCGGGCGTAATCGATCCGACAAAGGTCACCCGCACTGCGCTGCTCAACGCGGCCAGCGTCTCGGCCCTCATGCTCACAACCGAATGCATGGTAGCCGAACTGCCCAAAGAAGACAAAGGCGGCCCCGCCATGGGAGGCATGCCGCCCGGAGGGGGCATGTACTAGGATAGAGCCTTCCCGGCTCAAACGGAGGGCGATCCGACATAGCGCGCTGAGATCCGGCGATGTTGGATTGCGCCCGCTGTGAGGCTGTTTTTTCCATTAGCCCCCGGCCCGGTTACGGGTCCGGGGGCTTTCTTTTCTATGGCCGGTTCGGTCATCGGACGGTCTGATTGCAAGAATTTGCAGATCACCTA
>JAJYTC010000270.1 GCA_021793275.1 Deltaproteobacteria bacterium | reverse complement strand
AGCGAAAAGAACCGCGAGCTTTCCGCAGAAGAAGTCTCAGCGGTCATGGATCGGCTCGGCATCGCAAGAGATAAACCCATAATTTTGCAAGTATCCAGGTTCGATTCCTTCAAGGACCCGTTGGGAGTGATCGAGGCGTTTCGAATGGTGCACGCCCATACACCCTGCCGGCTCGTGCTGGCCGGAGGCGAGGCCACTGACGATCCGGAGGGTCCGCGGATTTTTGCCGAGGTCCAGGAAGCAGCTCACGGAGACCCCGACATCGATCTTCTGCTCCTGCCCCCGGAAAGCCATTATGAAGTCAACGCTCTGCAGCGGGCCGCAGATATCATCGTGCAGAAGTCGGTCCGCGAGGGCTTCGGATTGACCGTGACCGAGGCCATGTGGAAAGGAAAACCGGTAATCGGCGGGGCGGCGGGAGGCATAATGCTCCAGATTCGCAATTTTCGCACTGGCTTTCTTGTCCACTCGCCGGAAGGCTGCGCCCTTCGAATCCGCTACCTGCTCCGCCATCCGGAAGTGGGAAAGCGCATGGGTAAATTTGCCAAAGAATTTGTCCGCAACCATTTTCTAGTGACTCGAAACCTCAGGGATTACCTGTCCATGATGCTTCTGTTCCGGGGGCCGGGCGACGACGGCCGGGGCCGTCCCGGCCGGGCGGTCGTGCTCTAGACCGTGAGGGCCGGACGTGAATGTTTCCCCCCGTCTCGGCGCCTCGCTCCAAAAAGACTCGCGCTGCGAGTTCCTTGTGTGGGCGCCCGCGGCCGATCGCGTTGATGTGCAGCCTGTAGCCGGCCCTCAGGCGGAAGAAATTTCCCCCGCAGGCTCCCTTGCACTTACGAAAGTAGACAGGGGCTACTTCCACGGCATTTTCGAAGGCATTGGGCCGAAGACCCGTTATTTTTACCTGCTCGACGGACGGAAGCCTCGCCCCGATCCGGCTTCGCGGTTTCAACCCGAGGGCGTTCACGGTCCTTCTCAGGTGCTCGACCCGTCCTTCCCGTGGTCCGACACTTTCTGGTCCGGACTCGATCTGCGCGATTACATCATCTATGAACTCCACGTCGGTCTTTTCACCCCCGAAGGCAATTTCGATGCGCTTATCGGCCGCCTGGACGAACTCGAACGGTTGGGCGTAACGGCTGTCGAGCTTATGCCTGTCGGGCAGTTCCCGGGCGATCGGAACTGGGGCTATGACGGGACTTATCCGTTTGCCGTTCAGAATACATACGGCGGACCAAACGAACTCAAACGGTTCGTAAATGCATGCCACCTGAGAGGGCTCGCCGTAGTCCTCGATGTCGTCTACAATCATCTCGGGCCCGAGGGAAATTATCTTGGAGACTTCGGGCCTTATTTTACCGACCGCTATCGCACTCCATGGGGTATGGCCGTAAACTTCGACGGCGCTGGAAGCGACGAGGTCCGGCGTTATTTCATCGAAAACGCCCTCTACTGGATCGAGCAATGTCACATTGACGCTTTGCGCCTCGATGCCCTCCATGCGATCATGGATCGCTCCGCCCGTCCCTTCCTTTCCGAACTCTCCGACACTGTGCGCCGGCGGGCCGAAAGACTCAACCGGCGTGTATATCTGATTGCGGAAAGCGATCTGAACGACATGCGTCTCATCCGTCCCCGCGACCTGGGAGGCTGCGGCCTTAGCGCCCACTGGAACGATGACTTCCACCATGCCCTCCACACGGTGCTGACGGGTGAGACCGCCGGCTATTATGTTGATTTCGGCCGGCTCGGCCATCTTGCAAAAGCTTTTCGCGAGGGGTTCGTCTATTCGGGGCAATATTCGGCCTACCGCCGCATGCGCCACGGTTCGTCTTCCCGGGGAACACCGCCCGAAAGCCTGGTTGTTTTTGCTCAAAACCATGATCAGGTGGGCAATCGTTTCAAGGGAGAGCGCCTTAGCAGCCTGGCGCCCTTTGAAGCCTTGAAAACGGCAGCGGCAGCGGTGATCTTATCCCCTTTCACTCCTCTTCTGTTCATGGGTGAAGAGTACGGCGAGACAGCCCCGTTCCAGTACTTCGTTAGCCATTCGGACCCAGCCCTCATCGAGGCTGTAAGAAAGGGCAGATTAGCCGAATGCAGCGACTTCCACCTGGAGGGAGATCCGCCCGATCCACAGGCGGAGGATACCTTCCTGCGCTGCAAGCTTCACCGCGAACTGGCTTCTCAGGGCAGTCACAACGTCTTGCTGCGCTTCTACAGGGAACTGTTGCGCCTCCGAAAATCGATCATACATTCAAGCAGGGTGAGGAAAGTCCTTACCAGCGGAACCGAAAAAGTGCTCCTTGTCCACCTTGGCGGTAAACGCGAAGCCCTCGCTCTTTTTCATTTCAATCAAACGGCAGGTTGCGCGGCCATCGAATGGCCTTCCGGTGCGTGGCTGAAAAAACTCGACTCGGCTGAAAAACGCTGGGGCGGACCCGGAAGCCGCATCCCGCAGGCGTTGAGCGCAGATGAACGGGCGCCGCTTTGTTTCGAGCCGTATTCATTTGCATTTTTCGTTGACCGCAAAAACTCGTAAAAAAGATGCGCATTCGCGGCCGCCGGCCCGAACAGCCGTCCGGGAGCCAAAATGAAAGCCCTTAACCCTCCATTGGCAACCTACCGCCTTCAGTTCAACCGAAATTTCACTTTCAGCGCCGCCCGGAGTTTAGTGCCTTACCTCCACGATCTGGGCATTACCGACTTGTACGCTTCTCCTATTTCCCACGCCCGCAGGGGCAGCCTTCACGGCTATTCGGTTACCAATCCCACGGAAATCGACCCCGTATTGGGGTCGAACGCTTCCCTCGACGCCCTTGCCAACAGGCTCAGGTCGCGCACTATGGGCCTGATAATCGACATTGTTCCCAACCACATGGCGCTCAGCCATGACAATCCCTGGTGGATGGACGTGCTGGAAAGCGGACCCGGCTCCCCCTATGCGGTTTTTTTCGATATCGATTGGAATCCGCCAAGCAAGGTGCTGGAGGGAAAAGTCCTGCTGCCGACGTTGGGGAAATACTACAGCGAGGCCCTGGAAGCGCAGGAATTACAGCTGGTCCTGGAGGAAGGCGGATTTTCGGTCAGGTATTTCGATCTCTTTTTTCCGCTCGATCCTAAATCTTACGCGGACATCCTGACACTCCGGCTGGCC
>JAJYTC010000096.1 GCA_021793275.1 Deltaproteobacteria bacterium | reverse complement strand
TGTTGAGTCAACTGCGAAAACTTCAATGTGTTTCACGAACCGCCGTGTACGGAACCGTACGCACGGTGGTGTGAGAGGACGGCGGGAGCGATCCCGCCTCCTACTCGATTCTTTTCAACCCCAACAACGCATCAGAACATGAACCAGGCTAAAAGATAGAGAGTGTTGTAGGCGGATGCGCCGGTCGAGGTTCCGTTAAACTGGTTGAAGATGACGTACTGGAGCGAGAACTTCGAGAAACCGAATCCTGTCGGTCCGTAGTGATGCCAGGGAGGCATGTAGTCCAGTTCGAGTACTTCCCCCTTACTGTCCGGATTGCCGGACGGGTCGAAAGGAGCTGCGTAGAGCGCGGCGTTGTCGCTCCCGGTTGTCGTAAAATAACAAGCCGTGCCTCCGAATTGCCCGTAATGGGCTGTTCGGTAATAGTAGTCGGCGTTAATCTTGTAAGTGTCGAGATAGCCGTATGCGTCGTTGGAGAGCCCTTGCAAGACGCTGCCGTTGATGTCCTGGTTTTCATGAACCCAGGTTGTCTCAACCGAAAAAGACTGATTGCTGATAATATGCTGATATTCAGCATCAAAGGCCACGTCCGTGTAATTGTTGGCATCAGGCGTGACGGGGTAATTTGCATAGGCCCTTGCGCTCAACCCGTAAGTACCGATTTCGTACGAATTTGCCCCGGATTGGTGGGTGATCGCAAGGCGCCAGTAAGGGATGGCTCCGGTCGCATAGACGTCCAGTGGATGGTTTCCCCCTCCGAATGGAGCGGTGATCCCGTTGAGCGTAGTGCGGTAGAGGGCTGTTTCAACGTAAATCAAGTTGTCCCAGTAAATATAAGCGCCCGCGCCTCCTACCTGGGCCGGTAGATTAAAAATCAATGGGGCTACGATCGGGACAATAGGAGACTCCGCGACGTTTGAAGAGGCAAACGGGAAGCCCCACGCCGGAGTCGTGTTCCAGACGTCTTCAACTGATGGGGCGTTATTGAATGTAAATCCGTAAATCAGGTTCTTGCCCATCAGTGTGGCGTTGTTCGCATAGCGAATATCCGACAAGTCCAGGGCCATGTACGGCGCACCACTGTCGTCAGCGTAAGTCGCCTGGACCAGGGCGCCCCAATGTCCGTATATCTGGCCACCATAGAACAGGCTGGCCTGCTGGGGCGTGTCGAGCACATTGTTTCCGGAGGTAAGCGCGTGAAGAGACCATCTGTTGTCCGGCAGATCTCCGGGAGAAACCGACTGCTTGGTGTGAGTGTAAGATAATTGGATCATGGCCGCAATGGGGGGCACGCTCGGATACTTGGCACCGCTTTTGTTGAATGTGTAGCCTTCCAATTTAAATTGCCGCCCGAATGGCGTCAGTTCGGGGAACATGGTATGACATGCGGAACATGGCAGGCCTGTCTGACGCGCAAAACTCGGCACTGCCGAGGCGTTCTTTGCCGCGAAAACGGCAACCAGACCAGGTATTGTTAATAGAAACACGATTTTGCTTAACCTTTTGAAGCCCATCTCTCTCCTCCTCAACAAGAAACGTAACTAGATCATGAAACACCACCTCATAGGACTCTTAAGGCTTTAGCTCCGCACAATCGCTCCGGCCCTAACCTCCCTCTCGCACACCCTCAAAAATCACTAAAAGGCCCGCTTCAGGGTGGGTTGAGCGGAACCAGGCTGGCGGGGCCGCGGCCCCTGAAAAAACTCCGTTCATTTCGGTTCGAAAGCGTGCTTGATGTACTGGATAAGGTCCTGAATATCGCTTGGCGACAGGTCGTGGAAAGCCGGCATCTGCACCCTGCCGTTCGCTATCACATGGGCCATTGTCGCTTCGATATTGGGGGCCTTCCAAAAACTCTTGCTGGTAAAATCCGCCGGCTTCGGGTTGAATGCGGCGGCTGCCGGTCCCTGGCCATTGCCTTGAGGGCCGTGGCAAAGAACGCACTTCGACTGGAAGAGTTGTTTACCTTTTGCCAAACCGGCGCCCTTTGCGCTGCTCAAAGCCGCATAACCGGCCATGAAACAGACAATTGCACCGCACACCAGTGCCTTTTTCAACATAGATCATCCTCCTTAGTTTTGAGCCATTGAGACCATGTCAGCCGGAGGTCCTCTCCCTCCTTGCGCCTACCGATCTCGGTTATCAGTTACGGTGCACCACCTTCAAGAGCTTTCAGGCCCCTACGGTGAACACAGTAGACCGAATATACTATGTATGCTAAAATATCTACTAAAAAGGTAGTAAATGATTTTTTTCACGCCCACCGACAGTGCAAACAACTCACTCATCCCGCCCAATCCGACGGGTTGCCGGAAGGGGCGCCGCATGCGTCGTAAATCAGCGTTGAAACAGGAATAAAGAAAAGACACAGGAGATGGGAGCGGATTGCTTGCAGTCCTTCTCCATGCAGTCGGTAAAACGCGCAGCGTTGTGAAAACAAGGACGCCGGGAGGTAATCCCTTTTCGCCCGAGTTAAGGGCCGACTCCCTTTGCTTTCAGCATCGGGAGTCGCGTGGCTCTAGCCGTGGATCAGGTCGGGGCGGGCAAATAAATCTTTTGCCTCCTTCAAGGTAATGTCCGGGGGAGGCAGGATTATTTCCGATTCCATTATTTCATCATGGGCAACCGGTTTTCCCTCATTTTTGACAAGGGCAAGCATTTCGGCGTAAAGCTTGTGAAACTCGGCTTCGTCTTCGTTTGCGACCGCTTCCACAATGTGACGGTCCAACTCGTTGAGCCGATCCACATGAGCCCCGGGAAAGCGGTACTGACCCTCGGTAGCTATTCGAACGATCATTTCCCCTCCTCCAGTTGCTTTGGCTCTTTAGGGCCCTCGATTTGCCGCTTCATTTCGGCCAGTTCGTCTTCAACTCCCTGGGACACGCTTATCTGGGCAAGCTGGCGTTCGACCGCATCAGGTCTT
Organism: Deltaproteobacteria bacterium; assembly: GCA_021793275.1. Taxonomy (GTDB): domain Bacteria; phylum Desulfobacterota; class Syntrophobacteria; order Syntrophobacterales; family Syntrophobacteraceae; genus SbD1. The sequence goes on along the minus strand of JAJYTC010000096.1, from coordinate 14,501 downwards.
CCGGAAAAATCTTCAAGTGTTCCCGCATCTACCAGTTCGTCGATCGCAGAGGCCCTGGCGCGCATCTTTTGGGTTTTTTCCTCGGCCCGATCGACAGCCAGACCCACGTCAGCCATCTCCTCGGAGAGCCCCGTGACCGCCTCGCCTATCTTCACCTGCGCAGCAGCCGAAGAGTACTGGGCCTTTATGACTTCCTTGTGGGTCCTGAATGCCTCCACTTTGGCCGAAAGGCGGGTTTCGGCCGTCGAGAGCTTTTCCTGTTCCTTTTCCAGGTCCTCTATCTGGCCTTCGAGGCCCTGCAACTGCTGGACGATCACCTGTTTGTGCTCCAGGGCCATGCGGGCCAGGTCTTCGCGGCCGGCACCAAGGGCCCTTCGGGCCTGGTCCTCGAGCTTGGCGAGGTTTTCCTGCAGACCCGCAGCCTGCAACTGCAACCGCCGCTTGGAGGTAACCACCTCGACGACCCCGCGTTTGACGTTGCGAAGCAGCTCGAGCTGTTTTTCGTAAGAATAGTCCAGCGTCTGAGCGGGGTCTTCGGCCCGGTCGAGAGCGGCGCTCATTTTTGCCTTAAGGATCGATGACATGCGCGACAAAAGGCCCATTTCCAATCAACCTCTCCGTTTAGATTTTAACACCGGCGGCCACACCACCGAAAATTTTACTCTATGGCTCGTTGCCCCGAATGTAAAGGGCAGGCTCCTAGCGTCGGTTGCCGCCCCTGATGTCGATATCGTGGACATGCTTTATGCCGAAGCGCTTCATCTGGTTCCAGACAGTCACCCGGGAGACGCCCAGAATTTCGGCTGCCAGCGACTGGTTGCAATTGGCCCTGGAGAGCGCGTCGATCAGTTGCTTTTTCTTTATTTCTTCCTTGTTTGCTTTGAGGTTTCTCGGGCTTTGCTCCGAATGCCTCTGTCCACGGATGTCGGGCGGCAGGTGATGGGACTGGATCATATTTTCATGGCAGGTTACAAACGCGTATTCGAGCGCGCCTTTTAGCTCCCTGACATTTCCCGGCCAATCATATTTCATGAGCAGTTCCATCGCGTAATTGCTTATGCCGGTGATATTTTTGCCGCTTTTGAGGCGAATTTTTCTAAAAAAAGACTCCGCGAGCAAAGGTATGTCTTCGGCCCTTTCTCTTAGCGGGGGCAGGTTGATGGGTATTACGTTGATGCGAAAGTAGAGATCTTTTCGGAAAAGCCCTTTTTCCACCAGTTGCGAAAGGTTTTTGTTGGTCGCCGATATGATGCGAACATCCACCGGTATCGGCTTGCTGTCTCCTACCCGCTCGATTACCTTCTCTTCGAGCACGCGCAGCAGCTTTACCTGGGTGGCAAGAGGCAGATCGCCGATTTCATCGAGGAAAATATCTCCTCCCTGCGCGATCTCGAACCTGCCCGCCCGGTTCGTGTAGGCCCCCGTGTAGGCCCCTTTGACGTGGCCGAAAAGCTCGCTTTCGAGAAGAGATTCGGTCAGGGCCGCACAATTGACCTTGACAAGGGGACCGTTCTTGCGCTCCCCGATCTGGTGGATTGCCTTGGCCGCAAGCTCCTTGCCCGTACCGCTCTCACCGAAGATGATCACCGGAGCGTCGGAGGCGGAGGCGTTCTCGATAATGTCGAAGACCTGCCTGACTGCCGCAGAAGAGCCGACGATCCCGTGGAAGCGGTCCCCGGAGCTGAGTTCGCGCCGAAAGGCGGCTATCTGTTTGTCTTTTTCCACTATTTCCGTTATATCGGTGATCGTTTCCACCGCGCCTATGAGCTTTCCCCGGCCATCGTAGAGGGGGGAAGCATTTTTTAGCACCTGGATATGGGTCCCGTCTCGCCTCATGATGGTGCATCTTCGCTGGCCGATCACCCCTGTCCGGAACAGGATGCACCAGTGGGGGTGGCCTTTTTCGCGGGCCGCTTTATAGAGGCTGCAATTCAAAATCGAGCACTTCTGGCCGATGAGTTCTTCGCGCGGATATCCGATGATGGATTCCATGGCATTGTTTACCGATACAATCGATCCGCAGGTGTCTACGATGAAGATTCCATCCTGGATGGTGCTGACAACCGCCTTCCAATACCTGTCGAGATCCTCTCCGAATGAGCGTTCGAGCGAGCGTTCCGTTGTGTTCACTTCTTATCACCTGCTAAATTTTAATAGTTAACATTTTCCGTAACAGCTGTTTAGAATCGGCGTGGGATTTTTAGCAGATCGATGCAACATCTGTTAATTGCTAAGCGTTCCCCCCATCCGCTCATGCAAGATCGGGGCCGGATACGGCGGGGCTTCCTGCGCGCCGCATTGCCGTTAAAATGGGTCCCTCCTCAAGTCCTGTGCGGGTGCAAAGCGCACCCTGCTGTTTACTTCCCCAAAAAATAACACCCCGCACTTTACCTCGTGGCATCAACTTTGCCTAGGGAAATGTTGATCGCAAAATCATCCGGACATGTCGCTGGGGCCCAAGAGAGGAGCAGCACTCAATTGAAGGAGAATCCCGATTATGTTCTCGACTTCAGGGAGACCATCATCCCCTTTGCCCTTCTTAAGATGAAGCAGGTGCTGGGGGAGATGAGAGCCAACGAGGTGCTCGAAGTTATCACTCCCGACCCCGACGTTAGAAGTGATGTATTCAGGGTAATCCCCGGGGCGATATGTGAGTTGATCGACATGCAATTCGACAAGGGCGCCGACTGCTACCGGATTCGTTTCAAAAAAAGGCTGCCTTCCAGATGAAAGCGTTTTTTGCCATCTCTTCCACTTCAACAGGGGAGGATCGTTCTCGCAGGGCGGTCCGAAAGCGACGAATTTGCAATGACAAACGAAAAGGGGATGTATGAGTTTTCAGAAAAGACTCCTGTCAGGCGAATTTGTGGTCCTTGCGGAAATGAATACGCCCAAAGGCGTGGACACTTCGCAACTAATCCAGAACGCGCGCAGGATCAAGGGCCGTGTAGACGCGGTCATCGTGCCTGATATGGACGACGGCGTCATGAGAATGAGCGCCCTTGCCGGGGCCGTGCTGATGCACCAGCAGGGCATGGAGGCCCTCATTCACGTTTACTGCCGGGACCGAAATCGCATGGCGGTCCAGGCGCAGCTGCTCGCGGCTTATGCTCTTGGCATTCAGAGTCTGGTCGTGGTTTCCGGCGAAGAAATTTGCAACGGAGATCATCGTGACGCGCGGGCCGTTGACGATCTCGACGAACTGGGCCTGCTTAACGCCGTTCGTTTGCTCGAGCAGGGAACCGACCTTGGCGGAAGCGATCTGTGCGGCGCCCCCAGCTTTACGGTCGGCTGCGCCATCGCTCAGTGCAGGGATGAAAAGGCCCTCGATCGCGAATTGGAACTTGCGGGAAAGAAGGTGGAAGCCGGCGCCAAATTCATCCTCTCGCCGCCGGTCTTCGATATTCGCCGCTTCGAATCCTTCATGGGCAAAGCGAAGAGTTTGAAGACCCCCGTAATCTCCACGGTGTACCTGCTCAAGTCTGTGGGCGCGGCGCGCTATATTGCGACCAACGAGCCGGAAGCAGGCATCTCGGAAGAGCTCATCCGCCGTATTCGCAAAGCCTCGGACCGTGAAATGGAATGCGTGCGCATAGCCGCAGAGACCGTTGCGGCTCTGAGGCAACTCTCGCAGGGAGTGCGGATCGTAACCCTCGGATGGGAACACAGGCTGCCCGATGTACTCGATTATGCGGGCCTTTGATCGTTGACTTATTCCAACTCATCGCGGACTGAAATTCATCCACAGACAGAGGACCGGAACGGCAATGCAAGAGCAGAGAAGATCCGAATTCAGCAACAAAGTTCTGATAGTCGGCGGAGGCATGGGCGGCATACGGGCTGCGCTGGACCTGGCAGAGGCGGGGCGTGACGTCGTGCTGGTGGACAAGGCTTATTCGATCGGCGGTCTCATGACGAGTCTCGACCGTACTTTTCCCACCAACAACTGCGATCTGTGCACTTTGTCTCCGCGCTTGTCGGAGAGCGGCCGCCAACTCCACATCGAACTCATGACGATGACCGAAGTCGAAAGTCTTTCGGGCAGCGCCGGCAAATTCACGGTGAACCTGACCTCAAAGCCGCGCTACATCGACTTGCAAAAATGCACCGCCTGCGGCGAATGCTATCGACAGTTTCCAGGGTGCGTTCGCTTTACGCCCGGCCTGGACCACCGTGCGCCGACTTGTATGCGATACCCTCAGGCGACGCCCTATGCTTTTTCAATCGACATGGATGCATGCGCCAATATCGAGGAGCTGGTGCGGATCTGCCCGGCCGGGGCAATCCTTCCCGAGGATCGACAGCGGAGCCGCGAGGTCGATGCGGGAGCGGTGATTCTGGCGCCGGGGGCGGAGATCACCGATCCGCGAGTTCTGGATACCTATGGTTATGGAGTTTACCCCAACGTAGTCACCAGCCTCGAATACGAACGCATTCTATCGGCATCGGGGCCGACGGGCGGACAGCTGGTGCGGCCCTCCGACGGCAAAAAGCCCGGCAAGGTCGCCTGGATCCAGTGCGCAGGCTCAAGGGGCCTGCGCGAGGGTTTCATGTCCTATTGTTCCAGCGCCTGCTGCATGTACGCCCTGAAAGAGGCCATGGTCACCCGGGAGCGGTTCCTCGAAAATATCGAGGCCACCATCTTTTATATGGATATGCGAACATACGGCAAGGACTACGAGCTCTACCTGCAGCGGGCTAAAAACGAATACGGCGTGCGCTTTGTCCGCAGCCGTCCGCACAGCATCACCCCTGTTCTTAGCGACGGGGCCATGACCGGGGGGCTGCGCATCGAGTATTTGCCATACAATGCCGGCCGGCCGGAGACCGAAGAATTTGATATGGTGGTGCTCTCTACCGGTTTCCGTATTTCGACCGAGGTAAGGGAGCTTGCCGCCAAACTCGGCATAGAGCTAAATGAACACGGCTTCGCAAAAACGGGGGGTTTTGATCCTGTTGCCGCATCGAAGCCCGGAATCTATGTCTGCGGCCTTTTCGAAGGTCCCAAGGACATTCCGGAAACCCTGGTCCAGGCCGGTGCTGCTGCCTGTTGCGCCTCGGCTGATTTGAGCTCCCTTAGAGTTGTGCAGGAAAAGAACGAAAATTTCCCCCCCGAGCGAGACATCAGCGGTGAGGGGACAAGAATCGGCGTATTCGTTTGCGACTGCGAAAACAATATAGGCGGCGTCATTGACGTGAAGGCCGTTACCGAGGGCCTTCGCAAGCTTCCCGACGTCGTAGTGTCCGAGACGATAGGACACGGCTGCAGCCGCGACTCGCTTGAGCGTATTCAGGAAATGATCCGAAGCGAGAAGCTAAACCGGGTGGTGATCGGCGCATGCTCCCCGAGAACCCATGAGGCGGTATTCCAGGACACGCTGCGCAAGGCCGGACTCAACAAATACCTGCTTGAAATAGTCAACCTGCGCGACCAGGATACATGGGTCCATACGGACAACCCGGCCTTTGCCGCCTGCAAAGCCAAAGAACTGATGCACATGGGGGTGGGCGCGGTTCGATTGGCGCATCCCCTGGTTGACCATACCCTGCCGATGAACAAGGACGTTCTGGTGGTCGGGGGCGGCGTTACGGGTATGAAGGCGGCCCTTAGTCTTGCGGACAGCGGCTTCAAGGTCTTCCTGCTCGAAAGATCCCAACAGTTGGGCGGTACGTCAAGGAAGGTGCGCAGGACACTCGAGGGCCGGGACGTTCAGTCCTTTCTGGAAGAGCTGATCGGAAAAACCGAAAGTCACGAAAACATCCAGGTCCTCAAACAGGCTGTGGTCGTTGACCATTCGGGTATGGCCGGCATGTTCAAGACCGGCGTCCAGGTCGGCCCGCGAATGGTCTATCGCCAGATCGTTCACGGCATTACCATTCTTGCCACCGGCGCTCTGGCCAACCGGCCCCGGGAGATGCTTCTGGGCGAGCACGATGGTGTGTTGACCCAACTCGACCTCGACGCTGTTATCGAAGACAACCCGCAGAAGGTCAAATCGTTAAAGAACGTTGTGATGATCCAATGCGTCGGCTCGCGCATCCCGGACAATCCCAACTGTTCGCGGATATGCTGCCAGTCGGCCGTAAAGAACGCCCTGAGGCTGAAAGAGCTAAATCCCGAGGCCTCCATATCCGTTCTCTACCGTGATATGCGCATGCCCGGAATGCAGGAAGAATACTACACCAGGGCAAGGGAAAAGGGCGTTGTCTTCGTTCCCTATGAAATGGAGGACCGGCCGGCGGTTGCCGCCGACGGCGAAAAGGTATCGGTCACCTTTACCGATCCGGTCCTCGGGCGAAAAGTCAATGTCTTCTCCGATTGTCTGGTGCTAAGCACCGGTTTTGTGGCCGACGAGGAATCCACCGAAGACCTGGGCGTCATCTTCCGCCTTCCCAGAACATCGGACGGCTATTTTCTTGAAGACCACGTCAAACTGAGGCCGGTGGACCTTCCAACGCCCGGATTTTTTGTGGCCGGCGCCGCCCATTCCCCCAAAAACATTCGCGAGAGCATCGCCCAGGCACAGGCCGTGGCAAGCCGCGCCCAGACCTTTCTCGCCGGGGATGCGATCAACATGGGGGCGGCGGTGGCCAAGGTTGACGGCAATAGATGCGCCGCATGCCTTATTTGTGTACGCGCCTGCCCCTTCGACGTGCCCTTCATCAATTCCGAAGGCCATTCGGAAATAGACCCGGCGAAGTGCCACGGGTGCGGTGTTTGCGCTTCGGAATGCCCCGCTCAGGCGATCCAGTTGATGCGGTATGAGGACGACCAGATATTGGCCAAGTTGGACGGACTATTTGAAAGGACGGCGTGATGGACAACTTTGAACCGGTTATCGTAGCTTTCTGCTGCCACTACTGCGCCTATACGGCCGCGGATATGGCCGGCAGCAAAAGGCTTCATTATCCTGCGAACGTGAAGATTATAAGGGTGCCCTGTACGGGCAAGGTGTCCGCCATACACATGATGGAAGCCCTCAGGAAAGGCGCCGACGGCGTATACGTGGCCGGCTGCCTGGAGGGAGACTGCCACTTCAGGAGCGGCAACACAAGAGCGACAAAGCGCGTAGCTTACGTAAAGAAATTACTCGATGAAATCGGGATCGGAGGGGACCGCGTCGAGATGTTCACGATGTCCGCCGGCATGGGCGAGGTTTTTGCCCGCACCGCCTCGGATTTTACGGAAAAGATTCGACGCCTGGGTCCAAACCCCGCGAGGGTCGCGATGGACAACCCCGGATGCGCTGCAGGATGATTTTAAAAACAAAGGGAGAAAGTTTGCTGAGATGATTACCGCCGAACGTAAACCAATGGAAGATCTTATCAAATTCGTGAGCCCTTACCGGCGCATTCTTCTCGTCGGCTGCAACGAATGCGTCACGGTGTGCTCTGCGGGAGGACGCAAGGAGGTGGCTTTGCTCTCCTCGGCCCTCCAGATGCACTTCATGAAAGAGGGGAAGCCTTTCGAGATAAAGGAGATGACCCTCGAGCGGCAATGCGATCCGGAATATGTCGAGGAACTCGTTCCGTACATCGATCAGGTCGATGCGGTGCTCTCGATGTCCTGCGGATGCGGTGTCCAGGAAATTGCCAGGCGGTTCAAGGAAAAACCCGTCCTGCCGGCAGTGAACACCAAGTTCATGGGGGCCTCCGAGAGGCAGGGGGTGTGGGCTGAGCGTTGCGTGGGCTGCGGTGACTGCGGGCTTGCCCGAACGGCCGGGATTTGCCCCATCGCGCGCTGCTCCAAGCAGCTTTTGAACGGTCCGTGCGGCGGCTCTACCCGCGGCAAGTGCGAGGTCGATCCGGATATCGACTGCGCCTGGCAACTCATCTGGGACCGGCTAAAAGCCCTTGGAATGACTGATAAATATGAGGAGAACTTACCTGCTAAGGACTGGCGCCCCGCACGGGGTGCAGGTCCCAGGAAAATAGTCAGAGAGGACCTGGCATCATGAAGACGGAAAGCACACTGGAAAAGATACTGGCATCGGGACAACTGGCTGTAACGTCTGAATGCGGTCCTCCGCGCGGCGCCCTTCCCTCGAAGGTCCAGGAAAAGGCGGAGATGCTTCGTGGCTGCGTAGATGCGGTAAATGTAACGGACAACCAGACGGCCATGGTCAGAATGTCGAGCCTTGCGGCCTGCATTCTTATTAAACAGATGGGGCTAAACCCTCTTCTCCAGATGGTCACAAGGGACCGCAACCGCCTGGCTATGCAAAGCGACATCATCGGCGCCTATTCCCACGGCATCAACACGATGCTTTGTCTTTCCGGCGACCACCCGCATTTCGGCGACCATCCGGGTGCTGCCGCCGTGCATGACATCGACTCCATCCAGGCCGTGGAAATGGTGAAAAAGATGCGCGACGAGGGGCTGTTCCAGGGAGGGCAGAAAATCGACGGCCCTCCGAAAATGTTTATCGGCGCTGCTGCAAACCCCTTTGCCGACCCCTTTGAATTACGCGTCGCAAGGCTTGCCAAGAAGGTGAAGGCAGGCGTGGATTTTATCCAAACCCAGTGCATCTACAACGTCGATAAGTTCGAAAAATGGATGGAAGGGGTGCGGGAGCGGGGGCTGCACGAGAAGGTGTACATCCTTGCGGGTATTACTCCCATGAAATCCGCCGGGATGGCCAAATATATGAAGAATAAAGTGCCCGGAATGGACGTGCCCGACGATGTGGTCAAGCGCATCTCCGGTGTGCCCAAGGAAAACCAGGCCGAAGAAGGAATCAAGATGTGCCTGGAGACCATCGACCGGTTGAAAAATGTCAAGGGTGTGGCCGGGTTTCACATCATGGCGATCGAATGGGAACACAAGGTGCCTGAGATAGTGGAAAGGGCCGGGTTTTTGCCCAGACCCTCATTCTAAAAAGAGTCTGCCGGAGAACAGCCGGCGCAAGCGAGCGCGACGTATCCGCAGTGCGATGTGTGCCCTGCTGGAACCGGCCAAATAAAGGAGAAGACAGTATGAGCGACAAACAGCTTATCTTGGTGGTGGATGACGACCCTGATCTGGTTGAGTCTGTTTCGATGAAGCTCGAAAACAACGGCTTCCGGGTCGGGAAGGCATACGACGGAGTCGAGGCGTGGGAAAAGATCAGGCAGGAAAAGCCCGATTTGGTTCTGCTCGACGTGATGATGCCCAGAAAGGACGGCTACGAGCTTTGCAGGGAGCTCAAAGAAGACCCCCTGTTCAAGAACATCGTGGTTGTGCTGCTGACCGCAGTGGCCGAGAGTGTGAAAAGCAGCAGGTACACGCATCAGGATGGAAAAACTACCCCGGCCGACGACTATATTGCCAAACCCATTGACCTTGGCAGGCTTATGGACGTCGTCAGAGACAACCTGGATCGCTGATTCCCTTGGATGATGCAGGACCGTTTGCGGCCTTGATCAGCGGACGCTCCGGCGCCGGTGGGCCATGCCTTTGGAGGCCGGAGCGCAGGTTTTTTAGCAGCCGTATCGGTCCGATCTTTTATCGGAGGGCGCTCGAAACGGGAACCGGTGAAATTGGCTGCAGGCGGTCGGCTGATAATGGAAACTGAAAAAAATGGACAATTCGACTGGAAGGTCAGGGTGTTCGACACACTCTCTTTCCCTACGCTGATTTTGAGACCGGATAAAACTATTTTGAGCGTCAACCGAAACTTCGTTAAAAAGTACGGCATGGCGAAAGAACAAGTCATTGGCAAAGCGTGTCATGACTTTTTTTATCACACCAAAAATCACTGCCCTCGTGGCGGATGCCCGCTTCCCACAGTGCTGCAGAGTGGAGAGGGGCAGACGATTTTGAGCCATGTGGAAACGAAGAGCGGAGAGGAAAAATGGGAGGACAGGGTTTTTTCGCCCATCCTCGACGATGAAGGCCAGGTCCGGTACATCATCGAAAGTATTCGCGATGTTACGCGAATCAAGACGATGGAGAAGGAACTAACCGAACTGAGAGGGTTCCTGGAAAAGGCCATCCAGGGTTCGACAAGCGCAATAATGGCTGCGGACATGAAAGGAAATATCCTGGTTATGAACCGGACCGCCGAAGAGATAACCGGCTACACTCTCAAAGAGGCCAGGGAGAAAATCACCGCCAGGGAGCTCCACCCGCCCGGACAGGCCGAAGAGATCATGAAAAAGCTAAGAGACAGTGAAATCGGCGGCAAAGGCAGGCTTCCCTGCACCCGGGTAAATATCCTCAACTCTCGCGGTGAATCGATCCCCGTCGAACTCTCGGCGGCCATTATCTATGAGGGCGCTGAAGAATTGGCCACGATGGGGATTTTTAACGATCTCAGGGAAAAACTCGCCCATGAGGAGCGTATGCGCCAAGTGATGGCGAGAGTCGCGCAGGCCGAGAAAATGGCTTCTCTTGGCCAGTTGGCCGCCGGTGTCGCCCATGAAATCAACAATCCCCTTACGGGCATCCTTCTCTATGCCAGCCTTGTGCTCGAAGGCATGGAAGAGGGCGATCCGAGAAAAGACGACCTGCGGCTTGTGATCGAGGACGCCAACCGCTGCAAGGAAATCGTCAGGAACCTGCTTGCCTACAGCCGGCAGACATTGCCCGACAAGGAGGTCCTGGAATTAAACGATCTTGTCGAGCAAAGTCTTCGCCTTATCCGGGATCAGCGGCTTTTTATGCGCGTCGAGGTCGTTAAGGAACTCTCTGAGCGCGAGATGTTGATCCATGCGGACAAAAATCAGCTCAGCCAGGTGATCATCAACCTGATCATAAACGCCATAGACTCAATGGAAAGATCGGGAACTCTCAGGTTAAGGACATACCCGAGTGAAGACGGCCATGAGGCCTGCCTTGAAATAACGGATACCGGCTGCGGCATCTCCGAGGAAAACCTGCTAAGGATATTCGATCCCTTTTTTACTACCAAGGAGCCCGGAAAGGGCACCGGCCTGGGTTTGAGCACGGCTTACGGAATCGTAAAGGACAATGAAGGCATTATCAAGGTCAAGGAAACAGGCGAGAATGGGACGACGTTCCTCGTGACACTCCCGCTTTATCATAATGCATCGGAAATAAAACCATTCTGAGTACCGACGGGAGGCGCCCACATCATGAAACACGGAGCAACAGCGCAAAACTTGGGGGGACCTGCCATTCTCGTTATCGACGACGAGGAACGCATTCGCGACGGTTGTCAAAAGGTGTTGTGCCAGGAAGGGTTCGAGGTCGAAACAGCCGATTGCGGCGAACTCGGACTCAAAATGATAGAAGAAAAATTCTATGACGTCATTTTGCTCGATCTGATGATGCCAAGTCTATCCGGCTTCGATGTCCTTTCGCGGGTGAAGGCGCTTCATCCGGATTCGGTGATCATTGTGATAAGCGGCTATGCCACGGTCGAATACTCCATCGAGGCAATGAAAAAAGGGGCTTTCGATTTCATGCCCAAGCCCTTTACGCCCGATCAGCTAAGACTTCTTGTGACCAAGGCGCTCGAATACACAAGGGCACTTAAGGACATCGCGGACGAGAAATCCAGGATGCGGGTGCTGATTGATCATTTAAGAGACGGGGTCATGGCGGTCGATGCCGGCAAATGCGTAGTGCTCGCCAATCCCGCTTTCCTGAGAATGTGCAGCTACAATGGCGGGGAGGCGGTTGGACTCGACGTTGAACAGTTGTGCAGCGGGAGCAGGATCGAATCGCTCATAGACGGCGCGCTCTCGATGCCCGAAGACGAGCTTGTGGAAAACTGCGAGGAGTTGGTTCGCGGTGGCGGGGGAGGGTTGCCCGAGGCCGTTCTGAGCGCCCGCTGCGTCCCCTTTAGAGACAGGGCGGGCAGGAACGTGGGGGCGATCACGGTGCTCCACGACATAACCGCCCAGAAAAAAATGGAACAGATCAAGTCGGACTTCGTCTCGATGGTTTCCCATGAAGTTCGCAGCCCTCTTAATTCGGTCCTCGCACAGTTGCATGTGATCACCGACGGGCTGGCCGGCGAGGTAACCCCCAAACAGATGGAAATTCTCGGCAGGGCCTCTGAAAAAATCAAAAGCCTGCTGAGCCTTTCCACCGAACTCCTCGACCTTGCCAGAATCGAGTCCGGCCTGATAACCCTCGATAAAGAACGGGTAAACCCTGCAGAAATACTCGAAGACCAGGCGGCGTTCCATGAGGCGGCGGCCCGTGAAAAACGGATCTCCCTGGAACTCGATCCCCTGCCCGAACTGCCCTCGGTGGTCGTAAACAGGCGAAATATGGAAGAAGTGCTCTCGAATCTGATCACCAACGCGATCAATTACACTCCGGAAGGTGGAAAGGTGGTGCTTTCGGCCTGTACGGAAGACAAGTATCTAAAACTCAGCGTGCGTGACAACGGCATCGGCATTGCCCCCGAGGAACAGGAGAGGGTTTTTGCTCCCTTCTACCGCATAAAAAACGAAAAGACGCGCTTTACCATCGGGACAGGCCTCGGGCTCGCGATCGTCAAAAGCATCGTGGAAGCCCACGGCGGCTATGTGCGGTTACAAAGCGAAGCCGAGAGGGGAAGCACTTTCGACGTTTATTTCCCCGGCTCCGACTCATGAGGGTTTCTTTAAAGGAATATTGAATTTTTTCATGTACTTCCAGACCGCCGTCCTGCTGACGCCAAGGGAGCGCCCGACCCTGGCCTTGTTCCAGTCGCAATCGAAGAGGAGTTCGGTAAGGATTTCGGAGCTCAGTTTGCGGTGGGTCGCAGCCGGGGCGGCTTCCATTGTGTCGGCGCGGGCCGGATAGGCCAGTTGCCGTATTTCAACGGGCAGGTCGAAGACGTCGATGTATCCTCCTGCGCAAAGAACAAAGGCATGTTCGATTGCATTCTCCAGTTCCCGCACGTTTCCGGGCCATTGGTATTCCATGAGGATTCTCATCGAGGATTGCGTGACTCCCGCTATCCTTTTGCCCGTCTTCGCATTTTGAGCGTCTATGAAGTGGCCGGTCAAAAGGGGAATGTCTTCTCTTCTGTGCCGAAGAGGCGGAAGATTGATCGGAAAGACCTTCAGCCTGTAAAAGAGATCTTCGCGGAAATTTCCGCTTCTTACAAGTTGAGCGAGTTCCTTGTTCGTCGCAACGATTATCCTCAGGTTGACCTTGCGTTTCCTCGATTCCCCGACCCTTTCGATTTCACGCTCCTGCACGGCCCTGAGCAGCTTTACCTGGATAAAAGGGCTCAGTTCCCCTATTTCGTCAAGAAAAATGGCGCCGCCGTCGGCCTGCTCGAAGCGGCCGATCCGGTCCCGAATCGCACCGGTAAAGGCCCCTTTGACATGCCCGAACAGTTCGCTTTCCAAAAGCGATTCGGACAGGGCGCTGCAGTTTACGATCACAAAAGGCTTCATCCGGCGAGCGCTGTGATGGTGGATGGCGCCCGCAACCAGCTCCTTGCCGGTGCCGCTCTCACCCTGGATAAGTATGGTTGCCTCGCTCGCCGCCGCCGCCCTTACGGCCGAAAAAACCTGCTGCATCGCATGGCTCTTCCCGATAATATTGTCGAAGCCATGGACTTCTCCGAGCCTTCGACCGGCTTCTTCGGCTTCCTCTCTCGCCTTTTTTAGTTCCGATAGATCGGTTATCGTTTCGACTACACCCCTGATCTGCCCACGTTCATTTTTGACAAGCCTTGCGCTTTTTATCACCGGCACATCCCGACCGTCCTTGTGGCGCAAACAGCACTCCTTGGCGTCAAGCCGGCCCTGGCGGAAAATCCCGCACTTCTCCATGCCCGTAGGGCAACCGGATTGGAAACATTGCGTGAAATTGAGCAGTGAGCAGGGCTGCCCGATCGCTTCCTTTGCGCTGTATCCCGTGATCCTTTCTATGGAAGGGTTCCAGGACGTTATGATCCCTCTATCGTCGAGCGTGAAAACGCCGTCGGCCATAGACTCGAGCAGCAGGCTGGAAAAGCCGGGCTCAAGCGTTGTTTTCGCCTCGATCGCCATAATCGGGATCCTCCCCTCATGAAGGAAACCAGTGAACGGTGAGCAGTGAACAGAAAAAGCCTTCCTCTATTCACTGGTACAGTAGGGTGGGGTGAGCCAGCGAACCCCAACAGGCTTTCTCCCCGCCGTTCCGGTAACGTTACAAAAAGTTACTGCTAAGCATAAGTAACGTTATCCCTGCTTGTCAAGTCGATTTATTCTTCCGTCTTTCCGCCTTCCAGCCTTCGCACTTTCCCCTGGCCCCTCTTTGCCTCAGCAGGTGGCACGACATTTGACAGGGAGCCAAACAGGCCCCGGCAAGGGAAATCCTTCCATCAGCGAAAGGCCGGCGGAGCCTTTGATATGAAATGGATCAGATCGCGCGCTCAGTTTGAAAAGGCTAAAGTCGCAAAAGTTGCGCTGGTCGGTTTTTGTGCGCCCTGGTGTGCTTCATGCCGCCTCCAGGAGCCGATTCTCCACCAGCTCGCGGCCCGCTTCGAAGGCAAAGCCTTCATCGGTGCGATGAACGTCGATGAGAATAAAGACCTTCTCTCCAAGCTGGGCATCCGCTTCATTCC
>JAJYTC010000095.1 GCA_021793275.1 Deltaproteobacteria bacterium | reverse complement strand
AAGAGGTCAAAAAAAAAATGACTTCTGCCCATCGGACAAAAGTCATGATCCCACACCTTGCGGTGAGAGCAGTTTAGGCGGACTTCATCATTAGTGATAATCTAAATGGGAAATGAGCTTCTGTCAATGTTTGCGCCATATTCTGCAGGGACAAAGGTATTGCCGAAGAGGGCCGATACTCCTATTATATTCCAGGAGAAAGATAAATTCCGATTTTTGGTGATGGGGTCCGCCTGCTTACCCGTAAGGGTTGATGACTCCTGCTGGAGTGAACGTCCTTCTGCGGGATTGCGGTGGAACCTGCTTTTGAAGAGCTCCTGCGGAAGGTTCGCACGAGCTTTTTTTATTTGTCCGAAGGAGGAGATAGGGAAATGCAGTCAGGTCTTCCTGTGGCAACCGGGGAACGGGTCCCCGACCTTTCCCGCTTCAGACAGTACACCCGCGTCAAACAAGCTATCGCTCAGGAACTCCATACACTGGCCGATTTTTTGGGAAAGCGGTTGGACGAAACAGAAGCCGAAGAGTGCCGGCAGCTCATGGTAAAACTTGCCGAGGACCGTTTCGTGCTCTCGGTTGTGGGCCAGTTTAAACGCGGGAAAAGTTCTCTCATGAATGCCGTCACCGGACATGACATCCTTCCGACAGGTGTCCTTCCTCTCACTTCGGCGATTACAGTCTTGAAGTATGGCCCGAAAGCCAGGCTCACCATCCTTAAAAGAGGGGTTTCTCACCCGGAAGAAGTTCCTGTTTCGAACATCTCGGAGTATGTGACCGAGACGGGAAATCCGGGGAACGGTAAAAAGGTGAGCCGCGCCTGCCTGGAATTGCCGGCTCCATTTCTTCGAAGGGGTCTTGAGTTCGTCGATACCCCGGGGATTGGTTCAGCCTTGGAAGCCAATACGGCGACCACCTACGACTTTTTGCCTCACAGCGACGCCGTGGTCTTCGTAACCAGCGTCGAGACGCCGCCGACGCGTGCCGAAACTGATTTCCTTCATAGAATTCAAAAACATGTGCGCAAGATCTTCTTCGTGGTCAATAAGATTGACCTGGCGGAGAACGGTGAGCAGCAAGATATCCTGGAGTTTATTTCCCGGACGTTAAGGCAGCACGTTCAAGCCGAGAAGCTCAAGATTTTTCCGGTCTCTTCCAGTCTGGCCATGGCGTCAATTATTGAAGGGAAAAGTGATGCATATGAAAAGAGCGGCGTGAAGGCCCTTCAGGAAGCTCTATCGGAATTTCTGGTAGCCGAAAAGAGCAATGTGCTCTTTGTTTCCGTGCTGGACAAGGTGCTTGTCCTCGTAAGAAAGGCGTCCAGGCAAATGCGCCTTCTGAAACTGTTGGGAGAGGTTGGGCGGATTTCACAGGAAGGAGTTCAGGAGAAAACGGAAGCTTGGGCGGGGCAATTCCAATCCCTGCGCGAAGCCCGAGCGAAGTTACTTGCCGAGGTCCGTGAGAGGATCCTCGCGTGGGTCCAGGAAAAACTCTTTTCAGACGGCGATGCACTCCTGGCCGCCAAGAGCGCAGAGCTTGCCGAAGAGCTCGATGAAATCCTCAGCCGATCGAGTTGGACGCCTTCTTTCAGGATTGTGCGCCACTTCGCTCGGTATGTATCCGGAAAACTCATCCGGGACCTCGATGCATGGGCGAAACAGCAGACCGAGCGCTTGAACCCGGAACTTCTTAAAATATTGGGAAATGAGTGGGCGCTGATCGAGGAAGAGCTGCGAAAAATCCCCATTTCTGCAGGAGAAATTTTAGGCGATAGCGGCGAAATTAATCCCGGCGGCTTTGCGGGCCGTCAGCCGCCTATCGACGGCGTGCTGACTGAGCCTGTCAACGTAAAGGCGGATTGGGTCTTTAAGGCCTCAAGGTCCCAGGCCCTTTTGCCGGTATTCGCTGTCCGGTCGAGGCTGCGGAAACGGTTGCCGGCTCAAATTACCAGTCTTATCGAGGCTTGCCTATACAGGATACAAGATAACCTTTTGGACGACGTCCGCCTCGCCTTGAACAAGATGGGCTCGGAGATCGAAAAAAAGGCCTCGCAGATCGAATCCCGCCTCACACAGGCCCTGCAAGGCAAACGCTATTTGAAGGGCATCGATGGAAGCCGGCAGACAGTGAAAATCGATGCTGACGAACTTGCCGGTGAGATAGAGACATTGGCCGAGATCGAGAAAAAACTCGATTCCATCCGGCGGCAGATTCTTGAGACAGGACCGGCTCCCCCTGTTGGGCCTTCTTTGATAGAACCGATCAAGCCTTGCTTCTCCTCTCCCGAAGACAGGCAAAGCCTCGATGAATCGATCGCAAGAGCGGATGAAAGTCAAGAAGAGGTGGATTTTGCTCACGATTTAGACACCCGGGGTTGTGCCGTCTGCAACCGGATGGTTGAAACCGCATCGGTTTTCTTTGCACACCGGCAATACGCCCTTTCCACAAAGGAGTCCGCCCAGCGCGCCCATGCGGCTTCTCTTGGTTTTTGTCCCGTTCACACCTGGCAATTGGAGGCAATGGCCTCTCCGCAAGGGCTATCCATCGGGTTTTCCGCCCTGCTGGAGCGGTTGTCGGCCGAACTCAGCCGTATCGGGGCAACTGAAAAATCAAGGCATTTCGACTCGGTTCGAACGCTTGTCCAAAATCCTGCCAACTGTGAAGTTTGCGCTTTGGTCAGAGGCGCCGAAAAAAAGTATCTCAACGACCTGGCCGACTTTCTGCGAACCGAGGAAGGCCGAAACGCATATGCCCGTTCTCAGGGAGTTTGCATGCGACATCTCGGAATGCTGCTTGCCGATATGTCCGATGGGAAATCATCTCGGTTTCTGCTCGATCATGCCGCTCTGCGTTTCCTTGAAATATCCGAGGACATGCGAAACTACGCGTTGAAACGGGACGCCCTCCGAGGCAACATGCTAAATCAAGACGAAAAGGACGCTTACCTGCGTGCTCTTATTCTCACGGTCGGGGCAAAGAGGGTCTGTTTCCCGTGGGAACTGGATGGAGAAACGTAGATCTGATTCACGAACGGATTCCCTCAAGAATCACGGCGACACCCTGCCCGCCGCCTCCGCAGATGGTTTCAAGGCCGTAGGGCGTTCCCCGGCGCTGCATTTCATGGATAAGCGTGACCATCCGCATCGCTCCGGTCGCTCCTATGGGATGCCCGAGAGATATGCCGGAGCCGTTCGTATTGACCTTGAGTTCGCACTCGCGCTCTTTCAGCCCCATGAGCCTGGCATCGGCTAGAACCTGGGCGGCGAAGGCTTCCTGGATTTCGATCAGCCCGATGTCCTCGATCGTGAGCTTTGCTCTCTTAAGGGCCTTTTCCACCGCCATGGCGACCGCCGGGTAGGTCAACGTGGGATCGCAGGCCACATTGGCTCCGGCAACAAGCCGCGCCAGGGGTTTTAGGCCCAGTTTACGCGCACAGGTTTCGGAGGCGAGCACCAGCGCCGCGGCGCCGTCGTTTTCCGAAGAGGAATTGCCGGCCGTACAGATGCCGTTCGGATAGACGGGCTTGAGCCCGGCAAGCTTTTCGATGCTCGAGTCGGCACGCGGGGTTTCGTCTTCGCTGAAAAGGGCCGTTTGTCCTTTGGAGTGCGCAACAGGAACGGGGACGATTTCCCGGGCGAACTTACCTTCCTTCATTGCGGCGCAGGCGCGCCGATGGCTTCTCAAGGCCCATGCGTCCGCAGCCTCCCTGGTTATGGATTCGGCTTTTGCGGCCGCTTCGGCCCAGGACATCATGGAATTGAGCTCGCCGTAGCGCTCGATTGGCTGGGACATGACCCTCGCACGCTGGATGCGGTCGAAAAACGGGATTCCCCACATCGCAAGCGCCCCATGCCCGCGCGGCATAAATCCCCATTTTGGATCGTTTCGGCCGCCAAGTCCCCATTTGATATCTCCGGGCAGGTAGAGTTCGGCCTGGCTCATGGAATCCATTCCTCCCGCCACCACCACATCGGCATTTCCGGTTTGGATTTTCATGGCCGCAAACAGCACGCTGTCCACGCTGGAACAGCAGCGCCGATCAAGAGTTATAGCGGGTATCGATTCGGGCCATCCGGCGGCCAGCACCGCAACGCGTCCGGCATTGGCGCATTCCCCGTTCTGGTACGACTGGCCGACTATGACCTCATCTACCTGATCGGGTGTAATGCCCGCTCTTATTACCGCTTCGCTTAAAACCAGCGCTCCCAATTGATAGACCGGAACAGATTTCATGCTGCCGCCGTAGGCGCCTATGGGCGTTCGCACACCTGAGAGAATGACCGCTTTTTCCATGAAGACCTCTTCACTTTTTCGACTTAATTTTTTAGCGGGCACGAAATAGTTTCCCCGAAAAACCCCCAAAAAGATAGCTTAGTATTATATATAATATTTCATCTCCAGAGTTCAGCGCCTGAAAATCACAGCTGAGAGGTTAGATCAACATGGAAGAAGTCAGCACATTTGATCTCCACGCGGCTTTTTTGCGCCGTGCCCGGAGTGATATCAAGTCATTTCTGGAGGCGTTTGCCACCCTGATGGAACAATCCCTGCCGGGACAGGTCGAGGTACGCCGCAAGAAGGACTCTTTATTCGGCAAGACGCAGCACGTTGTGGGAATTACGATCCATCTGGGGGCAAACCGTTTTGAGCTGGAGAATGCGGGAAAAGGATTGCATCTTAGCCGGCACCACGAGGTTCGCGGCATTGTGTTGAAAAGTGAAGAGCTGCCGTTGCCGGATTGGCTGGCCGAACTCAATAAGGAACTGGGCGCGTTGTCCGCCGGGATGGACGACGCCCAAGCCGCGCTGCATGACTTTCTTATGAGTTGAAGTCCGGCAGGCCCCGGGTTAGGGGCCGTCGTGCAAGCTTTTCTTTTTGTGAGGTGTGCAATGTCATTATTCGGACGGATATTAGGGCAAGGTCGAGACCCGGACCGGCAGCAACATCAAGCCGAGCAGCGGGCGCGCTCCCAAGCCTGGGAAACGGCACTGAATAACCGGACGGCGCCCGAATTTGTAAAAGACCGGCTGGAGAACACGAAAGCAGGAAGACTGCCCTGGGTTTCCACTGGATCGGTGGGCGCCCTGGTGGCGCAAAGAACCCACGGCATCGAGCCGGTGGGGATAGTCTCGGGGAATTGCTGGTATCACTACGGCTATTCCTGGACGCGCGGCCACTACGACGGCTGGCATACGGCCATCGACCGCATGCAACGGGAGGCGGCGTTACTGGACGCCAACGCGGTTGTCGACGTGCAGATGAAGGCCACGCGCATGGAAGGCACCGGTGCGGATCAGATGGATTATGCCGTGTTCGGTACAGCGGTGCGCATAGCGGGCCTGGCGCCGACGCGGACGCCGGTTGTAGCGACGGTTTCCGCTCTCGAATTCGCGCGGCTGATGGAGTCAGGAATTCTGCCTGTGGGGCTGGCAATCGGGGCTCACTTCAACTGGTACTATACTTATTTCAATGCGGGTGGATTCGGGACGTGGTGGAATCAGGAATTAACGGCTTTGTCGGAATTTATGAGCGACGTGCGGCGTACCGCGCTTAGCCAACTGGCCTCGGACGGTGCACGGATGGGAACGGGCGTGCTGGCGCGGGTGCAATTTTCAGAACTGCTCCATGCCGAGTCATCGGACAACGACCCGCGCGAACGGTTCCTGGCTCGCTATATTGCTTTTGGCACCGCAGTGCTGCACGAACCACGCAGGCACGTGCCGCTGGGATTGCGGGCGGTTTTCAGCGTTAAAGACGGGAAAATGACACCTGTGGTACCTACAGACGAGGAGATCATCTAATGGCGGATCAGACGACAACGGCAGCAAACCCGGTATTGGCTCAATTGCCGCCGAGCGCATTGGAACGATTGCAGGGTCTGCGTGAGACCGGCCGGAAAGGCGGCATTTTTACCTCCGATTTATCGGTCAACGAATTTCTGATGGTGCGTGAGGCCGGTTTTGAACCGTTGGGACTGGTGTTGGGTTCGTGCATTTATCATGTCGGGATCCAGTACGGGTCCTGGAAACAAAATCAGGAACTCAACGTGATTTCTCAGGCCATGTACCAGGCAAGAGAATTGGCCATGAGCCGCATGGAACAGGAAGCCCTGTTGTTGAAGGCCGACGGTGTGGTCGGTGTGCGGCTGGAAGTCAAGCGGCTGGAGTGGGACACCAACATTTTGGAGTTCATGGCTATAGGCACCGCCATCGCACACAGCGCCGGACATCCCGGATTCAAAGGGCCCAAAGGCATGCCGTTCACCTCCGATCTGTCAGGGCAGGATTTCTGGATGCTGCTGCGGGCCGGTCACCGGCCCCTGGCGATGGTGATGGGGTCCTGCGTCTACCATGTGGCCCATCAGGGCGTGCTCAGGGCACTGGGTAACGTCGGCCGCAATGTCGAGATAACGCAGTTCACGCAGGCCATGTACGATGCGCGTGAACTGGCGATGGAGCGCATGCAGCATGAAGCCGCAGAGGCCGGCGCAGACGGCGTAGTGGGTGTGCAACTGCACGAAGGCTCCCATAATTGGCAACCCCATGTGATCGAGTTTTTTGCCGTTGGTACGGCCGTAAAACCTATTGAAGACAAGTCGTTGATTCCGGAACCGGCGTCACCGCAAATTGTCATTCCTGTAAACGACTAGCGTTCGTGGTTAAAGCCGACAATGGGCAATCGAAAGGAATAGAGGCCATGAAATGGCGGAAATGGGCGGCCATCATCATTTTCTTTATCGCCTGGGGTGCATCCGGAGCGTTCCGGGGCGAGTGCACAGACGTGAGCAACAGCCGCGACATCACGGGCCCCATCGCGATCAATGCGGCCAACAGCGGCCGGGTCACCCATGTTCTTCCCACCGGGCGGATCGTTTCCCCCGTGGGAACGGTCAATGGAAGCCCCAACTTTGTGACCCAGGTAGTGGAATTCGGCGATGACGTCGCCGCCCTCAATAACGGGGCGGCGCGTGCGCAGGCGGTCACCTTGTATGCGGGAAAGACGCTGCACCGGTTGGCACATTTCGTCGCCTACGGGGAAAGCAAGGAGGCGCCGGCGCCGGGGTTACCCAGCGCCACCCTGGGCCATCAGAGCTTCTTTCAGGGTCTGGCGGCGGGACCGGGCCAACGGTTGTACGTTGCCGGGGGATGCAGCGACGATGTGGTCGCGCTGACCATGAAGGACGGAAAGCCGCTGGTACTGCGCCGGTATGCCCTGCGCTGGCAACCGTTTCCCCACAATCAATACCCGTACCGGTATCAAGGCCATCATCTGGGTAAGGCTCGTCTTTTCTACCCGGACGCCGTCGTAGTCGGCCCCGGAGGTCGCCACCTCTATGTCACCGGCATGCTGGCCAACAGTCTTGCCCGGATCGATCTGGCCACGGGCAAGACGGAATATCTCAACATAGGCCCTTACCCCTTCGCGCTTAGCTTTGCCGACGGCGGCCGCCGCCTGGTGGCGAGCCTGTGGGGCGGCAATGCGGTAGCGGTGGTGAACCCCGAGACGATGCGCCTTCTGGGGACCGTGCGGGTCGGCCCGCCCACCGGGCCTAACAATACTCAGGCAGGAGTGCATCCGACCGCTCTGGCGGCCGTCGCCGGCGGGCCCGACGTGCTTGTAGCCCTGGCCAATGTCGACCGGATCGCCCGGGTGGATACCCGCAGTTTGAAGACGCTCGGCTATCTGGACGACAGTCCGTACCCCGGCGCACCTCCGGGCAGCTATCCCGACGGCCTGGCGGTGGCGGGCGGCAAGCTGTTCGTGGCCAACGCGGGCAATAACGACGTCGCGGTTTTTGATTTGTCGTCGGGAAAGCCTTTGGGCCTCATTCCCACCGGCTGGTATCCCACCGCGCTGACCGTGGCCCACCATGGCCTGTACATCGCTGCCGCAAAGGGCCTGGGGTCCGGTCCCGACGTCGAGCACCAGTGGGTGGGCAACATGATGGACGGGCTGATCCAGAAAGTGGACCTGGCGGATGTCTCCGCTCATCTGCCGGCGTGGACAGGGCAAGCCCTGCAAAACGACGGGTTCACCTCAGCCCGGCGCGCCGCCCGCCATGCCGAAGATGCCAGGACCGTGGCATTTCTGCACAAGCACATTCACTATGTAGTCTTCATTCTGCACGAAAACAAAACCTTCGACGAAGACTTCGGCGACTACCGGAGGGCAGGGACCTGGGCCGATCCGCATCTCGATCTCTATGGCCGGAAAGAACTGCCCAACCTCTACCACATGGCGAACCGGTATACCCTTTTCGTCCATTTCATGGCCGACGGTGAGGTGACTGCCCAAGGTCACCAGTGGACCACCGGGGCGTCGGACTCGGATTTCGTCCAGCGCACCTGGCCGGAATACTACTCGGATCGCGGTCTTGTCGCCAATCCCGGCTGGACGCAGTCCCTCGTTCCGGGCAGGGCCACGGGCACGGGCGGGATGCCGCTGGGGGTGGAAAACCCGTATGCCATCTACGAAAACCTTTCGGCTCTGGGCCCCTGGTCCAACCCCTGGATCAGTTATCCGCAGCGTCTTTTCATCTTCAACGATCTCCTGGAACACCACGTGTCCTTTGAGGACTTTGGTGAATTCGTCTCCCGTTCGGAGGCGGGGAACATCTCCGCCGCGATGAAAAACCACCTGGCAACGGGATTTCCCGGCTGGGACCGCATGATCCTCGACACCCGCCGCACGACGGCGGCGATCCAATGGCTAAAGGCGCATCCGGGCAGACAGTTCCCGCATTTCATCTATATCTGGCTGCCGGACGATCACACGGCCGGGCGGTCACCCTGCTTCTACACTCCGGATTACTACGTCGCCAACAACGACCTCGCCACCGCCCGGTTCATCCACTACCTTTCCACCACACCGCAGTGGAAACACATGGTGGTGTTTCTGACCGAAGACGATGCCCAGTCGGGGGCCGACCACATCAACGCGCACCGCACCTTCGCCCTGGCCATCGGCCCATGGGTAAATAGAGGCTATCTGGAAGCGAGTCCCTACTCCCAGGTGAACATCCTGAAGACCACGGAAGCCATCCTCGGGCTGCCACCGCTTTCGCAGTGGGACCAAAATGCCGGTGTGTTCAGAGGGATCTGGACCGGCCATCCCGATTTTGCTCCCCTGCGGGTGCTGCCCAGCCGGGTGGGCGTGGCCTTCAACGCCGGGGAATGTTCGAATCATACCATTTTGCGTCGTGAAGCCGGGGCAACAGGGCATTACCTGAACCCTGCATGGTTGCGCTGGTACAAGCATCATCAGGATTCGCACGGCAAAGGGCTCCCTGCCCCGGATAAGAAGGATGCCTATACGCCAACCGCCCTCCTCAAGGTCCCTGGCCCCGAACAGATGAAACAGGAATGGATCGCCGCCCGGGGTGCAGGGTCCTACGACAGGGTAATGGCATATCTCAAGACTTACGCCAAAGAGCGTCACGCCCCTTTGGCTGCTTATCAGGCGGCGGAGGGGGATTGATGATGGGTTTCCTGCATCGGAGAGGGGCGAGAGGTTGAAACTTTCGAGCTGTGGATGGCAGTATTACAGGTTTATTTCAGGCCCTTTCCGATGTGCGAAATCTTTCAGCAGCCGATCCGCTTCTCAAACCTAACCGCCGTTCAATACAGAGACAGGAACGGCATGGAGGTTCTCGCCGAATGGCACGATCTCTGTTCCTGTGTAGATGAGAATCCCTCTTACGAACTTGTCTCCGAGATCGTCCCGAAGGACTTTAAGCCCCGAGAAATCTCGTGGGGTATCCGACAAGGCCTCCAGGATATTGTTGATGATATTTCGCCTATACATGGTGAGATATTTACCAAGGAATGGCAAATTTGTCAGACACTGAGGAGTAACGCATCGTTCATCACGCTCTCAAACAGAAAACTGTGCAAAGTTCTTGTTGGGCTGCAGCCCGCCCACCCAGTTGTTGACTCAAGCATTGGCGCCAACGGCCCCCCGCGCTTCTGCCCTTCGCCTGTGAAGTTTATCCATAGGCTGGTCCGACCCGGGACGTACCGGACGTAAGTGGTGTGAAGCGGCCCGGACCCGAGGGCACTGGCTGCGCTTGTGCCGGGATTGACAGGATCGGCAAGTTGACGGCTATGCGCGAAGGCGGGAATGCATTGCATTTTACAGATCAAGGTCTTTGGCCCCCTGCCTTCGCAAGGGCGACGAAATTCCTGATTCGAAATATTGAATTATTTATTGGACATGGGGACGAAACGATCACAAAAGCTCGCCGAAGCGGCGATTTTCACCCGGCACAAGTCGCAGTAGGGGCGGAATTTGCTTGTGTTGTGCTGACAGTTCCTACTCGAACAGGTCAGCATGTGTGCGTGCGCGAGAGGACACAACCGGGCCGGGATTTCCGGTATCATGGAGCAAAGGGCATTTGATTTTCAGCGGCCAAGCGCATCAAAAAAACGCGCACGGCATCGGAAGCGGGCGGCCTCACTCCAGCCCGGTGTCTCCGCAGCCTGTTTTTTTAACCTGTTCGTTTATCCAACATGGATCGTCGTAGTGTTAGCCATGAAGCGTGGCTCCCTGCGTTGGTGAGATGCGATTTATCTCATTTGTTCGTCGTAAGAAGGGTGTTTACGGCCATTTTTGCACCGTTTTTGTGCTCCTCCGGGCCGTCAAAAATTAAAACGGGGACAAAATCTGTAGAATTTGTACCCGGAAATGAATTTAGCCTTTAGCAACAATAGTCAAAAGAGCATTTTTTGTGAAGTTCAGGCCCTTTCATAGGTGCTGTTCAAAATCCATCTGTCCATGAAGAATACGCACAACTTCCACTGTGCCGCCGCTCAAGCGGTAAAAAAGGATGTGAGAGCCTGAGCGAAATTTGTAGTAGCCGGCCTTTACTTCGGGGCAGGCCCTTCCGATGGCGGGATTTGCCGCTACAGCTTCAATGTCGTGCCAAAGCCGGCGGACATAGGTTTCCGCCTGGTCGATGCCCCAATGACACGCCGTGTAATCCCAGATTTTATCAAGGTCTGATTGTGCACGCGGAGAAAGAGTGTAATACGGCGTCATGTCGCCGACCGTGATCGGCGCTTTTCCGCGATGAACGCTTCAAAATCAAAAGAGGTTGCCGGCCCGCTCTGCTCGCCTTCATCGAGCGCGGCCCGCAACGCGGCGAGCCTCGCTTCCTGTTCCTCCAGCAACCGCAAGGCGGCGCGTACAACATCGCTTGCGCTGCTGTAGCGGCCCTGGTTTACCTGTGCCGCGATAAACGCGTTAAAATGTTCGCCAATGCTGAATGAAGTGTTTTTGCTCATCGTCATTCCCCTTCATTCCGAATGTACCAAAGTTTGGTATCGTCGTCAACCCCACCTTCCGCATGCGCTTGGTTTTACAAGGGTAACCCGCTCCAGGTTTCCATAACATGACAACTCCGACCAAAAAGTCCTGCCAGATTCCGGTTTGGGGCGGTCTCAGCCCGTTTTCGGCGATTTTGCCCATCCGAAAAAGCCTCGATAATCCGGCGGCACAATCTCCCGAATGCTCGCTGAAACATCGATTTTTAGGTTTTGGCATTTAGCCCAGTTTTCAGTTTTTCTTTCCGATAGTAGAAAGCGCAAAGGGTGTTTGGTTGCTCGGCTTTATCCGTTCGTGAAACACGAATCACCCCGGCGAGAAGGTCTCTTTGTTAGCGATGCAGCCAGTCTCCCATTAGCTGTGTAGTTTTAGTCTCGCTTCCATAAATATCTCTCACAACTAATTCTAAACGGGTCGTTGGCGCAAGAATGTTTTCTCGCTTCATTGGAGCGTAAAATAACAGTCTTCCCTCGACAGGTGTTGTTTGCACTGGGGTAGTTTTGGTTTTTGCCACAAGGGACTCAGAAGCGCGTATAATAGTGCTGTTAATAGGCCCTTCCAGGCGAAGTGACTCCGGAATTTTTGTAAGTTGAGCTGCAACAGGCAACGCATTTTCTGGAATTACAAACAAGAGCCAGCCAGTTGCTACACTTGGTGCGCCGGTATTACAAACCTTGGCTTCTATCGCTATTCCCGTAAGGCGATCACGCACGTCTTCTGCGCCAGGGCTAAAGACATTTGCGCCCATCATTGCAAGCATTAGATTAGGTCGCTGTGCTTGATTTGATTCTGAATAAGGTGAATGTGTTGAATGAATGCTAACAATCACAAAAAGACATACTCCAAGGAATAAAATAAACACACTTACGCGTATTCCGCTTGATGAATGGCGAAAGAATAGGAATGCAAGGATTGCTAGTGATATAATTATTAGACTGAAAATACCCAAAGGACTTTTTGATGCTTCACTAATAATATTTGGCAACTTATCAATTAGTTTGTTTAATGATATATCCAATTAGAATCCTCCTTTTCCTGCATAGCTCATAGCTCCCCCTAAAGGCCAACATCTGCTGATAACGGGACAGTACAACAAAATGTCTCGTTTCTTTCATAATTTTTCGAGATTGACGCCCGTTTTCCACGTTTCACGAGAAGACCCCTTGAGAGGCATCGTGGAAGGCTACCGACCTAATAGCTGAAGGTCGATCTCCAACTCGAAAATGGGATCTCTCGGCTGGTCGGCGCTGGGAGCCTGGGAGCGAAGCTTGGGCCAAGCCCGGCGGCAGGTGTAGGGGAGTCGCAGTAAATAGTTTCATGCGATCGCGCCAGGGGCGGCTAAGGGTGGGTGCTGGCTATATTCGCACGGGTCGCTTTCCCATCATAAGCGGCACTAATTCCGGCCCCGATGTCAGCGGGCGAACGCCGGTTATCTTTTTTGAAAGGTTCCTGGCAGGCTGCGCTCTGCTCAGCCCAGCCTACGGTGCGCCCTTTCGTGGTTTGGGGCTTTCTTAGAGGGAAACGGGGAGCCTTTACGAAAGGCTTTATCACGCAGAGACACAGAGCCGCGGCCCGGACAGCGGCCCCCGTCTTGTGCGAGGGCATGGTGTCCGGGTGTCACGATGTGAGGGCCTATTTCAATAGGTTCAGCTGAGGGGGCTCAGCCATCAAATCCTTCACCTTCGATCTAAATTCCTTGAGGTGCGGTTTGGTCGCATGCACGTTCAAGAGTTCCCTGTTCTCCCAGGCTTCACAGAGTACAAACACCGTGGAGTCATCGATCGACTGACGAAGGTCGTAATTGATGCAGCCTTCATCGGCTTTGCTTGCCTCGATCAGAGGCTGGAAAAGTTCCCTGAATTTTTGCTCCTGACCGGCCTTGACCTTGTAGCGAACTACAACGAATATTGTCTCACTCATCACTCACTCCTGGCTTCCGTGATCATTTGGCCGCACCAAAACAGCTGAACAATAGGCACGGCCCATATCTTGTCGGCGACAGTTTATCCTCAATTCCTACCCGCCACAACCTTAAACCAGCCTTCCGCTATTTTCCGAGCATCTTCTCTTTCAGGTCCTTTTCGACCGGTTTTGGCCCGAGCCATATTCCGTAGAGGGCCTTTTTGAAATCCAAGCCCTGGATCACGGACACGGCCTTGCCGTTCCTGGATATCTCGACGCCTTTGCCCGGGACATAGGCAAAGTCATAGACGTCATGGTTTTTGAGCCCCTTGAACGAGTCCCCGAAAGCTTCGATTTTCGATTTGAGCGGCGTTATATCGCCGGTTGCCGTATCCCTGAAAGCTTCCTCGAAGCCGTCTTTCATATTGTCGGCAGTCACCATGAATGAAGTGATTTTAATCTTTACGTCCATGGGCTGGTCCGCGGAAACGATACTCGCCGCATCGGAGCTTTTCTGCTGGAGATAGAGGGCTGCGGCATACACACCTATACCGTAGTCGGTTCGCTTCCCCCCGCCGTTAAGGATAAGCTTTTGCCCGGCGACCTTTACCTTATCGGGGAATTTCACTCCTGCGATCTTGGCGGCGAATGCCGGCGCAGTCAGAATTAACAGTGTAACCAGCACGAGACAGACCTTTTTCGAAATCATAAAATCCTCCTTTTCTTTTTCGTCAAAATCACACGCGCCACCCGGCAGGAAGGCGGATATCACATCCCGCTCAGACCAGATAGCCGCCATCACAGACGATGCAGGCGCCGGTTGTATAAGAGGACGCATCGGAGACCAGGTACAAGACTGCACCCGCCATTTCGGAGGGTTCCGCATGCCGTCCCATGGGAATGCTCTTTACAATCGCCTCGTGGATCAGCTCATTTTTGAACAGCGCCGATGCGAAACGAGTATCGGTAAGGCCCGGCAGGAGCGCATTGACGCGGATTTTGTGCCGCGCGAGCTCTTTGGCGTAGGCCTGCGTCATGGTGATCAAAGCCCCCTTGGTCATGGAGTAAACCCCCTGATAGAGCGCGGGCCGAATGCCATTCACAGACGAGACATTCACAATCGCGCCGCCGCCCGCTGCTTTCATGAGGGGAATGGCATTCTGAACCAGGAAGAAGGGACCTTTTACGTTCACCTCCCAGGTCTTGTCCCACGCGGGCTCGTCTACGCTGTCGAGTTCGCCGAAATGCGGATTGGCGGCGGCATTGTTTACCAGGATATCCAGCCGGCCATATTTCTCCTCTACTCTGCGGCATAAATCCCTGATTGCGGAGATATCGCCCATGTGGCAAACCACGGGCAGGGCTTTACCTCCTGCGGCGGCGATCTCGTCGGCCACGGCGGTGAGGCCCTCCATCTTGCGGCTCACAAGAACAACTTCGGCGCCGCGGTCGGCCAGTGTCTGCGCAATCGCCCGGCCAATGCCGCGACTGGCGCCGGTTACTACTGCAACCTTATTATCGAGACGAAACGACACCATGAAAGTTCTCCCCTTTGTCGGTTTCGACCATCATGCGCACGCAAGGAGCGCTCCTTCAAATGCCCCCCCAGGCATGGATGCGACGTTTCCGAATAGCATTCTCAGATGCCGGTAAGGCGAATCTATTTTTTAGACCACTTTGGGACAGAGTGGCTGCGGACCGGAACGGTGATTCCGATCCCGTTACCACACCGAAAATAGTCGGTTATACGATCTCTGTTCCCTTTGGAAAAACTTCCAGCCGCAACGGATTCGAGTCAAAAAAAGGCCTGAAGAGTTTAGAATACCATTCGGAAAAAAAATATTCTTTACAATGACTTCCCTATCACCTTAGAATGATGCTTGTCAAGGTCATAGATTATTTGCCTATCATATTATTATTACTGAACATGATTCATATCGACAGCCACAATAACCGTTATGCAGACGACATTCGAACAAGAACAGCGAGACAGCCAGGCTGCGGCCACAAGGTTGAAAATACTTGCCGCGGCTGAAGAGGTGATGTCGCAGAAGGGCTTTACATCCTCGACGATATCCGAGATAGCCCGCAAAGCGGGCGTTACCGACTCCGCCATCTATCTTTATTTCAAAAGTAAGCAGGAACTGCTCTTCTCCATTCCCGGCGAAAAACTGAAAAACCAACTGGCGATTTTGAACGAGCATCTCGAGGGAATTCCAGACGTACTCGGCCAACTGCGAAAGCTGATCTGGATTCAGCTTCGCTATCACGACGCCCACCGGGGCTATGCCCGGCTGCTGCTCATGGAATGCCGGTCCTTCAAAGCCTTTTATTCCAGTGCGGCCTACGAGACCATTCGGCAATATGCGCGCATCGTCACTTCGATATTGGCCAAGGGGGTAGAATCAGGAAGGTTTCGCTCCGATGTGCCGATCAGGCTCATTCGGGACGTGGTCCTTGGCGCCCTGGACATGGAAACCATAAGCTGCCTCACGACCGGTGAGATTACCTCCGGCGTTTCGGATTTCGAAGATGTCGTAGACCTTGTGGATGCGATGGTGGCGCCGAGGGGGCAGGAAGGATGCCGGCCGACCCGCATGGAGGTAATCCTCGAGGCGGCCAAAAAAGTTTTCGCGGAAAAAGATTTCGCCAAGGCGACCATTTCGGAGATCGCCGGTTTGGCGGGTGTGGCTGACGCAACAATCTACGAGTACTTCCAAAGCAAGGAGGACATCCTTTTTTCGATTGCCGCCAGTCAACTGGGCTCCTACCTCGAACAGACCGAAGGCGCATTCGACATAACGGCGCCCGCGCGAAAGCTCCGCAGACTGATCAAGTACAATTTTTCCCGTTTTTTGAGCGACCGGGAGTTCCTGAAATTGTTTCTCATGCGCCTCCAGGTAAACGACAAGTTTTATACCTCGAAGGCTTTCGAAATCTTTCGCAGCTACTGCGCTCTGATCGAGGCTGTCATCGAGGAGGGCAAGGCTGCGTCCGTTTTCCGCACGACAGTAAATCCGCGGGTCTTCCGCAATATGTTTCTCGGAGCTTTTATCCACATGGCGATGAGGTGGTTTATTGTGCGCGAATCCGCCCGGGTGGACAAACTGCAGGAAATCGAGCAGGTGAGCGAGCTTTTGACCTCGGCGGTCATTGCAACCCCCTCAGGCGAACGGAGCCGACAGGGATGAGAATCCAGGGGGCCAAACGAGGCATGCCGGCGGTCGCGCCCGGCGAAAGGAGTGAGGCAGGATGAAGGTTGCGTTCAAGAACCTCAGGGTGGAAATTCAAAACGGCATTGCGGTGCTCTTCATGGACAACCCTCCCGTAAACCAGCTTTCGAAGCACTTTGCCCTGGAGTTGGCCGAGGCTGTTTCGAGCGGCTTCGAGGACTCGGAAATAAAAGCTATGGTCCTGACCGGGACGGGGAGAAATTTCATGGCCGGAGCAGATCTTACGGAAATCTACAAAGCGGCGGACAAAAGCTCCCTTTTGCCCAGTGTCGAGGCCATGTCGGGCTTCCTCAAGCAAATTGAGACAGGACCCAAGCCGGTGGTAGCCGCTATTAACGGCAACGCGCTCGGAGGCGGGCTTGAAATCGCCATGGCCTGCCATTACCGGGTGGCGGCCACGGGAATCCGGCTCGGTCAGCCCGAGGTGCAGGTCGGTCTCATGCCCGGTGCAGGCGCCACCCAGCGTTTACCCAGGCTGATAGGTCTACCGAACGCTCTCGAGATGATGACCAAGGGAGAACCCATCGCTTCCGAGGCTGCCCTGTCCAGGCGGCTGGTCGATGAAACGGCGGAGCCGGAAAAGCTTTTGCAGGCCGGCTGTACTGCGGCCGCTCGCTTCGTCTCGGGCGAGATTTTACTTGACAGCAGACGGACGCGCAATATGTACGGCCGTCTCCCGAGCGCTGCCGAACTCAAGGCCGTTTCGAACGGCGCAAAGTTCCTGGCGGCCGCCAAGGCCAAGGGATATCCGGCCGTCTTCAAAGTGATCGAGGCCGTGGAAAAAGGGTTGTCGTTCGATATAGAGGCCGATATCCGGCGGGAAGCAGAGCTTTTTTGCGACTGCGCGGTGTCAGACGTCGCCAAAAACCTGATCGGCATATTTTTAAATACCAGGGCTGCCGGCAGGCTGCCGCGCATTTCAGGCGTCGAACCGCTCCCGATCAGGAAGGTGGCGATGCTGGGCGGCGGGGTCATGGGGTCCGGGATCGTACATGTTTTGCTAAAAAGCGGGTTCGACACGGTCCTTTGGGACATCAGTCGGGATGCCGTCGATAAGGGCGTGAAAGCCGTAAGGAAAAGCTTCGAATACGACATCAGCAAGAAGAAGATGGTTGCGGCCGATCTGGAGGCGATGCTCAATAAAAGGCTCCAGGCGACCGCATCGCT